>NZ_JACBXH010000005.1:0-193096 GCF_041381355.1 Pseudomonas sp. LM13
TGGCAACTCCGGCGTGGAAGCGGCCATCGACCTGGCCGGCATCGTCGCCCACGTCACCCTGCTGGAATTCGGCGAAGACCTGCGTGCCGACGCCGTGCTGCAGCGCAAGCTCGCCAGCCTGCCCAACGTCCGCGTGCTGAAGATGGCGCAGACCACCGAGGTCAAGGGCGACGGTCAGAAGGTCACCGGCCTGGTCTACAAGGATCGCAACAATGACGAGATGCACGAAGTCGAGCTGGAAGGCATCTTCGTGCAGATCGGCCTGCTGCCCAACAGCGAATGGCTCAAGGGCACCCTGGAGCTGTCGCGCTTCGGCGAGATCATCGTCGACGCCAAGGGACAGACCAGCATCCCCGGCGTGTTCGCTGCCGGTGACGTGACCACGGTGCCGTACAAGCAGATCGTGATCGCCGTCGGTGAAGGCGCGAAGGCTTCGCTGAGCGCCTTCGATCACCTGATCCGTGCCTCCGCGCCGGCTTGATCGAAGCGCGAAAAAGAAGGGGAGCAACCGCGAGGTTGTTCCCCTTTTTTGCGTCTGGTTGGGGGGTTATTGGATTCGCCCGGCGGTCTGCCGAGGATCGTTGCGAGGTGTCTGCGGTCTACTGCGGTACACCGCGCTACGGCTCAGGTGGTAGCGAGCGCTCGCGATGGCCATGGGCTCCGGGCGCGCATGTCGAGCAGTCCATGGAGCTGTCCACGAAATGATGAATGCGCAAACGTCGCAAAACTCGCGCAGGGTCGTACTGACCCATGCCAACCGACCCAATGAGCCACAGCACGAACGGGTCGTACATGCAGCCTTGGCCGAGCGTCTGGCTGCACTGCTAGGGCTGACTTATGGCGGCGATTACGATCCGACCCGTCGCTATGAGGCTCAACCCTATCTCGTGCCATCCGGTACGGTGGTCGGCCTGCGTGAAGCCCAGGCGCTGGGCCTGTGCGGGGAGTCTGACCTGTTCGGCGGTGTGGTACCGCAGGCCTTCGTCGAAACCAAGGCCATTACCCACCCACTGATTCGCCCGGACGCCGCTGCGCCGGTCGGCTGGTCGCGCGATTTCAGTACGCAGGTCAAGGGCAGTGTGCTCGCTGGCTATAGCGTCTTCAGTCTGGAGGATGCCAGAGATGCCGGGCGTCGGCTGCTGCACGAGGGCTCTGTGCGCATCAAGCCGGTCCGAGCTACCGGTGGACGCGGCCAGCAGCGCGTCGATGACAGTGACGCCCTCGATCAGGCTCTGTTTGCGCTCGATGAGCAGGAGCTGGCCGAGTACGGCCTGGTGCTAGAGGCCCATCTGGAGCACGTCACGACCTTCAGCGTCGGACAGGTGCGGGTCGGCGGCCGCCTGGCGAGCTACTACGGTACCCAGCGGTTGACCGAGGATAACGCCGGCAACGAGGTGTACGGCGGTTCCGATCTGGTCGTCGTGGACGGTGACTTCGAGGCGCTGCTGGCGCTTGAACTAACGGAAACCACACGGCTCGCCGTCAGCCAGGCACAGGTGTACGACGAGGCCGCTTCGGCCTGCTACCGAAACTTCTTCGCCTCCAGGCGCAACTACGACATCGCCCAGGGGATCGACGGTCGCGGCCAGCCGCGCTCGGGTGTGCTGGAACAATCCTGGCGCATCGGTGGTGCCAGCAGCGCTGAAATCGCGGCGCTGGAACTCTTCCGTCAGGGCACGTGCGCGCGAGTTGTACGGGCATCTTCGCTCGAGATCTATGGTCGAGAACGCCCGGCGCCGGCGGCAGCCACGATCCTGTATCAGGGTCAGGATGACGAGGTTGGTTTCGTCACCAAATGCGTAGTGGTGGAGCAATATGGCGACGCATAGCGAGACAGTAGACATTCTGGTTGGCGATGAGCATATCGCCGGTACGTTCCTTTCACCGCCGGCCAAGATGCCCGGCGTGCTGTTCGTTCACGGTTGGGGCGGCAGCCAGCAGCGCGATCTCACCCGCGCCCGCGGCATCGCCGGGCTCGGCTGTGTCTGCCTGTCATTCGACTTGCGGGGACACGCGCAGACCCGCGCGCAACAGGAATCGGTGACCCGCGAGCAGAACCTCGCCGATCTCCTGGCTGCCTACGACCTGCTTGCTCAACATCCGCATATCGATCCGTCCGCCATCGCCGTGGTCGGAACCAGCTATGGCGGGTATCTGGCCACCATCCTGACCTCTCTGCGGCCGGTCAAATGGCTGGCGCTGCGGGTGCCTGCGCTCTATCGCGACGAGGACTGGAACCTGCCCAAGCGCCAACTGGACCGCGATGTGCTCAATCAACTGCGCAGCCGGCGGGTGTTGCCGGAAGAGAACCGTGCATTGGCCGCTTGCTCCGCCTTTCGCGGAGATGTGTTGATCGTCGAGTCGCAGCACGACACCTTCGTGCCTCACGAAACCATCATGAGCTATCGCGCCGCCTTTCACCGCACCCAGTCGCTGACCCATCGCATCATCGAGGGCGCCGACCATGCGCTGAGCAACGAGCGCTGCCAGGAGGCCTACACATCGATCCTGGTCAACTGGGCGACGGAAATGGTCATTGGTGCGCGTCTCGACGAGAAGTCGGCGGCCGGTTTCCGGGGCGTGGATGAGGGCGAGGAGCCCGGGCGCGGCGCGGCGCAGTCGAGCTGATCCGATCAATCGGGCGGCGTTGCGGGTGGCGTCGGTCCGACGAAACGACTCCAGCGTCGGTCGAGCACCTGCTGCTTGAGCACCTCGATGACATCCACCAACAGTTCTTCCAGGGCCAGGTCGGTGTGTTCGTCCTGATAGACCCAGGCATCGAAGAACTCGTCGGCGAGATTGGCCGCCAGGGCCTGGAACTGCGGCCCGCGCATGCCTTCGATGGCGCCCTGCAGGAGGCGTGCGGCGATATCGCTGAGCGCGTCGTCGAGCGTCGCAGCCAGTCGATTGCCGAGCGGCAGCCTTCTGAGGCTGTGCATCTCCGGATTGTCCTGCAGCGCCTGGTGGATCAGCTGGCTGACATAGCCTTCAATGGCGCCGCGATTGTCCCGGTAACCGGTCTCCAGCATGTCCCGCAGGCGCCGCGACAGGTCGTTGAGCACGCGCTGCTTGCGCGGTCGGACCACCTCCTGCAGAAGACGCCGGGAGAGGTCATCGCTGGCGCCGATCTCCTGCTGCAGACGGCCGAACAGGCGCACCATCACCCGGTCGGAGAGCTCCTCGATCAACAGGTAGTAGTAGCGGCTGAACAGCCCGTAGACGGCCCACCGGCGCATGTCGATCAGGCCCAGACGCTGCAGGCGGATCAGCAGGCTGCCAACCCGCAGTACCCGCAGCCAGCGGAATCCCGCCAGCGGAATGCAGCCGAGCACGTCATACCAGTGGGCGAACGGGTAGTAGTACCAGCGCGCATAACGGCGCTCGAACAGTGCGACCGTCCAGCCGAGCAGCACGTCGAGAATGAAGACCGCGACGAAGGCCAGGTCGATGTACTGGAAGTTGACGTGGATGCTTTGCTGATAGCGCTCGTGCAGTTGCGGCAGCAGGTTGGCAAGCGCCGTGTTGACCGGCTGCAGCGCGAACAGGCTGTCGAACAGGATGAGCGCCAGGTTCACGCAGACCAGCAGGACGATGAAGGCTTCCCAAGCGGCATGCAGCCCGTCGCGCCGTCGCGCCTGTTGATCCACGCGGTGCTCAGTCATCCGCGCCGGCTGCCGCGGCGGCGGGTTGCCAGAGGATCTCGCCACACCCCTGGCGCCGCGCAATCAGGCGCGCGGCGACGAACAGCGCATCGGACAGCCGGTTCAGATAGGCCAGCAGCACCGGGCGCACGGTTTCGCTGGCATTGAGCTGCTGGCACCGGCGCTCGGCAGTGCGCGTCACGCTGCGGCACAGGTGGGCGAGGGCGATGAGCCTGGAACCGCCCGGCAGGATGAACTCCTTCAGCGGCCCCAGCTCCTGATTCCAGCTGTCGATGGCCTGCTCCAGCCGCTCGATCTCGCTTTCCTGCAGCGCCTGGTAGTCGGGCATCGCCAGCTCGCCGCCAAGATCGAACAGGCGGTGTTGGCACGGGCCGAACACGCTGATCAGCTCATCGAGCGCAGGCCATTGCACTTGCGCCTCAGCCAGTTCGGCAAGCAGCAGGCCGAGCTGACTGTTGAGCGTGTCGACCTCGCCCATGGCTTCCACACGGGGATGATCCTTGGCGACCCGGCGGCCATCGCCCAGGCCGGTTTCACCGCTATCGCCGGTACGGGTGTAGATCTTCGACAGTCGATTGCCCATCTATTGGTTCCTTGTTCAGGCCGCCGGCGGCTCGCCAGGCGAACTCAGTGGCAGGCGCAGGGTAAAGGTGGAGCCATGGCCGGGTTGGCACTGCACCTCCATCTGGCCCTGGTGGTTGTTGGTAATGATGAAATACGAGACGGAAAGGCCCAGTCCGGTTCCCTGACCGACTTCCTTGGTGGTGAAAAACGGTTCGAATATGCGTTTGCGAACGTTCTCCGGAATGCCGCCACCGTTGTCTTCGACCTGAATCTCTGCCCATGGCGGGTTCAGTCGAGTGCGCAGGATGATGCGCCCGCGTTCCTGAGCCTGGTTCTGGTGGATTGCCTGGGCGGCGTTCTTCAGCAGATTGAGCAGAACCTGTTCCAGTTCGTTGGCGATGCAGGGTACGCGATCGATCTGCGGATCGAAGTCGCGAACGATCTCGATCGACCTGAAATCGAAACCCTCCATCAGGGCGAAATCGTTGCCGGCGATCTCCAGCGCCTGGTCGATCAGCATCGGCAGCTGACAATCGGCCAGCTGCCGGTTGCTCATGCGGCTGAAGCTGAGCATGTGGCTGACGATCTTCGCGGCCCGGGAGCCGGCCTGCTGGATGCCGTCGAGCAACTGCGGCACTTCGCGGCGTTGCAGGTACTGGTTGACCGCCTCCAGACGCACGCCGGTTTCCTCCGCTGCTTCGCGATTGCGTTCCAGTTCGGGCGAAAGCCGGCGGCGGATGTTCTGCGCGTTGTGCAGGATGGCGCCGAGGGGATTGTTGATCTCGTGAGCCATGCCGGCGGCCAGGCTGCCCACCGAGAGCATCTTCTCCGACTGCACCATCATCTCTTCCATGTTGATGCGCTGGGTGATGTCGTCGATGCGGATCACCACGCCGCGGCCACCTGCTCCGCTGAGCGGGTAGAAGGTCAGTGCATAGTGGTGCGGCTCGTCGTTGCGCTGCCAGCTCACCCGCTCGATCTTTTCCACCACGTGCTGCTCGGAAGTGCGGCGGATCTGCGCCAGGAAGGGCTTGAGCGGCTCGAAGGCGACGAACACCGGCTGATTCAGCGCGTCGTCCAGCGGCGTTCCGGAGAGGGCACTGGCTTCCTGATTCCATTGGGTGACGTAGAGCTGCTCATCGAGGGCGATCAGCGCAGAGGGCATCGAATCGATGATGCTGTTGAGGTACTTCTGGAAACCGGTGAGTTTCTGCTCGATCTTGCTGCGAACCTGGACCTCCAGCTCCAGCTTGCGGTTGGAGTGCCGCGTTTCCTCGGCCAGCCCCTGGGCGTGATCGAAGGCTTCCTGGGCATCGTCACGGGCGCGCTTGAGCTGCTGCTCGCGAGCCTCCATGCGTGACAGCATGGTGTTGAAAGCGTCGGCCAGGCGACCGATCTCGTCCTGGTTGCCGGGCTTGGCCCGTAGCGAATAGTTCTCCTCGCGGGTTACCTGGCGGGACAACGCTTCGAGGTCGCGAATTGGCCGCGTGATCAGCTGGCGGATCTGCCGGGCGACCAGAACCCACAGCAGCAGGCTGGCCACGAGGATCGCCAGGCTCGCGGTCAGCGTGCCGGTGTAGAACGCCCCGGGCAGTTCGCTGCTGGCGACCATCAGCAGATGCCCGGCGCTGCCGTCCGGTTGTGGCAAGCGGACCAGCAGATTGGCGCGGATCTCGCCGGCGCGCCAGTCGGCGACCGCGCTCAGCCGCTCGGGCAGACGCAGGCGCTCGCCCTGCTGGACCTGTGCCAGGCTGTTGCCGTCGCGGTCGTAGATGATCGCTGCGCGCAGCGGCGCATAGCCGTCCAGGCGTCTGAGTAACGAATTTGCCGCTTCTGGTGAGGTCAGCGCGCGCGTACTCAGTTCTTCGGTAGCGAACAGTTCGCCCAGCGTATGCATGGCCTGGGGCGCTACGCTCTGCCGCGAGATCCAATAGGCGGCGCTGATGAAGGTGAGGTTGGACACCAGCAGGACCGCAGCCAGGAGGACGAGCAGGGCGAGCAGTAGCTTGCGGCCGACCGGGAGGTTTTCGAGGCGTTGACGCAGGATCATTGGCGGTACGAGGCGGCAGAGGTTTCTGCAGGGTAGCCGCGGCTCAGTCGGTGGGCAATCCGCGCTGGCGCAGGTGCTCGCAAAGACGCTGGTGCAGCGCGTGCAGCGTCGGAGCGGGCAGCCCCAGGGTTTCGGCCGTGGCACAGGCGTGGCCGAGCAGATAGGCGATCTCCGTGCGACGGCCAAGACGGACGTCCTGATGCATGGACGAGTAGTTGGCCGCCGTGGCTTCGATGACCCGTAGCACTTCGTTTTCCAGGTCGTTGGCGGCCGCTGGCTGGCCGCTGGCTACGAGAAGTCTGCCGAGTTCTTCGCTCAGCACAGCGAGTTGCACAGGGTGCTGCAGCAGCTCGCCGTTGCGGCAGTCATGGAGCACGGTCAGTGGATTGATTGCACAGTTTAGCGCCAGTTTGCGCCAGAGCCGCGAGAGAATTTCCGTGCTCCACGTCTGCCCGATGCCGGCCAGGTCCAGTTCGCTCAGCCAGGCAGGCGCTGCGCCGCCATGCGGGTCGCCCAGCCAGTTCTGCCCGCGGCCTGCGAACAGTACCTGGAAATCAGTCTCGCGATAGGCCCCTTCGGTGCTCGACACGAAGATGCAGCGGGCCTGCGGCCAGCGCTCGGCGATCGCTTGCTGACTGCCGAGACCGTTCTGCAGCAGGAGCAGTTCGCCGCCCGGGGCCAGGCGAGCGGCGACCCGGGACACAGCGGCTTCGGCATCGTAGGCCTTGCAGGCAACCAGCAGTCGTCTGATGGTGGTCGGTGCGTCGGGCAGCTCCGCGGGGATGTCGAAGCGCTCGAGATTGTCGTTCTCCCGCAGGCCGAGCCCGCCGGCGCGTTGGTATTCGTCCAGGCGTTGCGCCGAGCGCAGGATCAACCGTACCGGCAGACCGGCACGAGCCAGCCGGGTGGCCCACAGGCTGCCGAGCGCACCGGCGCCGAGAATGTGCCAGGTCATCGACTCATGCCGACTGCTTGAGCCGGAAGGGGACGATACGGCCCGTGCTGTAGGCGCTCGGCAGCAGCGCAGCGGCACGTTCGATGATGGCCTGCGGTGTGACCGGGAGCGCGTCGGCATCGAGGCTGATCAGGCTGATGCCTGCCTTGATCGAAATGAAGCCTTCGCTGGTCTTCAGCGCGCGCAGGTTCAGACCCTCGTGCAGGCGTTTGAAGCTGCTCGGCGAACAGCCCTTCAGGTCATCGACCAGCGCCAGCAGGCCGAACTGTTGCTCATCGATCCGGCACACCACATCCAGTGGGCGGACCAGCTGCTGCAGGCGAGCGCCGATGGCACAGAGGATTTCCGCATAGACGGGCTTTCCGTAACGTTCGCGCAGTGCATCCGCGTCCGGCAGGCCGATCTGCAGGTAGTACAGCGCGGTACCACGATTCTCCATTTGCCGCAGGCTGGCGGCCAGGCGCTGCTGTAGATAGCGGCAGTTGCCCAACCCGGTCAGTGGGTCGTGCAGGCTTTGCTCTTCGAGGCTGGCGACGCTTTCGGCCAGCTGATGGTTCTCCTGCTTCAGCTGCTGCAGCGAGGCGCATAGCCGGTCGGCAGCGAAGATTCTCGGCAGTAGTTGCTCGTTCATTGCCGACTTGCTGATGAAATCGTCGACGCCATGGTCGAATGCCAGGCCGAGCGCATTCTCGCTGTCGCGCCCGGTGAGCAGAATGACGTAGCTGTAGTGGCCGCTCAGGGCGTCGCGTTGGCGAATCTGTCCGGTCAACTCGAGGCCATCCATCTCCGGCATCAGCCAGTCGGCCAACAGTACGTGGGCAGGACGTTGCGCATGCTGCGCCAGCGCGTCAGCGGCGCTGCTGGCGAAGCGGATATCCTGGTAGCCGGCCTTGCTCAGGGCACGACCGATCATGACGCTGGAGAACTTGGCGTCATCGACCACGAGGATGCTCAGGTGGGGGTTGGGCATGGCAAGCTCAATCAGTTGGAGGGGGACGTCCTGTCACTCCGTAGGGGCGGGCGCTGAAACGTCGAAGCGTTATAATGACCGCGCTTTCTTAACCGTCAAGACACGCGCGCTCGGCTCATGCGGCCCGTCGCGCTACATAGTGGAGGAATCCCATGCCCTCGTTCGACGTGGTGTCCGAACTGGACAAGCACGAAGTCACCAACGCGATCGACAACGCGATCAAGGAACTCGATCGTCGCTACGACCTGCGTGGCAAAGGCAGCTTCGAGCAGAAGGACCTGACCGTGCAGCTGACGGCAGAAGCCGAGTTCCAATTGGAGCAGATGCTAGAGATTCTCAAGTTGAGCCTGGTCAAACGCAAGATCGATATCCAGTGCCTGGAAGTCAAGGAGCCCTATGCCTCCGGCAAGACCACGAAGCAGGAAGTGACGCTGCGCGAAGGCATCGACAAGGAGTTGGCGAAGAAGATCGTCGCGCACATCAAGGACGCCAAGCTCAAGGTGCAGGCTGCCATCCAGGGCGAGCAGGTGCGCGTCACCGGCAAGAAGCGCGATGACCTGCAGGAAGCCATCGCCCTGCTGCGCGGACACGAGTTCGGCATGCCGCTGCAATTCAACAACTTCCGCGACTGATTCCCGCCGCGCTTCGGCGCACGCACCAACCCCGCTGTTCTCGGTGCCCGGCTCGCCGGCACCGATTCCTGAAGGAGCATCTCTGCATGGACCTCTCTATCGATTATCTGGTCGATCTCTCCGAAGCCTGGCTGCCGGTCGTTCTGCAATACGGCGCCCAGGTGACGCTGGCATTGCTGACCTTTCTATTCGGTTGGTGGCTGATCAATACGCTGACCGCCAAGGTCAGCGCTCTGTTGCAGCGGCGCAAGGTGGATCCGACCCTGCACGGTTTCATCGGCAGCCTGGCCGGTATCATCCTCAAGGTATTGTTGCTGGTCAGTGTGGCCTCGATGATCGGGGTGGAAACCACTTCGTTCATCGCCGTGATCGGTGCTGCCGGCCTGGCCATCGGTCTGGCCCTGCAGGGCAGCTTGGCGAACTTCGCCGGCGGCGTGCTGATCCTGCTGTTCCGCCCGATTCGGGTCGGCGAGTGGATTGAAGCCCAGGGCGTAGCAGGCACCGTCGATTCGATTCAGATCTTCCATACGGTGCTCAAGTCCGCCGACAACAAGACCATCGTGGTGCCCAACGGTGCTCTATCCAACGGGCATATCACCAACTACTCCCGCGAGCCGCGGCGCCGTGCCGATATCAACGTCGGTATCGACTACGGCGCGGACATCAAGCTGGCACGGCAGATCCTGCTGGAAATCGCGCAGGATGAGCGTGTTCTGCGCGATCCCGAGCCGGTGGTGTTCGTCACCGGGTTGGGTGACAGCTCGGTCAATCTGTCGTTGCGGGTGTGGGTCGCGACCGGCGATTTCTGGCCGGTGACCTTCGGTTTCACCGAACTGGTAAAGGAGCGTTTCGACGCTGCTGGGATCGGCATTCCGTTTCCGCAGCGCGTGGTGCACCTGGTCCAGAGCTGAAGCCTTGCCTGAACGAAGCGAAGCCGGCATCTGCCGGCTTCGTCGTTTCTGCTGGTCGCCTCAGGACTGTTCCGAGGCTGCTTCGCGCTGCGCGTCGCCGGGTTGCTGGCGATCTCGGCTCCATTGCCAGGCGATCAATACCAGTGTCGGTATGCCGAGCAGGGCGGTGACAAGGAAGAAGTTGCTGTAACCCAGGTGCTCCACCATGACGCCGGAATACCCACCGAGCAGGCGCGGAAGCAGCAGCATCAGCGAGCTGAGCAGCGCGTACTGGGTCGCCGAGAACTTCAGGTTGGTCAGGCTCGACAGGTAGGCGACGAACGCGGTGGAGGCGAGGCCGCCGCTGAAGTTGTCGCAGGAGATGGTGACGATCAACATGTTCAGGTTCGCGCCCATCTCCACCAGTAGCATGAACATCAGGTTGGTCGCCGCGGAGGCGACGCCACCGATGAACAGGATCGGCAGGATGCTGAAACGCACGATCAGCAAACCGCCGAAGGCCGCTCCCAGCAGCGTCATCACCAGCCCGAACAGCTTGCTTACGCTGGCGATCTCGTCCTTGGAAAAACCCTGATCGATGTAGAACACGTTGGCCATCACGCCCATCACCGTATCCGACATGCGATAGGTGGCGATCAGCCCCAATAGCAGCAGCGCCTGCCAGCGGTAGCGCACGATGAAATCGGTGATCGGCGTCAGCACCGGCCCCATCAGGATGCGTCCTGGGGCCGACAGGCAGCCCCAGCAGATCAGCAGATACATGGTGCCGCGCGGCCAGTAGCCGCCCCAGTAGGACTGGAACATGCCGGTAGTGGAAACCATCAGGATGATCAGCACGATTACCGACACGGCCTGGTGGGCGAAGTCGAAGCGCACCGGTCGCTGGCGTTGCTTGGCTTGACTGAAGATATGCCGTACCGGGACGAACAGCGCCCGGCCCACCGGCGATACGCTGCCGAGGATGAACAGTGCGTACAGCGTGGCGCGCGGCCAGGCCTGGGCGATCAGCGCATTGATCATCGCCGGCACCGAGACCAGCAGCACCAGCAGCAGGCCGACCGCGGCCAGCTGATGATTGAAGGTGTAGCGCGAGGGCTCGTTAGGCAGTGGCGCGGCTACGTCCGGCTCGCGGATCACCAGACTGGTGATCAGACCGGGCAGGATCAGCAGCGCGAAGACGAAATAGGTCGTGGTCCAGGCCGCCTGGTTGTAGTCGAGGCTGCTCGAGCCCAGCCATTCGGCGAGGAAGAGGGCGCCGGCGCTGGCGAGCAGCATGGCGATGCGATAGCCGGTCATGTAACTGGCGGCGAGGGTCGCCTGCAGCTTGTCCTCGACGATCTCCAGGCGATAGGCGTCGATGGCGATGTCCTGGGTGGCCGACGAGAATGCCACGACCACCGCCAGGGCGATGAGCATCGCCAGGTTGTGCTGCGGGTTGCACAAAGCCATGCCGATCAGGCCGAGGGCGATCAATGCCTGCGACAGCACCAGCCACGAGCGGCGTCGGCCCAATGCGCCGATCCAGGGCAGCCGCCATTGGTCTAGCATCGGCGACCACACCCACTTGAAGGCGTAGGCCAGGCTGATCCAGCTGGCGAAGCCGATGGTTTCCCGCGAGACGCCCGCTTCGCGCAGCCAGACCGACAGTGTGGAGAACACCAGAACGGCGGGAAGACCCGCAGCGAAACCCAGCAACAGCAGGGCTAGCGTAGCGGGGCTGGCGTAGGCGGCTAGCGCATCGCGCCAGGTTTCACGGGACATACATCGAGGTTCTGCACGGATTGGACGAAGGGCGCACTCTAACCGCTGTGCTCCGTCGAATGCCAGCCATGCCGACGCATGTCCACTCGGTCGTTGACGATGGTCAGGCCCTCTGCCCGCAGGCGCATCCGCTGTTCGTGACCTGCTGCTGTTCCGGCTGGCAGGCTGAGGCGGCCGCCGGCGGCAATCACTCGATGCCAGGGGAGTGTGGTGTCCTCGGGCAGCTGCGACATCAGCCGGCCGACCCAACGTGCAGCCCGGCCGAGCCCCGCCATGGCGGCCAGCTCGCCATAACTCACCACCTTGCCGGGCGGGATTTGCGACATCACTAGATAGACGGCAGCTCGGCGCGTTTCAGCGTCGGCGGAGGGCGGCAGCAGCGGTGCGTGGTCATTCATGCTGGGGCTTCCGGGGAGGTAAATCGACGGGCCGGAGAACTCGGGTTCCGTTCGGCGGTCTGTGCTTGCTGTGGTTAGACGCATAGGGATAATGCCAGCCTTTCAACCGACCCAGACCTGATTTCAATACCCGTATGTTCCCCAGAACCCTGCTTTGCGTGACCCTCTCCGCTCTTGCTCTGCCATCGTTCGCCGACACCGTATGGCTGAAGAACGGCGATCGCCTGACCGGCAAGATCAGTGTGCTCGACGGCGGCAAGCTGCTCATCGAAACCGAGTATGGCGGTTCGATTCCGCTGAAGTGGAGCAAGATCGCCACGCTGGAAAGCGACCAGAAACTGCTGATCAAGCAGGACGACGTGACCGGCGAGGTCGCTCAGTCCCTGCAGGCAGCCGACGAGGGCAAGGTCGTCATCGCCAACGGTGCCGCGCCGCGCACGGTGGAGCTGGCGAGCATCACCCAGATCATCCATCCCAAACCGCTGATTCAGGATTTCACCTGGAGCGGCAACGTCGATGTGGCGATGGACTACAAGCGTGCCGAAACCGATACGGATGACTATGACGTCTCCTTCGACACCAAGGCGCGGCACGGGCTGTGGCGCCACAACGGCACCGGCAACTACAACCGCGAGTACCGCGACGGCGTGACGGTCACCGACAACTGGGATGCCGAGTACGCGCTGGACCGCTTCCTCGATCAGCACTGGTTCTGGCAGGGGCGGTTGAGCTACAAGCGCGACCAGATCGAGGACGTGCGCCGTCAGCGCACCATCGGTACCGGTCCCGGTTACCAGTTCTGGGACAACGAGCTGGGCGCCTTCTCCCTGGCAGGGCTGATCAACCGTAGCGACTACGAGTTTGCCGACGGCGAAAAGGAGAACTTCTACCTGGCGGTGATGAAGTGGGACTACAACCGCTACCTGGTGGGCAAGACCTTCGAGCTGTTCAGTACCGGCGAACTCGGCAAGCCGCTGGAGAACGTGGCCGATTACGCGCTCGATGCCGAGGTCGGCCTGCGTTACAAGGTGACCGACTGGGCTTCGCTGAACATGAAGGCAGAGAAGGACATCATCAGCGGTGCCGACAACGATCTCGACTTGACCCGCTACAGCATCGGTTTCGGCGTGGGCTGGTAAGCCTTATCGATCCGGTGTGCATATATAAGAAAGGCAGCCATCTGGCTGCCTTTCTTCTTTGGCCCTGACGCCCCGATCAGAGACGCAGCCCGCCGTCCAGTTCGAGGATGCGGCCGGTGTAATAGTCGTTCTCGAAGATGTACGCCACCGAGTGGGCGATCTCCGCCGGCCTGCCCATGCGCTTGAGCGGAATGCCGGACGTCATTTTCTCCAGGGCTTCGGGCTTCATGCTGGCGACCATCTCGGTCTCGATGAAGCCGGGCGCCACGCCTGCCACGCGAATGCCGTAGCGCGCCAGCTCCTTGGCCCAGACCACGGTGGCCGAGGCCACGCCGGCCTTGGCCGCGGAGTAGTTAGTCTGGCCCATGTTGCCGGCGCGGGAGATCGACGAGATGTTGATGATCGCGCCTTCGCTCTTCAATTCGACCATCTTCGCCGCGACTTCGCGGGTGCAGAGGAACACGCCGGTGAGGTTGACGTCGATCACCGCCTGCCACTGCGCCAGGCTCATCTTGCTGATCTCGCCGTCCTTGACCTTGAGCAGCAGGCCGTCGCGCAGAATGCCGGCATTGTTCACCAGGCCATGCAGGCCGCCGAAGTCTTCGGCCGCGCGCGTGACCATGTCGCTGACCTGCTCTTCGTTGGCGACATTGCACAAATAGGCGCGTGCCTCGCCGCCGGCGGCCTTGCAGGCGGCGACGGCCTCGTCCAGACGCTCCTGGTTGAGGTCCACCAGCGCCAGTCGCGCGCCCTTGCTCGCCAGGTACTCGGCCATGGCCCGGCCGAGGCCCTGGCCACCGCCGGTGACGATGATGACCTTGTCTTGCAGTTGCATGCGCGTCTCCTGTTGTCCTTGTAAGGCGGGAACGACGCCCGCCAGGGAAATCGTTATGCTGGGCGCTCCGTCGTCCCGGACCCGTCTCGAGGAGCCACAGGTGAGCGCCGAAGCCCGCAAGCATGCCCGAAAACTCCTGCTCAAGGAATACCGCGGCGTGCTCTCCACCCATTCCCAGGCCATGCCCGGCTTTCCGTTCGGCTCGGTCGTGCCGTACTGCCTGGACGCCAATGGCTGGCCGCTGATCCTCATCAGCCGGATCGCCCAGCACACCCGCAATCTCAAGGCCGACGGGCGCTGCTCGTTGCTGGTCGGCGATCGCGCCGCCGAGGACGTGCAGGCGGCGGGTCGGCTCACGCTGCTGGCCGAGGCCCGCCAGCTCGACGACGCGGCGACGGTCGAGGCGGCTGCCCAGCGTTATTACAGCTACTTCCCCGAATCGCAGGATTACCACCGCGTACACGACTTCGACTTCTGGGTGCTGGAACCGGTGCGCTGGCGCTACATTGGCGGTTTCGGTGCGATCCACTGGCTGGATCAGGTCGCCTTGGCCAACCCCTTCGCGGCGGAGAACGGCGAGGTGGAGCGGGGCATGGTCGAGCACATGAATGACGATCATGCCGCGGCCATCGCGCACTATGTCGAACAGGCCGGGCTGCCGCGCGAATCCGCGGCGCGGATGACCGGCATCGACAGCGAAGGCTTCCACCTGCGCATCGGCCAGGCGCTGCATTGGCTAGCCTTCCCCGAACCCTGCGCGACGCCCGGGGCGGTGCGGCAGGCGTTGGTGGCGATGGCGCGTCGCTGATTCGATTCAGCTTGGCTTCAGCGGCGCTGCGCATAATCCGGTTACAGGGCTTTTTTCACCCGGGTTGAATTAGACCCGGGATGCCGCCATCTACAGAGGACTGGAAGCTGATCTTCCGCCAAGGACCATCGATGCGAATCTTCTTTGTGCTGTTTCTGTTGTTTCCGCTGGCCGAGCTGTTCGTGCTGATCAAGGTCGGCAGCTCCATCGGCGCGCTGGCTACCATCTTGCTGCTGGTGCTCAGTGGCATCGCCGGTGTCCTGCTGCTGCGTCTGGCCGGTTTCGCCACCGCCTGGCGTGCCCGCGAGCGCCTGGCGCGCGGCGAGCTACCCGAGCGCGAGATGCTGCAGGGCCTGATGATGGCTATCGGCGGCGGCCTGCTGTTCCTGCCGGGCTTCATCAGCGACGTGCTGGCGCTGATCGTGCTGTTCCCGCCGACCCGCAACTTCCTCTTCCGTCAGATCAACCGGCGCATGGAGGCGCAGGTGCGCCGCCAGCGCGCCTTTGCCGATGACTTGCAGGCGCGGTCCAACCCGCAGCGGCCGAACGTGATCGAAGGCGAATGGGAGCGGCGCGATCAGGACAAATGATCCGCTCGCTCGAAGACCGGCATGCCAGCAGGCATGCCGGTTTGCATTTGTAGCCATGAAAATTTCATCCGCGCCCCTTGAAATGCTCTTCAACGCCCGCATGTAGCGGACACCGCAAGGTCGCTGTCGTGTTCGACAGTCCGTCTTCTGCGGCTCGCGTTGCGGGCCGCAACCGGCACCGCCGGATTTGCCCAACCCGCCGATGAAGGGTCATCGGCATGGAACCACTCTACTAGGAGAGATCGACAATGAAGCTTCGTCCTCTGCATGACCGCGTCGTGATTCGTCGCAGCGAAGAAGAAACCAAGACCGCAGGCGGCATCGTCCTGCCGGGCTCCGCTGCCGAGAAGCCGAACCGTGGCGAAGTCGTTGCTGTCGGTACCGGACGTGTGCTGGACAACGGCGAAGTGCGCGCTCCGGCCGTTAAGGTCGGCGACAAGGTGGTGTTCGGCCCGTACTCCGGCAGCAATACCGTCAAGGTCGACGGCGAAGACCTGCTGGTGATGAGCGAGAACGAAATCCTCGCTGTCATCGAAGCCTGATCACCCGCGAATCTCCATCGATAATTCAAGAATTGAGGATCAATCAACATGGCTGCTAAAGAAGTCAAATTCGGCGATTCCGCACGCAAGAAGATGCTGGTCGGCGTGAACGTCCTGGCTGATGCGGTGAAAGCGACCCTCGGCCCGAAAGGCCGCAACGTGGTGCTGGAAAAGAGCTTTGGCGCTCCGACCATCACCAAGGACGGCGTTTCCGTTGCCAAGGAAATCGAGCTGAAGGATCGCTTCGAGAACATGGGCGCTCAGCTGGTCAAGGACGTTGCCTCCAAGGCCAACGACGAGGCCGGTGACGGCACCACCACCGCCACCGTTCTGGCCCAGGCCATCGTCAACGAAGGCCTGAAGGCCGTCGCTGCCGGCATGAACCCGATGGATCTGAAGCGCGGCATCGACAAGGCGACCATCGCCATCGTCGCCGAGCTCAAGCAACTGGCCAAGCCGTGCACCGACTCCAAGGCCATCGCCCAGGTCGGCACCATCTCCGCCAACTCCGACGAGTCCATCGGCCAGATCATCGCCGAGGCCATGGAGCGCGTGGGCAAGGAAGGCGTGATCACCGTCGAGGAAGGTTCGGGCTTCGAGAACGAACTGTCCGTCGTCGAGGGCATGCAGTTCGACCGCGGCTACCTGTCGCCGTACTTCATCAACAAGCCGGACACCATGGTGGCCGAACTGGACAACCCGCTGTTGCTGCTGGTCGACAAGAAGATCTCCAACATCCGCGAACTGCTGCCGGTGCTGGAAGGTGTCGCCAAGGCCGGTCGTCCGCTGCTGATCGTGGCCGAGGACGTCGAAGGCGAAGCGCTGGCGACCCTGGTCGTCAACAACATGCGCGGCATCGTCAAGGTCGCGGCTGTCAAGGCGCCTGGCTTCGGCGACCGCCGCAAGGCCATGCTGCAGGACATCGCCATCCTGACTGGCGGTACCGTGATTTCCGAAGAAGTCGGCCTGAGCCTGGAGACCGCTACCCTGGAGCACCTGGGTAACGCCAAGCGCGTCGTGCTGAACAAGGAAAACACCACCATCATCGACGGCGCTGGCGCCCAGGCTGATATCGAAGCCCGCGTTGCGCAAATCCGCAAGCAGGTCGAAGACACCACCTCCGACTACGACAAAGAGAAGCTGCAAGAGCGTCTGGCCAAGCTGGCCGGCGGTGTTGCCGTGATCAAGGTCGGTGCCGGTACCGAAGTCGAGATGAAAGAGAAGAAGGCCCGTGTCGAAGACGCCCTGCACGCCACCCGTGCAGCCGTCGAAGAAGGCGTGGTGCCTGGCGGTGGCGTGGCTCTGGTACGCGCTCTGCAGGCCATCTCCGAGCTCAAGGGCGACAACGAAGACCAGAACGTCGGTATCGCGCTGCTGCGTCGCGCTGTCGAAGCGCCGCTGCGCCAGATCGTCTCCAACGCCGGTGGCGAGCCGAGCGTGGTGGTCGACAAGGTCAAGCAGGGTTCGGGCAACTACGGCTTCAACGCTGCATCCGACACCTATGGCGACATGATCGAGATGGGTATCCTCGATCCCGCCAAGGTCACCCGTTCCGCGCTGCAGGCTGCTGCCTCCATCGGCGGTCTGATGGTCACCACCGAAGCCATGGTTGCCGAAGTGGTAGAAGACAAGCCGGCCCCGGCTATGCCGGACATGGGCGGCATGGGTGGCATGGGCGGCATGATGTAAGCCGACCGGCCTCTTGGCACCATAAAAAAGAACCCCGCCTCGTGCGGGGTTTTTTTTGCGTGCCGTTCAGTGCATCCTCGACCGTTCGTCAAAAACAACGCAGGAATTAGCTAGCTGGGCTACGGTCAGTTAACCACCGCCTAATCAAGGGTTTACGCCATGAAGCTGGAAATCGCTCGAGGATTGTTCCTCATCGGCGCGCTCGGAGTGACCACGCTTTGCGTAGCGGCATGGAATGAGCCCGGAGCGACACTGGTGCAGAGCAGCGAAAGCCGCAGCTATTGCCCGTTGCCGCCAGACGGCAGATCCCGCTTCGAGGCGGCGCGTCCCGATCAGGATCTGCTCTTGCTTCTCTACGGCCTGTCACAAGGCATGCGCTAACGCCTCTGGCGTCAGGCGATGCCGGGCGCGGCGGCCGGCTGCGGTGCCTTGTCCGGCCTGGCCAGCAGTTCATAGACGGCAGGCAGCACGAACAGGGTGAACAGCGTGCCGACCGACATGCCGGTGGCGATCACCAGGCCGATGTCGAATCGGCTGACCGCACCGGCCCCACTGGCGATGATCAGCGGCACCATGCCGAACACAGTCGCCGCGGTGGTCATCAGCACCGGTCGCAGGCGAATCGCTGCCGCTTCCTCCACCGCTTCACGGCGGCTCAGGCCGCGCTCACGGCGCAGCTGATTGGCGAACTCGACGATCATGATGCCGTGCTTGCTGATCAGGCCGATCAGCGTCACCAGGCCTACCTGGGTATAGATGTTCATGCTCGACAGGCCGAGGAACAGCGGCACCAGCGCCCCGCACACCGAAAGCGGTACGGTGACCAGGATCACCAGCGGATCGCGGAAGCTCTCGAACTGCGCGGCCAGCACCAGGAAGATCACCGCCAGTGCCAGGGCAAAGGTCAGGTACAGCGCATTGCCTTCCTGAATGTACTGGCGCGAAGCGCCTGCGTAATCGAAGCTGAAGCCCTCCGGCGCTTCCTCGCGGGCGATCCCCTGCAGCGTCTCGATCGCCTCGCCCATGCTGACGATGGGGAAGCCCTGGATCATCGCGGCATTGAGTTGCTGGAACTGCTTGAGCTGGGTCGGGCGGGCGCGGTCGCGTACCTTGATCAAGGTCGAGAGCGGCAGCATCTGGCCCTGCTGGTTGCGTACGTAATAGTTGCTCAGCCAGCCGGGGTTGTCGCGGTAGGCGCGCTCGACCTGGGCGATGACCTTGTAGCTGCGGCCTTCGATGGTGAAACGGTTGATCTCGCCTTCGCCAAGCAGGGTGCTCAGGGTCAGACCCAGGTCTTCCATGGAAACACCCATCTGCGCGGCTTTCTCGCGGTCGATATCGACCACGATCTCTGGCTTGTCGAAGGCGAGATCCACGTCGAGGAAGGCGAACTTGCCGGACTCCTCGGCGCGTTTGCGGATGCGCTCGGTCACCTGCAACAGCGTCTCGTAGTCGTTGGCGGTGTTGATCACGAACTGGAAGGGCAGGCCTTCGCCGGTGCCCGGCAGCGAAGGCAGATTGAAACCGAAGATCTGCAGGCCGGGCAGGCGATCCAGCTTGGCCTGGACCTCGGGGAGGATTTCCATCTGCGAGCGCTCGCGCTCGTCCCAGGGCTTGAGCAGGAAGCCGCCGATGCCGCTCTGCACGCCGTCGAAGCCGTTGATCTGGAACCAGGAGTAGTACTCCGGGAAGCTCTGGAAAATCTCCAGGAACTGGTCGGTGTAGGCGTTCAGGTAGTCCAGGTTGGCGGTCTTCGGTGCGCTGGCCATCATGAACACGATGCCCTGGTCCTCCTCCGGCGCCAGTTCGCTCTCGGTGAACATCAGCAGCACCGGAATCAGCGCCAGCACCAGCACGGCGAACACCAGCACCACCGGGCGGGTGTTCAGGGTGCCGTGCAGGGCGCGCTGGTAGCGCTGCTTGAGGCGCTCGAACAGCTCGTCCAGGCGATGGGCGAAGCCGCTGGGGTTCTCTTCGTGGCGCAGCAGCTTCGAGCACATCATCGGCGACAGCGTCAGCGCCACCACGCCGGAGATCAGCACGGCGCCGGCCAGGGTGAGGGCGAACTCCTGGAACAGCGCACCGGTCAGCCCCTGCAGGAAGCCGATGGGGGCATAGACCGCGGCCAGGGTGATGGTCATCGAGACCACCGGCATGGCGATCTCCCGGGCGCCGTCGAGCGCCGCCTGGAACGGCGATTTGCCCTGCTCGATGTGCCGGTGGATGTTCTCCACCACGACGATGGCATCGTCCACCACCAGGCCGATCGCCAATACCATGGCCAGCAGCGTCAGCAGGTTGATCGAGTAACCCATCGTCTGCATGAAGAACAGCACGCCGATCATCGACAGCGGGATGGTTACCACCGGGATCAGCACCGTGCGCAGTGAGCCGAGGAACAGGAAGACCACGACGATCACGATCACCGCGGCTTCGGCCAGGGTCTTTACCACCTCGTCGATGGAGGCCTGGATGAACTCGGTGGCGTCGTAGGCAATGGTCGCCTTCAGGCCCGGCGGCAGTTGCGCCTCGATCTGCGGCATGACTGCGCGCACTTCCTTGATCACGTCCAGCGGGTTGGCGCTGGGCGTGCCCTTGATACCGATATAGACCGACGGGATGCCGTCGAACGAGCTGATCGAGTTGTAGCTTTCGGCGCCCATCTCCACCCGTGCCACGTCGCCCAGCAGGACGCGGCTGTCGCCCTGGGTCTTGAGCGGGATGGCGGCGAATGCTTCCGGTGTCTTCAGCTCGGTGTCGGCGTTGATGCTGGTGACCACGTACTGGCCTTTCACTTCGCCGGCCGCCGAGAGGAAGTTGTACTTGCGCACCGCCTCGTTCACGTCGCCCGCGGAGACCCCGTAGGCTGCCAGTTTCACCGGGTCGAGCCAGAGGCGCATGGCGAACACCTGGTTGCCGAGGATCTCCGCCTCGGCCATGCCAGGCAGCGTCGCCAGCTTGGGCTGGATGACCCGCGACAGGTAGTCGGTGATCTGCGGGTTGCTCAGCTGGTCGCTGTAGAAGCTGATGTACATCAGCGCGGTGGAGTCGGCCGCCTGCTTGTTCAGCACCGGGTCCTCGGCGTCCTGCGGCAGCTGGTTCTTCACCGAGTTGGCCTGGCTGAGCAGCTCGGTGTAGAGGCGATCGGTGTCGGCACCGATGCGCGCGTAGACCGAGATCACCGAGGCGTTCTGCTGGCTGACCGAGGTCATGTAGTCCACCCCTTCGGCGCTGGCCAGACTCTGCTGCAGCGGCTGGGTGATGTAGCCCTGAATGGTTTCGGCGTTGGCGCCGGGGTAGGCGGTGGTCACCGTGATCAGCGCGCTTTCCATCTGCGGGTACTGGCGAATGGTCAGGCTGTTGAAGGCCTGAATGCCGAGCAGCACGATCAGCAGGCTGATGACGCTCGCCAGTACCGGGCGGCGGATGAAGGGATCGGTGAAGGCCATGGGCAAGTCCCTGGAACTGTTCGATGTGGCGCTACCGCCGGAGCGGCAGGCCGCTTATTCGGACGCCGGCTCGGCGCCGTCCAGCTTGAGCGTGCGGCTCTCGGCGATAGCGACATGGGTGCCGCTGTCGAGCTTGAGCTGGCCGGCAGTGATCACCTGTTCGCCGCCTTCCAGGCCGTCGAGAATGACCACCAGGCCGTCGCGACGCTCGCCAGTGGTGACGAAGCGGCGCTCGACCACCAGGTACGGCTCGTCGCTGCTGACCCCCTCCGGCGGCGTGCCTTCGGTCACCAGCAGTACCGAGTTGCCGTACAGGGTGTAGGTGATGGCGGTTTCCGGCACCACCACTTGCGCGGTTTCGGTCGGTAGCAGCACCTGCAGGTCGGCGAACATGCCGGGCAGCAGGCGGCCGTCGGGGTTGGCCAGTTCAGCGCGCACCTGCACGTTGCGCGTTGTGGTTTCCACCTTCGGGTTCAGCGCGGTGATTTCGCCTTCGAAACGCTCGTTCGGGTAGGCCGCCACGCGCAGCTGCACTTTCTGCCCGAGTGCCAGCAGCGGCACATGCTGTTCGGCCAGGAAGAAGTCGACGTACAGCGTGGACAGGTCCTGAAGCGTGGCGATCGGCGTACCGGCGGCGAGGTAGTCGCCGACATCCACCTGGCGGATGCCGATGGTGCCGGAGAAGGGCGCGAGCACACGCTTCTTCGCCAGGCTGGCGCGCAACTGGGCGACGCTGGCCTCGGCCTTCTGCGACTGGGCATTGAGCCGGTCGTACTCGCTGCGGGAAATGGCCTGGCGGTCGAGCAGGCTGCGGGCGCGCTGGAACTCCAGGCGGGACAGGTTCAGGTCGGCCTCGGCGCTGGCCAGGCTGGCCTGCTCCACTTCACTGTCCAGCAGCACGATGGCCTGGCCCTTGCTGACTTTCTCGCCGGACTGGAACTGCACGTCGCTGATGGTGCCAGCGATCTCGACGCTGAGGTCGATGCCCTGCGATGCCTTGAGCGTACCGATCGCCGGCAGGCGGCTCTGCCAGTCCATGCGCCGGGCGACCTCCGCCTCGACGTTGATCGCCGGCTTGGGCGCCTGGAACTGCTGAATCTGTTGGTAGATCGAGTTGAACTTGAAGGCGGCGAGGATCGCAACGACGACGACCACCGCGCCCAGCATGAACAGCATGCGGCGCAACATTTTCCGATTTCCTTGGAGATGTGAGCCGGCTGTCTACTGCCGTGATCGAGGCAGCCGTTCGAACGGTCCGGTCATCGTCGCGATGGGCGATGCTGGCGATGGCGCAGCTGGACCGGGGAGGGAGGAACTTAGCCCCGAATCGAGGCCAAGTAAAGGGGGAGAACGGCCGGAAAGCCGCGCAGGTGCGGGGCGGGCGACAGACTGTCGGCGCGCCCGCTGATCATCAGCCGGCGAGGCGCTGGGTGACTTCGGTAAGTTGCGCCGACAGCCCATGCAGGTTCTGGCTGGCGGTTTCGGTGCGCTCGACGTTCTGCTGGTTGATGGTGGCGATCGAGGTGATCTCGGTGATGTTGCGTGAAATGTCTTCGGCCACCGCGGTCTGTTCCTCGGCGGCCGTGGCGATCTGGCGGTTCATGTCACGAATCGCCTCGACCGCTTCCGTGATGCGCTGCAGCATCTGACCGGCCTCGGTCACCTGGCCGACGCCCTGTTCGCTGCGCGCCTGACCGCTTTCGATGGCGCGTACCGCATTGCTCGCGCCGGTCTGCACGGTGTCGATGATCTGGTGAATCTCGGCAGTGGACTCGGCGGTGCGCTGGGCCAGGGTGCGCACCTCGTCGGCGACCACGGCAAAGCCGCGGCCGGCGTCGCCCGCGCGAGCGGCCTCGATGGCGGCATTGAGCGCGAGCAGGTTGGTCTGGTCGGCGATCCCGCGGATCACTTCCAGCACCTTGCCGATGCGCCTGCTGTCACCCTCCAGGCGGCGGATGACGTCTGCCGTGCTGGCGATCTCGTTGCTCATGTCGGTGATCGTGGCGATCGTGCCGCGCATCACCTCTTCACCCTGTTGGGCGGAATGGTCAGCGTCGTCGGCAGCCTGCGCGGCTTCGGCAGCATGCCGCGAGACTTCCTGAGCAGTCGCGGACATCTCGTGCATCGCCGTGGCGACCTGATCGGTGCGCGAGAACTGCTCACGGGCGCCTTCGGCCATTAGCCTGGCGATGGCGTTCAGCTCGCCGCTGGCACTGTCCAGATTCGAGGTGCTCTGTTGCAGGCGGGTGAAGGTATCGGCGAGGAAGTCGCGCAGCACGTTGGCGGCGGCGGCGAGGCGGCCCAGTTCGTCGCTGCGGCTGGCATCCACGCGGTCGGCGAACTTGCCCTGGCTGAGGCGCGCGATGTGCTCGATCAGGTTGCGAATCGGTTCGATGATCCGGCGATTGACCAGCCACAGGCTGAACAGCGCCACCACCACACTGGCGAGGATCATGATGATCGGGCCGAAGGATGCGGTGCTCTGTGCGTCGGCACGGATGGTCTCCGAGCGCTGCGCGGCGGCGTCTCCCAGCTGTTCGACCAGCTCGCTCAGCTGAGCGCTGGTCGCCCGGTCGATACCGGCGACCGCGGCGTCCCCGGTGAGCGGGTCGCTGTCGGCGGCAATGTAGGCATCCAGGCCCTTGCGATAGGCAGCGCCGAGAGTGCGGTGCTCGTTGCGCAGGCTCTCGATCTGCTTGGCCAACTCCGGCTCGTCGGCGCTCAATACCAGCAGGTCGCCGAGAATCTTCTGTACCTTGGCTTCCTGGGCCTCGAACTGGCTCCAGTAGCGGTTGCGCTGCTCGGGCTGTTTGCCGCGCAGCAGTACGTTCTTCCATTCCTGGACCTGCACCTTGAACTCGAGGTTGGCCTCGTCGATCAGCTGCACTTCGGTCAGCGGGCCGTCGAGCAGCGTCTGGAAGTGGTCGATGTTGTTGCTGAGCAGGCGAATGCAGGCTAGGGCGATGAGGAGGGTCAGCAGCAAGCTGCCGCCGATCAGCGCGAGGATCTGCGCGCGCAGGGATTTTTGGAGCATGGGCAAGGTCTCGTCATTTGAGAAAACGTCAATGAGCATCCCTGCCGTTGCCCAGCATCATCGGCCGGCTGACGTTTTTCTTGAGCTAAACGATGCGCAAATGGTTGTCCCAGAGCCCGGCCGGCATTTTCAGGTGGCTGCTGACGATATGCGCGCCCCGGCAGTCGAACAGCCGGCAGCGGCCCTGTCCGGAGCTGACGACGAAGCCTTCGGTGACTGCGGCGACACCCGCGCAGTCGGGCAAATGGGTCTCCTGGCGCAGCTCTGCGGAGTCCAGGTCCCAGAAGAACACCTTGTTGCCACGCGGTGCGGTTACGGCCAGCAGGCGTAGTTCATCGTGAATGGCCAGGCTCGCGGTGTACTGGTTCATGCTCTGCCGCTGCGCCTCGCCGAGAGGAAAATGCTGGAACGGCTGACCCGGACGCTTGATCGCCAGCAGCGGGACGCGGTCCATGGCGTCGCCTTCGTACTGCTGGCCGCTGACGATGGTGCCGTCCGCCGCAACCGCGAGGTGACGCACGCTGTTCATCTGCTCGGGCAACTGTTCCTTGCTCACCAGGCTGCCATCGCGGCGCAGCAGCACCAGGCTCGGCTCCATGGCGTCGAGATTCATCATCTCGCGGCTGTCGGCCTCGGTGCGGATGCCGCCGTTGGCGATGACCAAGGTTTCGTGGTCGGGCATCCACAATAGTTGGTGCGGGCCGATGCCATGGGTGGCATGTTCGCCGACCCGCACGAGTTGCCGGCCGTCCAGGCGGTAGACGCCGAGTACTCCGCGGCCTGGGTCGGCGGTGTCGTTCTCGGTGGCGTAGAACCATTCGCCGTCGCGATGGAACACGCCGTGGCCGTAGAAATGGCGATCCTTCGGCGAGACCAGCACCTGCAAGAGCTGCCCGTCGCGAGAGTCGATCAGGTAGCTCTCGCGGCTCGGGCGGCGGCCGACGAAGACCGCCAGCGGCAGGTAGGGGTGCGGATAGACGTCGTGGCAGCGTTCGGCGACCGGGGTGGCGAACACCTGACTGCCATCGAGCCGATAGCCGACGGCGTAGTGCTGGCCGTCATTGCCATCACGGGCCGAGAGCAGCACCGGTTGCCCGCCGTTACGCGTCAGCGTCCAGCCGGCAATTCCGCCGGCGGCCAGCATGGCACCACCGAGGCCGAGCAGGGTTCGACGCTTCATGTTCAGTCTCCGTCGTGAGCGTTGAAGCCGATCTGCACACCTAGCGCGCGGGCCAGCTCCAGCTGATGCAGGCGGTGCAGACGGTCGATTCGCGCGTACAGCTCGTCGAGTTGTGCTCGACCCTCTTGCTCGGCGAGCAACTTGCCGAACGGCTGCTTCAGGCTCGCCAGTTGCTGCAGCACCTCGCCGTAGCTGGCATCGATACGTGCAGCCAGTTCGCTCTGCTCTTGGCCCAGCAGCGCGCGCAGCCCGTTCTGCTCGGCGCCTGACCACAAGCGCTCGGCGCCCTTGACCGCGGCCTCGATGCTGCCGAGCGTCGTGTCGCTACGCCAGCCTTCGGCCTGGTAGGGCTGCGGATGACCCTTGGACTGCCGGCCGAGGGGCGCGCCGAGTTTCTTCTTCAGGCCATCGAGGGCGGTGACCTGTATCCGCAGTAGCTCGGCAATGGCCTCGTTCGGTTCGGCATAGCGCTCGTTGGGAAAGCTGCGCAGCTGGTCGGCCATGCCGTCCTTGTCCTGCCAGCGCTGAAGCACGCCCGCGGCGAGTTTCTGCTGATGTTCGCCGATAGCCGCCAGCAGCGGACAATACCGGGCCTTAGTGGCCTGGTCGTTCAGATCAATGCTGCGGTCGAACAGGATGTATTCGTAGGCACTCAGTCCCTGGACCACTACGCTGGCATTGTCGAGGTCGGCCTGGCTGAGGTCGGGTTTGGCTTCGAGCAGGGCGCCGACCTGACGCGCGACCAGGTTCTTCTTGTCCGGCCAGAACTGGACCTGCCAGGCCAGATTGCCCTCGCCCAGCGGGCCGATCAGCAGGGGCTGCAGGCCCGCCCAAGCTGTCTGGGCGTGCACGAAGGCTTCGCGCGCCTCCTCCAGCGTCTGGTTGTCGGCACAATAAGCGATGGCGCTCGCCGCGAGGCGACGATCCACTTCCGACCATTGGGTGTAGGCGGGTAGCAGCACGTCATCGGCCAGCGCCTTGCTGGTTTCCACTTGCGGATCGGCCGGGGTGCAGGCGCTCAGCAGGAGCGCGGCGAGCAATCCGCCGCTGGCGATGCGCAAGGAATTCGAACGGATCATGGTGTCCTCTTTGGCGGAGCCGGTTTGCAGGCCTGCAGCGATACGCAAGCCCGGCTGAATGTTAGATCTGGAGACTCAGAGCGACTCCAGGAAGCTCAGCAGCGCGTCACGCTCCTGCTGGTCGAAGCCGAGCACGACCTGGCGTGCTTTCTCCGCCTCGCCACCGTGCCAGAGTATCGCTTCGAGCAGGTTGCGGGCGCGGCCGTCATGCAGGAACTGGCTGTGGTCGCTGACCGTCTGGGTCAGGCCGATGCCCCAGAGCGGTGGGGTGCGCCACTCGCGACCGCTGGCCTCGAACTCGGGACGATGGTCGGCCAGGCATTCGCCCATGTCATGTAGCAGCAGGTCGGTATATGGGCGGATCAGCTGGTTGGCCAGCTCCGGTTCCGCCGCGTCGGCTGCGGTGGTGAACTGCGGCACATGGCAGCTTTGGCAGCCGGCCCGGTGGAACAGCGTCTTGCCGGCCAGGACCTTGGGATCGTCGACGTTGCGCCGCGCCGGCACGCCGAGGTTGCGCGTGTAGAACAGCACCTGGGCAAGGATGTTGTCGCTGACTTCCGGCTCGCCACCGTGGGGCATCGCCAGGCAATCGGTCTGGCGCTCCGTGCAGCTGTTTCCGCTGAAGAGGCTGGTGGACAAGCCCATGTCGTTGAAGAAGGCGTCGGCGTTCTGCTGATTGAGGCTCGGTTGCCCGGCCTTCCAGCCGAAGCGACCCATCACGGTCTCCCGGGTAGTCTGATCGAAAATCCGATTGGGGCGCCCGGAGATGCCGTCACCGTTGCGGTCGTCCGGGTCGGCATTGGCCAGCAGCGCTTGCTCGGGGATGGCTTCGAGCAGGCCGAGACCAATCATCTGCGGCGCGATGCGCAGCGACACAAGGGTGTCTGGATGCATCTCGCCGTAAGCCAGCTCGCTCAGCTCGACCTCGGGCTTGCGCAGTTCCACCTCGGTGCCATCGGCGAAGCGTACCCGCTCGGTCGAATAACGCAGGCGAGCCTTGCCTTCGGGTGCGACTCCGGGCACCGCCATGTCTTGCAGCTGACCGCCGTAGCTGGGCTCCGGGGCGATGCCTCGTTCGCGGACGACTTCGGCATGCTCGGGACCCGCCGGGATGGACAGGCGCACCAGCATCGAAACCGCGCTGGCCGCGTCTTCCGCGGGCGGATGGCCACGGCCGTCCTTGATATGGCAGTTCTGGCAGGCATTGGTGTTGAACAGCGGACCGAGTCCGTCGCGCGCGGTGGTGGAGGACGGCGCGATGACCCAGGGATTGCGGAAGAAACTGTTGCCGACACTGAAGTCGAGCCGGCGCATCGGCGCCAGGTTCGCAGCGGGCATGGAGAAGGCGTTGTGGTCGAACTTCATCACGGTGGCATTGCCCGCGGACAGGGCTTCGCCGGGCTCGGCCTGTGTGAAACTGGGAGTTTCGTCGTTGTTGCAGGCGGCCAGAACCAGAACCAGCAACGGGAGGAGGCCGCGGACCAACGGGCGCATCGGAAATACCTGCACAGCGGTGAATTAAGCCGCGCAATCTTAGCAGGCTAATCGACTTGAAATAAGAGGGATTTGCATTTGCGCGGAAGGCCTGTCCCGCAACGCTGAAGGGAAAAGCCCTGGCGCGACAAAGCGTCGCGCCAGGGCTGAGCGATCAGAACTCGTGATCGGCCGTATCGGGGTTGAGGTCGCTGATGCCGAGGGCGGCGGCGGCCTGTTCGATCGATGCGGTCTGCTTGACCAGAGCGGCGATGGCGTTGCGCACCTTTTCCTGGCCTTCGGCGTTGTCCGGCGCGATCAGCTGATCGAAGGCTTCGCCATCCTCAGCGCTCTGCACCAGCACCTGTAGTTTGGCTTCGGTGCTCTCCAGGTCGGTCTTCAGCGTGCTGTCCACTTCCGGGCTCGCATCCTGGACGAGGGAGGCGAGGGACGGGCCGGTCAGCGTGGTGCCGTCGATGCGCTTGTACTCGCCCAGATAGACGTTGCGGATACCACGCGCATTGAAGAAATGCGAGTTATGCGTGTTGTCGCTGAAGCAGTCATGCTCGTCCTCGGTGGAGTTCGCCTCCAGTGCGACCTTCATACGCTCGCCCGCCAGCTCGCCGAGCGACAGGCTGCCCATGCCGAACAGCATCTTGCGCAGGCCATTCTCGGCGGACTCTGCCTCGAGGCTGGCGCGGTAGTTCTCGGCGCCCGGCTGCCACTGTTCGACCATGTCCTGTAGATCGCTGACCAGCAGGTCGGTCGCTGCCTTCAGATAGGTCCGACGGCGGTCGCAGTTGCCACCGGTGCAGCCTTCGCCCTCGACGTAGTCGGTATATGGGCGCTGGCCGGCGCCTGGGCCGGTACCGTTGAGGTCCTGCCCCCAGAGCAGGAATTCGATGGCGTGGTAACCGGTGGCGACGTTCGCCTCCGAGCCGGCAAGCTCGTTGAGGCTGGCCAGCAGCTCACCGTTGATCACGCTCGTATCGATCTTGTCTTCGCCGATCTGTACTTCCGGATTGGCGATGATGTTCGCCGTCGCGCCCGGGTTGCCCAGGGCATGCTGATAGTCGCCCTCGACGTAGTCGATCAGGCCCTCGTCGAGCGGCCAGGCGTTGAGCTGACCTTCCCAGTCGTCCACCACCGCGTTGCCGAAGCGGAAGACTTCGGTCTGCATGTATGGCACCCGGGCTGCCAGCCAGGCCTCACGGGCCGCCTGTAGCGTTTCTTCGCTGGGATTGGCGAGCAGGCTGTCGACCGCTTCCTGCAGCTTCACGCCGGTGGCATGAGCATCGCTGAACACGGCCAGCGCCAGGTCGGCGTAATGAGCCACGACGGCCTTGGCGGCTTTTTCGTCGAGCGTCTTTGCCTGTTCGGCAGGCACTGACTCGGTTGTCGCCTGCGGGGCCGCCGTCTGGTTCGTGGGCGTCTTGTCCTCGCCGCAACCGGCGAGCGAAATAGCCACGGCGAGAAGGCTGGCGGTTGCCCAGGTGGGAGTGCGTAGCATGTGCGGATTCCTTTGCGTGCGGGTGAACGAAGCAGAGTGCTGCTCGGAAGCGCCTAATAATGCGAAAGATTTTCATTTTGTGCAAAGCCAATGCGTGCACGGGCTCTCTATTCCGTTCCGCCCCCGTCGGTAGAATGCTGGCGATTTGCTTATCTATCCCCGGAGACGCGACGATGAGCCTTGGCGTAGTGGCTGTGCTGGTAATCCTGTTCCTTATCGCTGCGTATGCGGTGACTCTCTATAACGGGCTGGTCCGCCTCAAACATGGAGTCGGTAAGGCCTGGGCCAACATCGATGTGCTGCTGCGTCAGCGCCACGAGGAACTGCCCAAGCTGGTGGAGACCTGTCGGCAGTACATGCAGCACGAGCGCAGCACGCTGGAGCAGGTGATCAGCGCTCGCAATGCCGTTTCCAGTGCGCGTGAGCAGGGTGATGTCGGTGCACTGGGGCAGGCCGAGACCGGGCTGCGCGCTGGGCTCGGGCGGCTATTCGCGCTGGCCGAGAACTATCCGCAGCTCAAGGCCGACGAGAGCTTTCGCCACTTGCAGCAGCGCATCAGTGGACTGGAGAGCGGCATTGCCGATCGGCGCGAGCTTTATAACGAAGCGGTCAATCTGAACAACGTGCGCATCGAACAGTTTCCCGACGTCATCCTTGCACGTCTGTTCGGCTTCAAGGAGGCGGCTCTGCTGCAGTTCAGCGAGGCAGAGAAGGCCGATGTGAATCTGAAGGCGCTGTTTGGCTAAATGGATTTCGCTCAGGTCTTCAGCCTTGTCGCAGCAGGTGCCCTCGCCGTCGGTGGCGCAGGGTTAAGCATTGGGCGGTGGGCACGTGCTCGCCATCTGCTCGACACGCCTACCTCGCGCATCCGCTCGGCTGCCCAGGGTTATGTCGAGCTGGTTGGCATCCTGCGCGAACTGGCGGTGCCGCAGCCGGTGGCGCCGCTGACGGGTGAGCAGTGCCTATGGTGGCGCTACCGTATCGAGGAGTACCGCTCCAACGGTAAGCGCAGCAGCTGGCGCGTGGTCGAGCGAGGTGTCAGCGATGCCTGGCTGCGTCTGGCCGATGCCACCGGCGAATGCCTGATCGATCCGCGCGGTGCGGAGGTCCATCCGGCCTTTCGCAGGGTCTGGACCGGCGATCTGCGCCACCCGCGCGGCACTGCGCCGAGCGGCTGGCTGAGCCTGTTTGCTGGCAGCATGCGCTATCGCTATACCGAGGAGCGCCTGCACGAAGGTGAACCGCTGTATGCCATCGGCGACTTTCGCACCAGTGGTGGTGGGCGCCAGGGGCTTGATCTCGACGCGGCCCGGCGAGAGGTTATCCGTCACTGGAAGGGCGATTTTGCCGGTCTGTTGCAGCGTTTCGACAGTAATGCCGACGGCGTGCTCGACGAGCAGGAATGGCGCCGGGTGCAACTGGCTGCAACGCTCGAAGCGGAAGACCAGCACCGCCAGCGCAGCGCAGTCCCGGAGCGGCACCAGCTGAGCCGTCCGCAGGAGGCGCTGCCGTTCGTCCTGTCCAGTCATGGCGAGGAGGTCCTTGCTCGACGCTTCTACTGGCAGGCCGCGGGTGGGGTGCTGATGTGTCTGGCCGGCGCTCTATGGCTGGCCTCACAGCTGGGTGTGGACGGCTGGTAAGGCGTACCGCTCCGGCGGCTGCGTCGATGCACTCGGCTCCCACAAGCGCGTGCGGTTGGCCCGGACTTCGCCTCCCTTGTTCACAAGGCTTGTAGCGGATGCAGGCCTCCCTGGTGAGCGCGCCGCCGTTCGCACAAGCCGTTTCTTCTGCGCTTAGCGCAACTCGGAATTGGCGGCCCGATCGAAGGGTTGTGACTGGCGCAGGAGCAACTCCAGGTCGCGCGCAGGCAATGGCTTGCTGTAGTAGTAGCCCTGACCTTCCTGGCAGCCCTCGGCGATCAGATAGGCCTCCTGCTCCGGGGTTTCGACCCCCTCGGCGATAACTGTCATGCCGAGGCTCTTGCCGAGCTGGATGATTGCCCGAACGATGGTGGCGCCTTCGTCCTGGCCGATGTCCTGGACGAAGCTCTTGTCGATCTTGATCTTGTCCAGCGGCAGGCTCTTGAGATAACTGAGCGAGGAATACCCGGTGCCGAAGTCATCGATGGCGATGAGCGCCCCGGAGCGCCGCAGGCTGTGCAGGTTGTGTGCCGCGGCTTCGATGTCTTCCATCAGTCCGGTTTCGGTCACCTCCAACTCGAGGGTTTCGGCTGGCAGCTGATGGGCCTGCAGCAGCTCGCCGATCATCTCCGGCAGCTGCGGGTGACGCAGCTGCACGGTCGAGAGGTTCACCGCCACGCGCAGGCCGGTGTAGCCCAGCGCATGCCAATGGCGCAGCTGGCTGCACGCCTGGTCCAGTACCCATCTGCCGATCTCGATGATGCTGCCGTTCTGCTCGGCGAGTGGAATGAACAGATCCGGCGGAACCAGCTTGCCCTGGGGGTGCTTCCAGCGGATCAGCGCCTCGACGCCGATGATGCGGTTCTGCTGATAGTCCACCTGTGGCTGGTAGACCAGGTGGAACTCATCCCGCTTGAGCGCCTCGCTGAGGTCCTTCTCCAGCTCCCGGCGTGCACGCATCTCGCTGTCGATACTGGCGACATAGAACTGGTAGCGGTTGCGCGAGCGGCTCTTGGCCAGGGTCATGGTCTGCTCCGCCTTCTGCAGGAGCTTCTCGGTGCTGTCGCCGTCTTCGGGGTAAAGAGTGATGCCGATGGTGGCGCGCAGGCGGATCAGATGGCCGTTGAGCTCGATCGGATTCTCCAGGTCGTCGAGCAACTCCTGCGCCAGCTCGGCGGCTTCGTAGGGCTGTTCGATGCCGCCGAGCACCAGGACGAACTGGTCGCCGCCCAGTCGCGCCAGTGCGCCGAGCCGGCCGCCCGAGTCGCGCAGTCGGTCGGCCAGCGCCTTGAGCAAATGGTCGCCGGCCTGGTAACTGTACTGTTCATTGATGCCTTTGAAGTCGTCGAGGCCCAGGCAGAGCACCGCGATGCGGCGTTGCAGGCGCCTTGCCTCGTCGAGGATGTGGTCGAGCTGCCGCTGCAGCTGCTGGCGGTTGGGCAGGCCGGTCAGCGAATCATATTGAGTCATGCGCTGCAGGCTGCTTTCGGCCTGCTGGCGCAGGTGCATGTTGTGCTCGATGGAGGCGAGCAGGCCGTTGGCGGTTTCCACCCAGAGGCCGAGCTCATTGGCTTCGTGGCCCTTGATCATCGGCAGCTTGTGCGCACCGGGGCGGTCCGGGTTGATCTGCGCCAGGTGCTCGATGAGCTTGGTGAGCGGACGAGTCAGCAGCCATTGGTAGATCAGATAGAGAATGAGCCCCAGCGTCAGCGCCCGCAGTATGCCAACGATGAAGATCACCACCGAGTCGCTGATGAATTCCTGGCCGTACTGGGCGGTATCCAGGGTGATGCGCAGGTCGCCGTAATATTCGTTGTAGGGCGGTTTACCGACCAGGGGAATCGAGAATTGCTGATCGCGGCCGAGGATCGGGTCGGTCAGCCAGCGTGTCGGCAGTTTGATCGGTGGGCGGATCTTCAGCGCCAGCATGCCTTCGTCCGGATGACCGATCGAGGCCATGCGGATCGACTCGTGCTGAAACAGGCCCTCCATCACTTGGGCACCCATCTCCCGGTCGAGGCTGTAGATCGCCTGGGTGGACGGGTCGCGGGTCATGCGCAGGATGCGTTGGGCGTCGGCCTCGATCAGGTGGCGGGTCTTGTAGGCGCCGAAGATGATCTGTGCGCAGCTCAGCACAAGCCCCACCGCCAGGGCTGACAGGAGAACGATACGTAGGAGCTTCCGCGACAGGCTATTGCGCAATTCCAGCTTCAAGTGAAGGTCCTTTTCCGTGCCACGTGCTCGGTTGCGTAAGTATTGATAGTCATTGAGCAATCGTCAAAGAGGCAGTTATCACCGGGAAAACCAGTAGCACCGAATGTGCGGGCGATACAACAGGGCATGCAAGTGCGGATTATCCTCGAAGGCCCGCCGTGTGCCGAATTCATCCGTCGGGTCGCGCCTTTACGGGCCCGTAAAGCATATAGCGGCAGGTGATGCAGAAGCCTTAAATGAAAATGCCCGCACGGGTGCGGGCATTCTCTGTACGGCGCTGAGGCGCTTAGCCGGCGAAGTTCTTCGCGACGAAGTCCCAGTTGACCAGGTTCCAGAACGCCTCGACGAACTTCGGACGAGCGTTGCGGTAGTCGATGTAGTAGGCATGTTCCCAGACGTCGCAGGTCAGCAGCGGCTTGTCGCCAGCGGTCATCGGGTTGCCGGCACCGATGGTGCTGGCCAGGCCCAGGCTACCGTCGGACTTCTTCACCAGCCAGGCCCAGCCGGAGCCGAAGGTGCCGATGGCGGTCTTGGTGAACTCTTCCTTGAACTTGTCGAACGAGCCGAAGGAGGCGTTGATGGCATCAGCCAGCGCGCCGGTCGGCTGGCCACCGGCGTTCGGCGCCAGGCAGTTCCAGAAGAAGGTGTGGTTCCAGACCTGGGCGGCGTTGTTGAAGATGCCACCCGAAGAGGTCTTGATGATGGATTCCAGATCCTTGCCTTCGAACTCGGTGCCCGGGATCAGGTTGTTCAGGTTGGTCACGTAGGCAGCGTGGTGCTTGTCGTGATGGTAGTCGAGCGTCTCGGCGGACATGTGCGGCTCGAGGGCGTTCTTTTCGTAAGGCAGCGGCGGCAATTCGAAAGCCATGATGTATCTCCTACTCAGGTGTCGAGGATTGATGCGGCCAGCTCGGAGGGACGTACGGGGTTTGCCGGCGTAGCCGGTGAGCAGGCGCTGCATCGCGTCCTGCTCTTGCCTCTGTCGTTCCCTTCGCTCGCTACATGCTTGCGCAATCTCTGGCCGTTCACGGTCGGCCGAACAGACAGACTGAAGCCTTCCGCTCCATGTCTGCGAGCCAGCGATCATAGCACCCGACCTGCGGCAAAACCACGCGGCAACTGTATGGACTATTGGTTCCAGAGCGGTTGCGGCGCGGCGCCTTGGATGCCAAGCACTGGCTGCGCCTTGCGTGGACCGCATAGTCGGGCGTGGTGTTCCGTACGATGTGGGAAAAGGTGCGCGGTGCAATGCCGCGCGCTGACGTTCAGGCAGCGAATGCCAGTTGGGCGGCGATGGCGAACATCATGGCGGCCACGCCGAGATCGATCAGCCGCCAGGTCAGCGGACGCGCCAGCCAGGGGGCGAGCCATGCGCCGCCCAGCGCCAGGGTGAGAAACCACAGAGTCGAAGCGCTGGCGGCCCCCAGGGTATAAGCCCCGGGCTCGGGCTGCTGCGCGCCAAGGGTGCCGATCAGTACCACGGTATCCAGATAGACATGCGGATTGAGCAGCGTCACCGCCAGTGCGGCCAGCAATACCGCGCGTAGCGGGCGCGGTTGTGCGTCTTCGCTGCGCAGGCTCTGCGGTCTGGCCGCACGACGCAGGGCCAGCGTGCCGTACCAGAGCAGAAAGGCCACACCGCCCCAGCGGGTGATCTCCAGCAACAGCGGGCTGCTCGCCAGCATCGCGGCCAGCCCGAACACCCCGACGCTGACCAACAGGACGTCGCAGACGATACACAGCGCCGCCACCGGCAGGTGATGCTCGCGGCGCAAGCTCTGGGCCAGCACGAAGGCATTCTGCGCGCCGATTGCCATGATCAGCCCTGCCGCTACCAGAAGTCCGTTGATATAGCTCTGCCAGATCGCACTCATGTCGCACGCCTCGTTCGTTTTCTGCTGGCGAGTCTGCGGATTGACGAGCTATAAGAGAAACCAATTTTTCTCACGTAGCATTAGGGAAAATGATGTTCGACTACAAGTTGCTGGCCGCGCTTGCGGCGGTTGTGGAGCAGGCCGGCTTTGAACGCGCCGCGCAGGCGCTGGGCCTGTCGCAATCGGCGATATCACAGCGGATCAAGCTGCTCGAGGCGCGTGTCGGCCAGCCGGTATTGCTGCGCGACACACCGCCGAGACCCACCGAGTTGGGCCAGCGCCTGCTCAACCATGTGCAGCAGGTGCGCCTGCTCGAGCGCGACCTGCAGGGGCAGGTTCCGGCGCTCGATGAAAACCGTCTGCCGGAGCGCCTGCGTATCGCGCTGAACGCCGACAGCCTGGCGACCTGGTGGGCCGGTGCGGTGGCGCCGTTCTGTGCCGAGCACCAGGTGTTGCTCGATCATGTGGTGGAAGATCAGGCAGTCGGGCTCAAACGCATGCGCGCGGGCGAGGTCGCGGCCTGCGTCTGCGCTGCCGAGCGGCCGGTGGCTGGCGCGCGCAGCCAGTTTCTCGGAGCGATGCGCTATCGGGCGCTGGCCAGCCCGGCGTTCATCGAGCGGCATTTTCAGCGTGGTGCGAACGCCGCGGATCTGGCGCGTGTCCCGGCCGTGGTGTTCGGCCCGGACGATCAGCTGCAGCATCGTTACATGTCGGCGGTCGGTGGCGGCGAGGTGTTCATTCACCATTTGTGCCCCTCGTCGGAGGGCTTCGTGTGCATGTTGCGAAGCGGCCTGGGCTGGGGGCTGGCGCCTGAGCTGCAGGTGCGCGGCGAACTTGCGCGTGGTGAACTGGTCGATGTGCTGTCCGGGCCGCCGATCGACGTGCCGCTGTACTGGCATCACTGGCGTAACGGCGGACAACTGCTCGATGAGCTGACGCGGCATCTGGTGCGTTGCGCCAGCGACTGGCTGCTGGTCGAGTGAGGTGCGGGTCAGGCGAGCACGCGCTGGCCTCGGTAGATGCGAACCGCCGGGCCACTGCTGGCGGGACGTGCCGGTGGCGGAGGTGCGGGCGGTAGCTGGTCGCTGAAGGTCGCGAGCTGACGGCCGAGTTCGCGGGTCAGCTCGTCGTTTGAGCGCATGCTCGCTGCGAGCATTGCCACCACCGCGTCCGGCTGGTTGAGATGGATGTCCAGTTGCTGTTCGTCGCGCAGTCTGCGGCGCAGGGCGCGCATGCAGTCGATCACTGCCTTGTTCAGCTCCATGCTGTATTCCTCTTGATTGCCCTAAGGCCCGACATCCCTGTCGGAAGTGTCTATCCGCTGGCCAGGATGACGGAGCAAGCGGCGTACCAGATCTGCTGGCTGCGTCTCGGCAGAAGTGTGACCGACAAGCGAAACCCCCGGCCGGCGAGGCGTGCAGACTGTCGATCCATTGCGCAAACGCGTCCAGTGGCTCGTCGGTGATCGAGCCGGCCCCGGCTTTAAATGCACCGTGATGCGCGTTGCCGCCGTCGCGATGCTCCACTGCGGTGCAGCCAGGATGGCAGACGTGAGTCGCTGATAGCCTCACCCCGAACCGTTATACTGCGCGTTGTTTTTCGCACCGCGCCATCGAAGGTAACCCATGCGCAACGATGCTCACGACGAACTGGACAACATCCCCAGCCTGACCGCAGGCCGTGACCGTGTGGAGCCCTATCCGGCGCCGGATCTCGAGCCGATTCGCCGAACGCCGGATGACTACGGCGATGATTCGCGTGCGCGCCAACGGCGTCGCCCGGCAGGCGCTGCGAAGGCCAGCACCGCGCCGCTGTGGGTAACGGTCGTGGCGTTGTTGATCAGCCTCGCTGCGCTGGGCTGGTGGAGTTATCGGCAGATCGCCATGCTGGAACTGCAGCTGGTCGCCACGCAGGAGAGTTTCGCCAGGATCAGCGAGGACGCCGCCGGTCGCTTGCAGGATATCTCCGGCAAAGTGGTCGCCACCGAATCCAACGTGACGACCGAGAGCGAAGCCGTGAAGCTGCGCATCAAGCAGCTCGAGCAACAGACGCAGGAGCTCGCACGCAAGCAACAGGCCTTCGCCACCGAGCAGCAGAGCCTGACGGGCAGGCAGGGCAATCAGGACCAGCGCCTGGATGAGCAGGGCAAGCGTATGGAGCGCCTGACTGCTGATCTGCAGGCCCAGCAAGGCAGCAGTGCGACCCTGGCCGACACGGTGAAGACTCTGCGCAGCGAGCAGGCCACGCTGAAGTCTGCAGTCGACGAGCAATCCAAGCTGGCGGCGCGAATCGATGGTCTGGGCAAGGAGGTCGCGGCGCTGAAACAGGCCGGCAACCAGAGTCAGGCGATCAGCCGTCTCGAACAGGACATTCTGGTTCTGCGCAGCGAGTTGGAGAATCGTCCGGCACCGAGCGCCGCCAACAGGGCCGAATTCGATTCCTTCCGCGCGCAGGTCACCCGCACCATCAATGCCATGCAGGGGCAGATCGCCAATCTGCAAGGGCAGATCGACGGGCGCTGACTATCGCCGCGTTTGGCCGCCGCGCGTATCGCGACGGCGGCCGCTTCCAGCCAGACCCTTTCTTACAGATCCAGTGCTAACGACAGCCCCACCCCATGGTCGCGGTTGTCGTTGCCGCGGTAATGGTAGTTGGCGCGTAGCGCCAGACCGGGGGACAAGCGGTGCGCCAGCCCCACGCTGAAACGCGTCTGGTCGCCGGTCTGCGTTGCACCGGGTAGTTCGAAGCTGTTGCCCGGCACGCTGTTCAAGGACATGCGCAGGTCGCGCCGGTCGTCGTCCTCGCGTTCCACTTCGCGCGCAACCTCACCGAACAGGCGGGTTCTCTCACTCAAGGCGTACTCGCCGAACAACCCGAGCGACAGGCGCAGAGAGTCCAGGTCCTGGTCGTCATAGCTCAAGGCAGTGGAGCGGGCACCCTCTTCGCTGTAGGCGCCCACTTCGACCTTTTGATAGCTGGCTCCGACGAATGGGCCGAACTGCATCTGCTCGCCTGGCTGCATCAGATTGAAGCCGACCTTGGCCCCTGCACCCCAAACGGTGCCCTCGGTGTCACCTTTCTCCTCGCGTTCGGTGAGGCCCAGACCGAAGGTGCGTTGCAGGTCGTGGTAATCCAGATAACCGGCGCTGAGGCTGAAGTCAGCGAACAGGCGGTGTTGCTCGTAACGGGCGAAGGCCGTGGCCAGGTAGCTGCGCATGTCGTAATCGGAGTCGCTGCGACCCAGCTCCAACGAGTTCTCTGCCAGCCCGAGGCTGAGGCCGGCGAGCCAGGCTTCGCTCAGTCGATGGGTAACACCCAGCGACAGGCTCAGGCCGTGGCCGTCGCCGCCACCGTAACCGTCGTACTCAGGTCGGTTGTAACCGCCCTGAACGAAAGTGCGCCAGGCACCGACTGCCTGCCAGTCGCCACGCTGGGCGGCCAGTTCGCTATCGAGCTGTTGCAGGTGGGCGCGTAGCGCCGAGTGGCCCATTTCCGGCAGAAGCGAGACTTCCCAGGGCGCGGAGATAATCGAGTAGAGGTAGTCGGCGCTGATCTGATGAACCGCGGTGGTGGGGTGGACCGCGTCGTTGAATAGCAGGCGGCTCGGATCAGGAGCTGTGCCTCCCAGGCTGTAGGTCGGGTCTGGTAGACACGGCGACGTCGAGGATGCCGGGTCGAAGCAGACTGCAGTTTGCGCGACGTTGGGGTCGAAGCCGAAAGCGGCCAGGTCCGCGCGAACCTCCGCCAGCAACAGACGGTTGTTGACCAGCACGTAATTGCCACCCTGGGCTTGCAGCTGGCTCGCCAGCTCGATGTTGAACTGGTCGCTCAGGGCGTTAAGAGTGGCGGCCCCGACGGGGCCTGAGTTGGCCCCCAGTGGTGTGATACCAACATCCGGCAGGTCGGAGACGATGATGTAGCGTGCTCCCGCCATTTGCAGGGCGCCGACACCTGCCACCAGATTGCTCGCGGCCTGCGCCATCGTCACCGGATTGCTGCCCAACTGGAAGATGTCGTTGCCGCCTCCGTTGATGTAGTACAGGGCATTGCGGTCCACCCGGGGGTTCTCGACCAGATAGCCAGGGCGCGTACGAGTTGTGCCGCCGGCCGATACGATCGAGGTGTCGGTGATTGAGTCGAGAATCTGGTCGGTCCGGTAGCCGCCGACGGCGTAGTTGCTGCCGTCCGGATTACCGGTCAGTACGGACGGTAGCAGGGGCGTGGAAGGAAGCGATTGCAGGCCTAGCATGCTGGCCAGTCGCTGGGTGCCGACTTCCCCGATGTATTCGCCGGCGCCATAGGTCGGTCCGGTTCGATTGGTGAAGCGCAGACCGCCCGTTGGGTTGCCTCCCAGGGTCGGGCTCAACAGGTCGGGGAAGTTGCCGGCATCGCTGAGCGAGTCGCCGAATACGATGAACTGGCTGAACGGTCCGCTATCGGCGGCGCTGACGGCAGTCGTGCAGCCGAGCAGGACGGCTGCCGCAAGCGGCTTGAGGGCGCTATGCACGAAGGTATCTCCTTATTGTTCTTTTTTTGGATACGTCGCCGGACAACAGGGCGACCTGCTCACGCTAATGGCTGTGCTGCGCCGGCATAAGCGCCCGAAAGGGCGATTGTCGGTAGCCCAGGGCATCGCACTAAAGGCTTACTGGCGGTTTGACCGTACGCCATTTATTGTCCTGGCTCAAAAGGCGGAGATATCAAACTGCTACCATCGGCCGCGCTTGTGGCTCGAGTGACGGAATGCCATGGCCATGAGCAACTGCCTGCTTGGAAAAAGGTGCTGAGGGCCAGTCTGGCGTCTGGATTCGCCGGGTTGCGCTCACCGTGCAAACGATCGTCCCGACATGGGAGCAGAACAATAAAATGCCATCGCTTCTCGATCTGCTGCGAAACCGACTGACGACGCTGCTGCCCAGCGAGCTGAGGTCCAGCGAGCTCCGCCATCTGCTCGACCCCCGGCGCCATCCGGTGCTGCTCTGTCAGCGTCGCGCGACGCTGATCGTCAACCGCGTGCGGCTGTTCGCCTTCCTCTTCGCCGCGCTGACGCCACTGTGGAGCCTGATCGACCTGATGGTGTTCGAGCCGAAGCTCTGGCTGGCGCTGGCCGGGTTGCGCATGATGGCCTGCCTCGCCTTCACGGGCCTGCTCTTGTTCTACCGGCCCAGTGGCAACCTCCTGGATGCCTACCGCGCGATCGCTATCCTCTTTGCCATCCCCACCGCCTTCTATATCGCGTCGCATACCCTGCTCGGCAGCTACCAGCTGGCGCAGTTCTCCGCGGTGGTCGGGGCCGGTTACGCTTTTCTGCCTTTCGTGCTGATGGCGGGTCTGACGATCTTCCCGCTGACGTTGGTGGAGAACCTGGTCCTGTCGAGCCTGTTGCTTCTGGCGCAGGCACTGGCCGGATACCTCAGCTGGGCGACGCTGAACTGGCCATCGTTCGCAGGAGCGTTCTGGCTGCTGATTCTCATCGCCGGCGTTGCCAGCCTGGCCAGCATGAGCCAGCTGGCGTTCATGATCGCACTGGTGCGTCAGGCGATCCGCGATCCGCTCACTGGCGTGTTCTCCCGGGGGAGCGGCGAGGAAATCCTGCGCCTGCAGTGGGACAGCGCGCAGCGCAAGGATTCCGCGCTGGCCCTGGCTTTCATCGATCTGGATCACTTCAAGTCGATCAACGACAACTACGGCCACGAAGCCGGCGATCAGGTCCTGCGAGAGGCCGCTCGACGGCTGGTAGCGACACTGCGCAGCTCCGACAGCCTGTTGCGGTGGGGTGGCGAGGAGTTTCTCCTGATCATGCCGGAGACCGACACGGAGCAGGCCCACAAGGCCATCGAACGCATCGTCGGCGAGGGGCTGGGCGTGCGACCGGATGGCCTGGCGCTGACCGCAAGCATCGGCCTTGCCGAGCGCCGCAACGACCAGGTCGATGACTATCGTGACCTGCTCGAACTGGCGGACCGGCGCATGTACCTGGCCAAGACCGGCGGCCGCAATCGGCTATGCGCCGCGGAGTCGGAGAAGCCCCAGCACCAGCGCGCGCTGGCCCTGGAAAGCTAGGCCCGACGCACTCGTCGCGACGGCCGGGCGCTGCGCTGCTGGTCAGCGTTACGCCAGACCGAAGACATGTCGCAGATAACCGACGAAGGCCTCGTCGCGGCACATGGTCTTGCCCGGCGAGTCGGAAATCTTCGCCACCGGCTGGCCATTGCACGCCGTCATCTTGATGACCATGTTGGTGGGTTCGACACCCGGGATGTCGCAAGTCAGTCCCGTGCCGATGCCGAAGCTCGGATTGCTGCGACCAGCCAGTGCACGATGAATCTGCAGCGCCTTGGCGAAATCCAGGCCGTCGGAGAAGATCAGCTGGCGCGTCCTCGGGTCGATGCCCAGTCGCCGATAATGCGCGATGGCTTTTTCAGCCCAGACGAGAGGATCGCCGGAGTCGTGGCGCAGGCCATCGAACAGCTTGGCGAAGTACAGATCGAAGTCACGCAGGAAGGCGTCCATGGTGATGCAGTCGGTCAGCGCGATACCCAGCGCGCCCCGGTACTCGCGAACCCAACAGTCGAGAGCGGCGATCTGACTGTCGATGAGCCGTGGGCCGAGCTGCTGATGCGCCATGATCCATTCATGAGCCATGGTGCCCATCGGCTTCACGTCCAGCGTGCGCGCCAGGTGCACGTTGCTGGTACCGACGAAACGGCCGGGAAAGTCGCAGCGCAGACGTTCGACCACCATTTCCTGTACCGCGAAGGAAAAGCGTCGGCGTGTGCCGAAGTCGGCCAGGGTGAAGGTGGCCAGCTCTTGTTCGCCGGCCTGGCTGCGCAGCCAGGCCAGTTTCTCGTCGAGCCGGTCGCGCGCTTGCGTCAGGCTCACTTGCGGGTAACGGGCGCGGTTGCGCACTTCGCTGATGATCGCCAGCAGCGGCACCTCGAACAGAATCACATGCAGCCAGGGGCCGCGCAGATGGATCACCAGCTCGCCGTCTTCTACATCCAGGCGCAGGTAGCGCAGGTCGAAACGAAACAGTCCGAGAAAGCGGATGAAGTCCGGCTGCATGTAGGGGATACGCTCCAGATAAGCGAGCTCCTCGGGAGCCATCTGTAGCTCGGCGAGCGCTTCGATCTGCTCGCGGATGGCGTCGAGGTAGGGGCGCAGATCTTCCCCTGAGCGGCTGCGGAAAGCCCATTCCACCTCGGCATTGGGATAGTGATGCAGAACGGCCTGCATCATGGTGAGCTTGTAGAAGTCGGTGTCCAGCAGGCTCTGGATGATCCGCTCAGAAAATGCACTACTCATCGGCTGCTCCCGTCTGGAGGGTTCCGGCCGATGGTATCGACAAACGGTAGGTGCTGCAGGCGGTATTTTCATCGGTGAAACGATGAGATGTCTGGCGTGCAATTAGGATATGGTCGGCACGGCAGCTTCGGCGTGCTCATTTGATATCTGTTTAATATCGAAGTTGATGAGTTTGAAGGCTGGAGTTAAATGCCGGGGAAGTTGCCGGAAAGTTAATCGGGACTTATAAAAAACAAGGCAGACGCCGAGGCGCCTGCCTTGTTTTGTACGCCGTCAGCAATTAGCTGCTGCGGCCACCGCCGTGGCTGTTCTGGCCACCCTTGCGGCCGGCCTCGGAGGCCTTCTCGCGGTCGTTGGCGAAGTTTCCGCCGCTGTTGTGACCACCCTTGCGGCCGGCCTCGGAAGCTTTATCTCGATCGTTGGCGAAGTTGCCAGGATTGTTATTTGCCATGTGTTTTTCTCCTCAATTGGATAGACACTTTCACAAACGGCTGAAAGAGAGATATTCCGTCAGCCTTCACTGTGTCTGAGTGAGGTTCCTCTGATGGAGTTTCATACTGTGGCGAAGTGCAGACGAATGGTTTTCCATATCCGCTGTAGGACTATGGCGTCGTGAAATTACAAGCGAAACGGTAGTTGTCGCTTTGTTGATTTTATATATGTTGGGTCGAGTAACTGGCGAGACGTTCCTGGCGTTCTGCCAGCAGCCGCATCACGTAGCCGATCTTGACTGCGGTCGGGCCGAGAATGACCAGCGAATGGGCAGCGACGATGCCGGCCATCGTCAGTCTGTGGTCGAAGAAGTACGCCCCGGTGATGCCGAGCAGCAGCAACAGCAGGCCGCCAATCATCAAGGCACTGGCGAGGGCCATCAGGTTCAGCGCAGCGGAGCGGGTACGACGCATGGTTCGATCTCCTGTGAAGGAGGCCCGTCCGTGACGAGCCTCGTGATGGGTCAATCGAGGGCAGATGCCGGGCCGAAGAATTCGTAGCGGGTCTGCTGCTCCGGCACGCCCAGGGATTTCAGCTGGCGTTTGATGGCGGCCATGAACGGCTTCGGGCCGAGGAAGTAGGCATCGACGTCACGGTCCGCTGGAAGCCAGTCGGCCAGCTGCTGCTCGGTCAGCCGGCCGATGGCATCCGGTGCATCAACCGAGCCGTCGTGCTCCTCGTAGCAGTAGAAGCGCTGGAGCTGCGTGTGGCGCTCGGCGAGTGCGTCCACGGCGCGGCGGAAGGCGTGCACCCCGGCATTGCGCGCGCAGTGGATGAAGTGCACCGGCCGGGACGTCGCCAGCGCCTGCTCCAGCATCGCCAGGGTCGGGGTGATTCCTACGCCGCCGCTGATCAGCACCAACGGCTTGTTCCCGGGCGCAAGGGTGAACTCGCCTGCCGGCGCGAACAGTTCGACGATCGCGCCCTCCGGCATGTCGTGCAGCGCATTGGAGACCACGCCGCCAGGCTCGCGCTTGACGCTGATGCGATACTCGCGACCGTTGCCGGCAGCGGACAACGAGTAGTTGCGGCGCTCTTCCTTGCCATTGATTTCCAGCCTCAGACCGATGTACTGGCCGGGCAGGAACTCCATCAGCGGCCCGCCATCCTCCGCTTGCAGGTGAAACGAGGTGATCTCCTCGCTCTCCTTGACCTTGCGCGCAATGCGGAACGGGCGCGCGCCGCGCCAGCCTCCCGGCGCTTCGGCCTTGGCCTGGTAGAGGCGTTCTTCCTGGCCGATGAGCAGGTCGGCGAGCTGCTGATAGGCCGCCGCCCAGGCGTCGATTACCGCATCGGTGGCGATGGCCTCGCCAAGCACCTCGCGGATGGCGCGCAGCAAGCAATTGCCGACCAGTGGGTAATGCTCGGGTAGCACCTGCAGGGCGACGTGCTTGTTGATGATCTGCGCCACCAGTGGGCCGAGGGATTCGAGGCGGTCGATATGCCGGGCGTACATCAGCACACCATTGGCCAGTGCGCGTGGTTGCTCACCGCTGGCCTGGTGCGCCTGGTTGAACAGCGGTTTCACCTCGGGATGTTCGCTCAGCAGGAGCTTGTAGAAGTGAGTGGTCAGCGCCTCGCCGCCGCTTTCCAGCAATGGCACGGTGGCTTTGATTAGGGCGATCTGTTCAGCGCAAAGCATTGAATACTCCTCTGGTGGGAAAAACCGGACGGTGTTCGTCGAAGCGAACACGTGCCGTTGTGCCAGAGGCGTTTCAACAATCGTTCCAGGTTGGAATTGACTTGAATCAAGGTTCTCCCGGCCCTCATGGTGAATTTCACCCTCGATCGTCGGGGTGCTAATCACCTTTCATGGTTGTGAGAACCCTGTTGCCGGCGGGGCCGAACCTCGCCGCTTGCCCGCTTTCATATAGGACTCATCAGTCATAACCAAGGAGACAGGCACATGGAGATCTACCACATCACTCACGAAGACGACCGTTGGGTGCTGCGCGAAGACGGCGATCAGCGTGCGTTGATCGAAGCCGCACGGCGCGAGGACATCCTCGACGAGACGCGGGTTACATGAAATTGCGTACATCTCTCGTCAAGGTGCATGCCGAGAATGGCGAGGTCGCGGAAGAGCATCGCTACCCGCAGGAGCAGGACCCACTGGCAACCGGAGGCTGAGGCCTGGCGGGCTATTCGACCCGGTCGGGGCGGGGCGCACGCAGCGTCAGCCCCAGCCAGGTCGCCAGCAGGAACGGCAGGGTCAGGGTCGGCAGGCCCAGCTCGATGCACGCCCGCCAGATCGCCACGGCAGCGAGCATGCCCAAGAGCGGCAGGCGCCAGCCTCCACGCCATTGCGCCAGCGCCAGCGCGGCAAGGGCCGGGTTGAAACCGGCCTGGCCGTCCGCCCAGGGTGCGCCGAACAGGCCCGCAGCCAACAACCCCATCGCCGAGCCCGCCAGCAGCCACAGGGCATCGCGCAAGGAGGCCAGGGCCACGGCCACCAGCAGGCAGGCCGCCGCGAGCGGCGCGTCGAGAAACACCACCTGACCGATACCCAGCAGCCAGGCGGTCAGCAGTGTCGCTGCGTCTGCCGACGGCATACCGGACGAGGTAACCGGCGCCGGCTCGATGAGCCGCACGGTGAGCAGACCGATCAGCACGAAGGGCAGGGTGAAGCCCGGCAGGCCGCCGTTGTGGCGCAGTCGAGCGAGCAGCCAGGCCTGTAGCGGACAGCTGGCCAGCGCCGCCACGCCGACCAGTGCCAGACTGGTGCCGGTCAATCCCAGCAGATGAACCAGCAGCGCGCCCAGTAAGGCAGCGTTGTAACCGTAGAGGCCGTCGTTGCGGTCAGCCGCCGAGTAGCCCAGCCAGCTGGCGCCGACGTGGGCGACCAGCACGCCGCACAGCGCACCGGCGAGCTGCGCTGGGGCACCGCTGGCCAGTGCGAGCATGATCAGCGCCCCGCAGCCGGCATGGCGCTGCAGAATGATCTGGGCGAAGGCATGCAGCACGGCGCGCAGCTGCAAAGAATCGGGCATCGACGAAATCCGAGGCGAGCGCAAGGGCATCGGCTCGCAAGGAGCCGGCGGCGAAGTCGAAGAGAAACGGCCGGGCCAGCGCCCGGCTCCTGTCAGGGCAGGACTTCGATGCGCAGCGAGTTGGTGGTACCCGGCTGGCCCAGTGGCACACCGGCGGTGATCAGCACCGTATCGCCGCTCTCGGCCATGCCCTGCGCCCGTGCCAGCTCGACGGCGTGGCCGCTGACCTGCTCCATGTCGCGCATCGGCGCATCCACTACCGAGTACACGCCCCAGGCCACCGTCAGCTTGCGTGCGGTGGCGGTGCTGGGCGTCAGGCTGAGGATCGGCGTGGCCGGCCGCTCGCGCGAGGCGCGCAGGCTGGAACGGCCGGATTCGGTGTAGTTGACCAGCACCGCCACCGGCAGGATGCCGCTGATGCGGCGGATCGCGCAGCTGATGGCATCCGGCAGGGTCGCCTCGGCGTTGGGCCGGTGCACGTCGAGCTGCGCCTGGAAGTCCGGGCCGCTTTCCACCTGGCGGATGATCTTGCTCATCATGCTCACCGCCTCCAGTGGGTAGTCGCCGGAGGCGGTTTCAGCCGACAGCATCACCGCGTCCGCACCCTCGGCCACGGCGTTGGCCACGTCGGTGACTTCGGCACGGGTCGGGGCCGGGGCGAAGCGCATGGATTCGAGCATCTGCGTCGCAACCACCACCGGGCGGCCGAGCTGGCGGCAGATGCGCACGATGTTCTTCTGGATGCGCGGCACGTTTTCCGGCGGTACCTCCACGCCCAGGTCGCCACGCGCCACCATGATCGCGTCGGACAGCCTGGCGATCTCGCGCAGGTGCTGCACCGCGGAAGGCTTTTCGATCTTGGCCATGAGGAAGGCCCGCTCGCCGATCAGCTTGCGGGCCTCCTGGATGTCCTGCGGGCGTTGCACGAACGACAGCGCCACCCAATCCACGCCCAGTTCGAGGCCGAAGGTCAGGTCCTGGCGGTCCTTCGCCGTCAGCGGCGAGAGCTCCAGCACCGCCTCCGGCACGTTCACGCCCTTGCGGTCGGACAGCTCGCCGCCGGCCACCACCCGGGTCTCGATGGCGTCGGCATGGCGCTCGACGACCGTCAGGCGCAGGCGACCATCGTCGATCAGCAGCTGCATGCCCGGTTCCAGCGCGGCGATGATCTCCGGGTGCGGCAGGTTCACGCGCCGACTGTCGCCCGGTGTCGGGTCCAGGTCGAGACGAAAGGCCTGGTCACGCTCAAGGCGGACCTTGCCGGCGGCGAAACGGCCGACCCTGAGCTTGGGCCCCTGCAGGTCCATGAGGATGCCGATCGGCTGGTTCAGCTCGCGTTCGACCTGGCGAATCCAGGCGAAGCGCTCGGCGTGGTCGCTGTGCTCGCCGTGGCTGAAGTTCAGGCGGAACAGGTTCACGCCGGCCTCGACCAGTGCGCGCACGTCGTCGACGCTGCGGGTGGCCGGGCCGAGGGTGGCGAGAATCTTGACCTTCTTGTCGTGTGTCATGGCGGTGCTCTGGGGCAGTTGTTGTTCTGATGCGCGCCTGAACGAAGCGGAGGCCGTCAATCCGACGACGGCAGGATCAGGATCGCGCGAAAGTCGTTGACGTTGGTGCGCGTCGGGCCGGTGACGATCAGGCTGTCCAGGGCAGCGAAATAGCCATAGCCGTCGTTGTCGGCCAGCGAGTCGGCGGCACGCAGGCCCAGCGCCTCGGCGCGGGCAAAGCTGTCCGGGGTCATCAGCGCGCCGGCGTTGTCCTCCGAGCCGTCGATGCCATCGGTGTCGCCGGCCAGGGCGTAAACGCCGGGCAGACCTTGCAGCGCTTCGGTCAGGGCGAGCAGGAACTCGGCATTGCGCCCGCCGCGTCCGTTGCCGCGCACGGTGACGGTGGTCTCGCCGCCGGACAGGATCACGCAGGGCGCGGCGATCGGCTGGCCGTGCAGCACCACCTGGCGGGCGATGCCGGCATGCACCTTGGCCACTTCGCGTGCTTCGCCTTCCAGATCGCCGAGCATCAGTGGGGTGATACCGGCGTCACGGGCCGCCTGGGCCGCGGCATCGAGGGACTGCTGCGGCGTGGCGATCAGCTGGAAGTGGCTGCGCGAGAGCATCGGATCGCCCGGCTTGAGGGTTTCCGAGCGCGGATCCTCGAGCCAGGCGCGCACATTGGCTGGCACCTCGATGTGGTAACGCTCGAGAATCGCCAGCGCCTCGGCCGACGTGGTGGGGTCGGCGACGGTGGGGCCGGAGGCGATCACCGTGGCTTCGTCGCCGGGCACGTCGGAGATCGCGTAGGTGTACACGCTGGCCGGCCAGCAGGCTCTGGCCAGGCGGCCGCCCTTGATCGCGGAGAGGTGCTTGCGCACGCAGTTCATCTCGCCGATGTGCGCGCCGGAGCGCAGCAGCGCCTTGTTGATCGCCTGCTTGTCCGCCAGCGAGATGCCTTCGGCCGGCAATGCCAGCAATGACGAGCCGCCGCCGGAGAGCAGGAAGATCACCCGATCGCTTTCCTCGAGGTTGCTGACCAGCTCCAGCACACGGCGGGCGACCCGCTCGCCGGCGTCGTCCGGGACCGGGTGTGCGGCTTCCACCACTTCGATACGCCGGCAGTCGGCGTGGTGTTCGTAGCGGGTCACCACCAGTCCGGACAGTTCACCTTCCCAGACCTTCTCGATGGCTTCTGCCATGGCCGCGGCCGCCTTGCCGGCGCCGATGACGATGGCACGGCCGCTGCGGTCTTCGGGCAGATGGTCGGCGAGTACATGGCGCGGATGGGCGGCCTCGATGGCACTGTCGAACAACTGGCGCAGCAGGGCTTGCGGGTCGAGGGTCATCTGAAGCTCCTTGTATGAGGTCTGCAACCGATTCCAGACCTTAGGGCTCGCCAATGCAAGCGCTAAGGTCTGCAATTGAAATCGACCCGCCCGGCAGTCGGGCCGTGACTCCTTGTGCCGGGCGAATCGAAAAGGTGCCGTCTGGTGACGGCGGTCGGGCTGAGATGCGCAGGTCATGCTGGTCGTGGGGAGACGCGATGATTCCGACCTGACGCACCTCTGGCCCGGCCCTTTGAGCGGCGCTGCGCGGGCGTTGCGATGACCCACCACCCGGTCTGTCTGTCCCTGAAGGTGGGGTCGCTGGCCCATTGCAGCGTGCTCGAAGGCTTTACTCCTTGCGGATCGAGAAGTTGGCCATGTGCTCCAGGCCCTTGATCAGCGCCGAATGGTCCCAGCCGCTGCCGCCGATTGCCGCGCAGGTGCTGAACACCTGCTGGGCATTGGCGGTGTTGGGCAGGTTCAGGCCCAGCTCGCGGGCACCGGCCAGGGCGAGGTTGAGGTCCTTCTGGTGCAGGCTGATGCGGAAGCCCGGGTCGAAGGTGCCCTTGATCATGCGCTCGCCGTGCACCTCGAGAATCTTCGAGCCGGCGAAACCGCCCATCAGCGCCTCGCGCACCTTGGCCGGGTCGGCACCGTTGCGTGCGGCGAACAGCAGGGCCTCGGCGACCGCCTGGATGTTCAGCGCGACGATGATCTGGTTGGCCACCTTGGCCGTCTGGCCATCGCCGTTCTCGCCGACGCGGGTGATGTTCTTGCCCATCGCCTGGAACAGTGGCAGCGCGCGTTCGAAGGCCGCTTCGCTACCGCCGACCATGATCGACAGGGTGGCCGCCTTGGCGCCGACTTCACCACCGGATACCGGGGCGTCGAGGTATTCAGCGCCGGTGGCCTTGATCTTCTCGGCGAACTGCTTGGTGGCAGTGGGGGAGATCGAACTCATGTCGATCACCACCTTGCCGGCGCCGACGCCGGCGGCCACGCCATCGGCACGGAACAGCACGTCGTCGACCTGCGGGGTGTCCGGCACCATGACGATGATGAACTCGGCTTCCTGGGCGACTTCCTGCGGATTGGCCAGGCCGATGGCGCCGGCTTCGGTCAGTTCGGCCGGTGCCTGGTCGTGGTGCTGGGACAGGAAGATCTGGTGGCCGGCCTTCTGCAGGTTGATTGCCATGGGCTTGCCCATGATGCCGGTGCCGATGAATCCGATTTTAGCCATGAGTGTTCTCCTCGATTCTGTGGTGCAGGCCGCTGTGCGGCCCGCGTTGCTGCCTGGGCGGCGCGCTGTTGGTCAGATGGCGTTGTGGCTTTTCAGCCAGCCAAGGCCGGCTTCAGTGGTGGTGGCCGGCTTGTACTCGCAGCCGACCCAGCCGTGGTAGCCGATGCGATCCAGGTGCTCGAACAGGAAGCGATAGTTGATCTCGCCGGTGCCTGGCTCGTTGCGTCCGGGGTTGTCCGCCAGCTGGATATGGTTGATCGCGGCCAGGCTGTTCTCGATGGTGCGCGCCAGGTCTCCCTCCATGATCTGCATGTGGTAGATGTCGTACTGCAGGAACAGGTTGGCGTGACCGACCTTGCCGCGGATCTCCTGCGCCTGGGAGGTGTTGTTGAGGAAGAAGCGCGGGATGTCGCGGGTGTTGATCATCTCCATCACCAGGCGGATGCCGGCCTCCTCGAGCTTCTGCGCGGCGTAGCGCAGGTTTTCGATAAAGGTGATTTCCAGCTGGCCGAGATCGGCGCCACGCGGGGCGATGCCGGCCAGGCAGTTGACCTGGGTGTTGCCCAGCACCTTGGCGTAGGCGATGGCCTTGTCCACGCCGGCGCGGAACTCCTCGACCCGCTCCGGCAGGATGGCGATGCCACGCTCGCCGCCGGCCCAGTCACCGGCCGGCAGGTTGAACAGCACCTGGGTCAGCTTGTTGGCATCCAGCTGAGCCTTGATCTGCTCGGCAGGGAAGTCATAGGGGAACAGGTACTCGACACCGGAAAAGCCGGCCTGGGCGGCAGCGGCGAAGCGGTCCATGAAGTCCTGCTCGGTGAACAGCATCGACAGGTTGGCGGCAAAGCGGGGCATGGTTCTCTCCTGATCTGTAGGGATCACATTCGGTTTCGCATTGCGGTGGTGTAGTGGCCACCCTGGGTGTTGCGTTTGCGGTGGATATGCTTCGCGATAGCCACCCTACGGTTGCACTGCGCTGGCGTGGCGTAGGGTGGAAAACCGCGAAGCGTTTTCCACGCGTACGGGTGATGCCTAATCCAGCAATCCAACCGCGGTCGGTGCGTCTTCCCGGCCTGCGGCCAGCGCCTCGAACTCGTTGATCGCGTCGATCTCGGTGCCCATCGCAATATTGGTCACCCGCTCGAGGATCACCTCGATCACCACCGGCACCTGGTGTTCGGCCATCCAGGCCTGGGCCTGCTCGATGGCCGGGCGCAGGTCTTCTTGCTTGAACACACGCAGCGCCTTGCAGCCCAGGCCCTCGACCACCGCGACGTGATCGACGCCGTAACCTTCCATGCCGCTCTGGTCGGCATTGATGTTCTCGAAGCCGAGCTGCACGCAGTAATCCATGTCGAAGCCGCGCTGCGCCTGGCGGATCAGCCCGAGGTAGGCGTTGTTCACCAGGATGTGCAGGTAGGGCAGCTTGAACTGCGCACCGACGGCCAGTTCCTCGATCATGAACTGGAAGTCGTAGTCGCCCGACAGCGCCACCACCTTGCGCGCCGGGTCGGCGGCAACCACACCGAGCGCCGCCGGAATGGTCCAGCCGAGCGGGCCGGCCTGGCCGCAGTTGATCCAGTTGCGCGGCTGGTAGACGTGCAGGAACTGCGCGGCGGCGATCTGCGACAGGCCGATGGTGCTGACGTAGCAGGTGTCCTTGCCGAAGGCATTGTTCATGCACTGGTACACGCGCTGCGGCTTCATCGGCACGCTGTCGAAGTTGGTCTTGCGCAACATCGTGCGCTTGCGTTCCAGGCAGTCGGCGGCCCAGGCGCGGCGATCCGGCAGACGGCCTTCGGCCTTGCGCGCCTTGGCCACGTCGACGAACAGCTCCAGCGCGGCGCGGGCATCGGAGACGATGCCGTAGTCCGGCGCGAACACCCGACCGATCTGGGTCGGCTCGATGTCGACGTGGACGAAGGTGCGGCCCTTGGTATAGGTCTCCACGGAGCCGGTGTGACGGTTGGCCCAGCGGTTGCCGATGCCGAGCACGAAGTCGGATTCGAGCAGGGTCGCGTTGCCGTAGCGGTGGCTGGTCTGCAGCCCGCACATCCCGGCCATCAGCGGATGGTCGTCGGGGATCGAGCCCCAGCCCATCAGCGTCGGGATCACCGGCACGCCCACGGTCTCGGCGAATTCCACCAGCAAGGTCTCGGCCGCGGCGTTGTAGATGCCGCCACCGGCGACGATCAGCGGGCGCTCGGCGGCGCAGAGCATGTCGATGGCTTTCTCGATCTGCTTGCGGGTTGCCGCCGGCTTATAGACCGGCAGCGGCTCGTAGGTGTCGACGTCGAACTCGATCTCGGCCATCTGCACGTCGAACGGCAGGTCGATCAGCACCGGGCCGGGGCGGCCGGAGCGCATCACGTGGAAGGCCTGCTGGAATACGCGCGGGACCAGTGCCGGCTCGAGTACGGTGACCGCCCACTTGGTGACCGGCTTGGCGATGGACTCGATGTCCACGGCCTGGAAATCTTCCTTGTGCAGGCGGGCACGCGGTGCTTGCCCGGTGATGCAGAGGATCGGAATGGAGTCGGCGGAAGCCGAGTACAGGCCGGTGATCATGTCGGTGCCGGCCGGGCCGGAGGTGCCGATGCACACGCCGATGTTGCCTGGCTTGGCACGGGTATAGCCCTCGGCCATGTGCGAGGCACCCTCGACGTGGCGGGCGAGGATATGACGGATGCCGCCATCGGCCCGCAGGGCGGAATACAGCGGATTGATCGCGGCTCCGGGGATGCCGAAGGCGGTGTCGATGCCTTCCTTGCGCAACACCGCGACGGCGGCATCGATTGCTCTCATTCGGGCCATTGTTCTTCCTCCTGATTCTTGGAATCACGATCTGCTGCGCGTCGGCCCTGCTGCGTTAAAACCAGGCTCGGAATGCTCATTTGCACCAGCAAACTCCGCTTCCTCGCCTGCTTTTGCCTTGCAGGTCTCTAGCTCGCTAGATCGTGGCTTTCTTTTTATTCGATAGTTTTTATACGTGGCCCAAGCATGCCGCCCTGGATTCTGTGGCGGAATTGGCCGAGACTTCAGTTCTGTCGATATCAGGAGTATCGAATGGATCGCTATACGACCCTGCGCAGCTTCGTGCTGGTGGCCGACTGCGGCAGCTTCGCCGCCTCCGCGCACAAGGAGAACGTCACCCCGGTGGTGATGGGGCGGCGGCTGGATGCGCTGGAGCGGCATCTGGGCGTCAAGCTGATGCACCGCTCCACCCGCGGCCTGTCGCTGACCGATCTGGGCGAGCAGTATCTGGAGCGCGCCCGCGGGCTGCTCAAGGACTTCGATGAAGTGGATGCCAGCATCAGCCACGACCGCATCTCGGTACGCGGCCATCTGGTGGTGTCGGCGCCGGCGGCATTCGGGCGGCGGCATATCGGCCCGCACGCACCGGCGTTCCAGGCGCGCTACCCGGACCTGCAACTGTCGTTCAACTTCACCGACAGCGTGGTCGACCTGGTGCGCCACGGTTACGACATGGGCATTCGCATCGGCGAGGTGACCGACCCCAACTATGTGGCGGTGCGGCTGTTTCCGAACAGGCGGGTGGTCTGTGGCTCGCCGGAGTACTTCGCCCGCCACGGTACGCCGACGGCATTGGAAGAGCTGACCGAGCACAACTGCCTGGCCTTCAACCTGCAGGGCGGTCAGCAGCGCGGCTGGACCTTCCTGCGCGACGGCCGGCAGGTGGCGATCCGCGTGGCCGGCAATCTGGACTGCAATGACGGCGAGCTGCTGTTCGATTGGGTCAAGCAGGGCCTGGGCATCGGCTGGCGCTCGACCTGGGAGATCCAGGCCGAGCTCAAGCGCGGCGAGCTGGTCACGGTACTCGACGAGTACGCGCTGCCGGCCTACGACATCCAGGCGGTCTACCCGCAGCAGCGCTACCTGCCGGCCAAGGTGCGTTTCTTCATCGACTACCTGAAGGACATCTACAACGCACCGGGCTACTGGGAAGTGCGCTGAGCGACTCAGTTGCCGCGGTAGGTGGAGAAGCCGTAGGGGCTCAGCAGCAGCGGGATGTGGTAGTGCTCGACGCTGCCATCGGCTTCGAAGATCACCGGAACTTCGGGGAAAAAGGTACTGGCCTTCTGCGCGGCGAACCAGTCGCCGGTCTTGAAGGTGACGCGATAGGTGCCTTTCTCCAGCGCCTTGCCTTCCGGGTAGAGCGCCGTGATCCGACCCTGCGCGTTGGTCTCGCCGCTGTTGAGTGATTTCCAGGTGTCACCCTGACGTTGTTCCAGGGTGACGCGCACATCTGGCGAGGGCAGACCGTTTTCCAGGTTCAGCACGTGCACGCTGAGCGGGTTGCCAGCTGCGAGGGTGAGACCGGACAGGCCACTGAGCATCAAGCCGGCGGCGATTGAACGTAGTGCTTTCATGGTGTTTTCCTTTTCTTCAGTGGGAGGAGGGCAGCAGTTTTTCGATGGCGGCCACGGCGCAGGCCTCGTCGTTCCTGGCACCGCCGGCGCCGGCCACGCCGATGGCTCCGATCACCTCGTCGCCGACCTTCAGCGGCACGCCACCGCCGAGCAGCAGCAGTTCGTCCAGGGTGTTGAGGTTGGCGGCATCCGGCGTGCTGGCGGCGCGTTCGGCGAACAGGCGGGTCGGCGTCTTGCTCGACAGCGCGGTGTAGGCCTTGCGCTGCGCCGCGAGGGTGTTGTGCGGACCGACGTTGTCGTCGCGGCGCAGGGCGACCAGGTTGCCGCCGCGATCGACCACGGCGACTACCGCGGTGCGGTTCTGCGCATGGCAGGCATCCAGGGTCTGCTGGATCAGGCCGTCGGCCAGCGCCAGCGAGACGTTCTGCTGGGTGATCGGCATCGGCGTGGCGGCGTTGGCGCTCAGGGCCGGGGTAAGCACTGCCAGGGCCAGCAGTGACAGTGTGGCGGCGATACGCATATCGGTTTTCCTTGGGTGACGTGGCTTCGGGGTGCATGGTGCCGATGCCTGCCCGTCAGAACCGTTGCCAGCGCATTACGCTTTTGTAATGGCTGGTAGTCGCCGGCTCCCATAACCTAGCGGGCCGTTGAAGAACTACCCGCGTTGCCATCGCTGACGTTCTTCAACGGCCTGCGACGCACATTTGGCAAGGTGACCCGATGCGAATTCTGGTGGTGGAGGACGAGGCCAAGACGGCCGATTACCTCAAGCGAGGGTTGGAGGAGTCCGGCTACCGGGTGGAGGTCGCGCGCAACGGCGTCGACGGCAAGCACCTGATCGAGGAGGAAACGTTCGATCTGGTAATCCTCGACGTCATGCTGCCCGGGCTCGATGGCTGGCAGCTGGTGCAGGTGGTGCGCCAGCGTTCGGCGCACACGCCGGTGCTGTTCCTCACCGCCCGCGATGCGGTGGAAGACCGGGTGCGCGGGCTGGAACTGGGCGCCGACGACTATCTGGTCAAGCCGTTTTCCTATGCCGAGCTGCTGGCGCGGGTACGCACCCTGCTGCGTCGCGGCCCGCCGCGCGAGGTCGAACGTTTCCACGTCGCCGACCTGGAGCTGGACCTGCTGCGCCGCCGCGTCACCCGTCAGGGCGAGCGCATCAACCTGACCAGCAAGGAATTCGCCTTGCTGCATCTGCTGCTCAGCCGTCAGGGCGAGGTGCTGTCCCGCGCGCAGATCGCCTCGCAGGTCTGGCAGATGAACTTCGACAGCGATACCAATGTGGTCGACGTGGCGATCCGCCGCCTGCGCGCCAAGGTCGACGATCCGTACCCGCTCAAGCTCATCCACACCGTGCGCGGCATGGGCTACGTGCTGGACATCTCGGCATGAGACTGTTGCCACGCTCACTCAGCCTGCGCCTGGCACTGGCCTTCGCCCTCGTCGCGGTGGTGCTGCTCGGTGCCATCGGCCTCTACCTGTATCGCTCGCTGGAGCGCGAGATCGTCTGGCGCGACGACCAGGCGCTGCTCGGCCGGCTGGAGCGCATGCAGGCACTGCTGGATGACAGCGCCAGCATCGACGCGCTGCGCCAGCGGCCGCAGCTCTACGAGAACATGCTGGGCAACCGCGACAGCCTACTCTGGCTGCTGGATGCCCAGGGGCGCGCGCTGATCGAGATCAACCCGGCGCGGCTGCCCATTCCGACGTTGCCGGCCAGCGACGCTGCGGCGCTGCAGGATATCGGCGAGGCGCGGCTGGCCTGGCGGCGGCTGCCGGGCGAGGCGGGGCTGACGTTGGTGGCCGGGCGCCTGCTCGCCGAGCGCGAACAGATGCTCGCGGCTTACCGTGTCAAGCTCTGGTGGGCGCTGAGTGTCGGCGCGCTGCTGGCGTCCGTGCTCGGCTGGCTGATCAGCCGGCGCGCGCTACGCCCGGTGCGCCAGCTGACGCGTCAGGCCCTGGCGATCGACGTGCAGCACCTGCACCTGCGCCTCGACGACTCGACCGTGCCGAGCGAGCTGGAACCGCTGCGCGCGGCGCTGAACCAGATGTTGGGCCGGCTGGAACAGGGTTTCGCCCGACTGTCGCGCTTCAGCGAGGACCTGGCCCACGAGATGCGCACGCCATTGGGCAACCTCATGGGCCAGACCCAGCAACTGCTGCACCGTGCCCGCTCGGTGGAGGATTACCAGGCGCTGCTGGTCTCCAATCAGGAGGAGTACGAGCGCCTGGCGCGGATGATCGACAACATGCTGTTCATCGCGCGTGCCGAGCAGCCGGCGGCGGCCATCGAGCGGCAGCGCTTTGCACTGCCGGCACTGGTCGAGCAACTGTGCGACTACTTCGAAGGCGTCGCCGAAGAGCGCGGCATCCAGCTGCTCGACGAAAGCGAGGGCGAGCTGTGCGGCGACCCCGAACTGATCCGCCGGGCGCTGGCCAATCTCGTCGCCAACGCGCTGCGCTACGGCGCGGCCGACAGCCCGGTGCGCATCGTCAGCGCTACGGGGGACGGCTGGCGGCGCGTCAGCGTGATCAACCAGGGCTCGCCCATCGCCCCGGAGCATCTGCCACGCCTGTTCGACCGCTTCTACCGCTGCGACCCTTCGCGCGCCGAGCCGGGCGACTCCGGTGGACTGGGGCTGGCCATCGTACGTTCGATCGCGCAGCTGCATGGCGGCGAGGTGGAGGTGCACAGCGACGCCAGCGCGACCCGCTTCACCCTGTGCTTGCCGGCTGATCCCGACTGACGGCGCCCAAGGATAGATGCCGGCCCGTGAGGTCACAGCTAAGGTGAATATCACCAGCTGAGCAGAGAGGCGCTTGTGGATCGTCTGAAAATCGCCACCTTCAACATCAACGGCATCCGGGCGCGCCTGCCCAACCTGCTCGAATGGCTCGAGCGCGAGCAGCCCGACGTGGTCTGTCTGCAGGAACTCAAGGCGCAGGATGCCGACTTCCCCATCGACGACATCCGCGGCGCCGGCTATGGCGCCATCTGGCACGGGCAAAAGTCCTGGAACGGCGTGGCGATCCTCGCCCGTGACAGCGAGCCGCTGGAGATCCGCCGCGGCCTGCCCGGCGACCCGGACGACAGCCACAGCCGCTATTTGGAGGCCGCGGTGCACGGGGTGATCGTCGCCAGCCTCTATCTACCCAACGGCAACCCGCAGCCGGGGCCGAAGTTCGACTACAAGCTGAGCTGGTTCGAGCGGCTGATCGAGCACGCCGCAGGCTTGCTCGCCAGCGGGCATCCGGTGGTGCTGGCCGGCGACTACAACGTGGTGCCGACCGACGAGGACATCTACAACCCGCGCTCCTGGCTGAAGGACGCGCTGCTGCAGCCGGAAAGCCGCGAATGTTTCGAGCGCCTGCTGGCGCAGGGCTGGACCGACGCGTTGCGCGCCAAATACCCGGACGAGCGCATCTACACCTTCTGGGACTACTTTCGACAGCACTGGCAGAAGAACTCCGGGCTGCGCATCGACCACCTGCTACTCAGCCCGGACCTCGCGCCGCGGCTGCAGGACGCCGGCGTGGATCGCTGGGTGCGCGGACAGGAACATGCCAGTGACCACGCGCTGACCTGGATCAGCCTGGCGCGCGAGGCGGACTGATCGTCACGGCGGTCGTGCCATGGGCGCGACCGCCCGGATGAGAGGCTGCGTGGCGGCTGGTTGTTGCGCAGCGGATGTGACCGGCCGATAACCCGGCGGGTTATGCAGCACGGCGTAGACCTTGGAGGTAAGGATGCTTGGAAATTTGAGGCCGATTGCAGCCGCTCAGGATCTGAGCGATCCGCTCGCCGTGCTGGCGAAGCTGGAAGCCGGCAATGTGCCGATCGGCTCCATGCTGTGCGAGGCGCTGCATGCGGTGCGCAGCCATCTCGGAATGGAAGTCGCGTTCATCGCCGAGTTCAGCGAGGGGGCCCGGGTGTTCCGCCATGTCGATGGGCGGACCGAGCACCTGGTGCTGTCTGTCGGCGACTCCAATCCGCTGGAAGAGAGCTACTGCCAGCGCGTCGTCGATGGCCGCCTGCCGGAATTGATCAACGACGCCACCCAGCTGCCTGCGGCGCTGGAGCTGCCGGTTACCCGGGAACTGCCGGTCGGCGCGCACCTGAGTGTGCCGATCCGTTTCAGCGACGGCGGTGTGTACGGCACCTTCTGCTGCTTCAGCACGCGGCCGGATGGCAGCCTGAACGAGCGCGATCTCAACACGCTGCGGCTGTTCGCTGCCTTCGCCGGGCGGCTGCTGGAGACTCAGGCGAAAAGCCAGCAGAGCTGCGCCAGCAAGCGCAGCCGGATCGAGAGCGTGCTGGCCGAGCGGAGCTATGGGGTCGTCTACCAGCCCATCGTGCATCTGGTGGAGAACCGCATCGTCGGCCACGAGGCGCTGGCGCGCTTCCGCGCCGACCCGCAGCGCACGCCGGACAAATGGTTCGATGAAGCGGGCCAGGTCGGGCTGCAGAAGGAACTGGAGATCGCCTTGATCGAGGCCGCGCTGCAGGGCTTCGACCGTTTACCGGCCGACAGCTACCTGTCGCTCAATGTCTCGCCCGAAACCATCCTGGCCGGGGCGGTCGGCGAGGTGCTCGCCCGCCAGCCACTGGACCGGCTGATGCTGGAAGTCACCGAACATGCCCTGGTGCAGGACTACGAGCGGCTCGCCGAGGCACTAAAACCGCTGCGCCGCGAGGGCCTGCGGCTCGCCGTGGACGATGCCGGCGCCGGCTACGCGAGCTTCCGCCACATCCTCAAACTCAAGCCGGACGTCATCAAGCTCGACGCCAGTCTGATCCGCAACGTCGACAGCGATACCGGCTGCCGTGCGCTGGCCGCAGCGCTGATCCGCTTCGCCGAGGAAACCGGCTGCAAGGTGGTCGCCGAGGGGGTCGAAACGCAGGAAGAGCTGGCCATGCTGCGTCGCCTGGAGGTGAACAAGGCCCAGGGTTACCTGCTCGGTCGGCCGGCACCTTTGGGCCCGCTCGCGAAGGCCAACCGAACGTAGCACGCGTCCAGCTACTGCTGGCGCCTCGGTCTGGTTTCGCTGAACCTTTGGCGCCAGCCGGCAGTCGACTGCTAACACCGGCCGCCATCTGCGGCCTTCTCCGAGTCGACCTGCCAGGAGGTACGAGATGGACACGAAAGAGACGATTTCCGTGCTCAACGATCTGATTGAGACCTGCAAGGATGGGGAAAAGGGCTTTCTCGAATGTGCCGAGGATCTGCGCGACCCGCAGCTCAAGAGCACCATGAACCAGCGCTCGCGCGATTGCGCCACCGCCGCAGCCGAACTGCAGCAACTGGTGCGCTCGATGGGTGGCGATCCGGAGACCAGCACCAGCCTCTCGGCCGACATGCACCGCCGCTGGGTCGACCTCAAGGCGATGATCACCGGCAAGGATGATGAGGCGATTCTCAACGAGTGCGAGCGCGGTGAGGATGTGGCGGTCAAGAGCTACCGCAAGGCGCTGGAAAAAGACCTGCCGGCCGAGGTGCGGATCGTGGTCGAACGTCAGTACCAGGGCGTACAACGCAACCATGATCAGGTGAAGGCTTTGCGCGACGCGGCCCGCGCCCGGAGCTGATGCTTCCCCAGCCAGTCAGAGTTGAAGAACGCCAGCGCATGCTGGCGTTTTTCGTTTCCGCCGGTCAGTCGGCCTGAACCGGTTCGGCGATTTCGCAACCCTTGAGCACCAGGCGAATGATGGTGTCGGCCGCCGCATCGTAGTCGGCCTCGTCGAGGCGGTTCTTGCCGGTGACGGTGCTGATCTGCCAGTCGAAGTCGGCATAGGTCTGGGTCGCGGCCCAGATGCTGAAGAGCAGGTGGCTGGGGTCGATGGGGGCCATCAGACGCTGGTCGATCCAGCCCTGAATGCAGGCGATGTTGTGGGCGGCCTGGGCGTTGAGCTGGGCGGTGCGCTCCGGTGACAGGTGCGGGGCGCCATGCATGATCTCGCTGGCGAACACCTTGGAGGCATAGGCGTGATCGCGGGAGATGCGGATCTTGGTGCGGATGTAGGCGCGCAGCACCTCGGCCGGATGCCCGGGCTGATTGAACGGTGCCGAGGCTTCGAGCAGCGGTTCGACGATGCTCTCCAACACCTCGCGATAGAGGTTTTCCTTGGACTTGAAGTAGTAGTAGACGTTGGGCTTCGGCAGCCCGGCGCGGGCGGCGATGTCGCTGGTCTTGGTGGCGGCGAAGCCCTTTTCCGCGAATTCCTCGCTGGCGGCTCGCAGGATCACGTCTCGGTTGCGCTCTCGAATGCTGGACATGCGGACCTGTTTGGCTGGCGCCGCCCGGCCTGGCGGCGGTTCGGCATGCTAGCACTCGCTTCTTTGCGGCCTCAACCGAGCCGCCATCCGTCGGTTCAGCGCGAGCCAAGGCTAAACGCCATCAAGTTCGCGGCGGCCATGCCGCTAAATGACCTTGCGTGCGTCATAAATTGTGTACAGTAATGGCACTTTGATGTGTCCAATAATAACGCGAGGGCCTTCCATGCAGTTCTTCAAGCGCAGCATTCAGTGGCAATTGATCCTCAGCATGGGCGCGGCGCTGCTGGCGAGCCTGCTGATCGTCATCCTGGTGTATGCCTCGGCTGTCGAGCGCCTCGCCGAGCGCTACCTGCTCGACGAGGCGTTGTCGGCGAATATCAATGCCATCCGCAACGATATCGAGCGCACCCTGGCGGCTCCCATCACCGCCACCGCCGGAATCGCCGGCAACACGCTGGTGCACGACTGGCTGATCCAGGGCGAGGATTCGCGGCAGGCCGAGGCCATCGGTCGCTACCTCAATGGTGTGAAAGCCCAGCAGAACGCGCTGACCACCTCGGTCGCGGTGCTTGGCAGCGGCCACTACTACTCCGACGCCGGGCTGAGCCGGACCCTGTCACGCTCGACACCGGCCGATGGCTGGTTCTACAGCCTGGTGGACGGCGCCCTCGAACGCCGGGTGGAGCTGGACGTCGACAAGGCCACCGGCCAGCCGACCCTGTTCATCAACCAGCGCATCAGCGCCGGCGGACGAGTGCTTGGCGTGGCCGGGCTGGGTTACAGCCTGAGCGCCATGTCCGCACTGATCGCCGACTTCCGCTTTGGCGAGCGCGGCGAGGTCTATCTGGTCGGCAGCGATGGCCAGGTGAAAATCCATCCGCGCAGCGAGCACAACGGCCGCGCCGCGCTGGCCGAGTTGGCCGGCACGCAAGCTGCGCGGCAGCTGGAAGCCCAGGCCGGACAGGTGGTGCGTTTCGAGCGTGCTGGAGAAACGTTTCTGGCCATGGCGCAACCGCTGGATGGGCTCGGCTGGACGCTGATCGCCGAGGTGCCCGAGGCGGAAATCTTTGCCGAGGCGCGTCGTACGCTCTGGACGACCAGCCTGATCGGTTCGGCTATCGGTCTGTTCTTTCTCGGCGTGATCGTCCTGCTGGCGCGCGGCTTGGTTCGGCCGATTCGCCAGGTCACGGCGGCGCTGGTGGAAATCGGTGGTGGCGGTGGCGATCTCACCCGCCGTCTGGACGAAAGCCGTGCCGACGAGCTCGGCGACCTGGCGCGTGGCTTCAATCGGTTCATCGGCAGCCTGCGCAGCCTTATCGGCGATGTGCTCAAGACCAGCGAACAGCTGCGCAGTGCGGTCGGGCAGGTGGCGCGGGTGGTGGACGACACCGCGGTGCGTGCCGGGCGGCAGCACGAGATGACCGACATGGTGGCCACTGCGGTGCACGAAATGGGGCTCACCGTGCAGGAGATCGCGCGCAACGCCAGCAATGCGGCGCAGGCCTCCCAGGGCGCCCGCAGCGAGGCGCTCGAGGCGCGTCAGGTGGTCGGCGAGTCGATCGGGCATATCGAGCGGATGTCGGGCGACATTGGCCAGGCCGCGGGCTCTGTGACCGAACTGGCGCAGCAGGTGGCCTCCATCGATCAGGTGCTGGCGGTGATCCGCAGCATTTCCGAACAGACCAATCTGCTGGCCCTCAACGCCGCCATCGAGGCCGCCCGCGCCGGCGACATGGGCCGTGGCTTCGCCGTGGCCGCCGATGAGGTGCGCACCCTGGCCAGCCGCACCCAGGTCTCGACCGACGAGATCCAGCAGATGATCGGACGGCTGAAGAACGGCGCCGAAACCGCCGTCAGCGCGATGCACGCCGGCCAGGCCGCAACGGGTACCGGTGTTCAGGCCAGCCAGCGCACCGGCCAGTCCCTGCAGGCGATCACTGCCCAGGTGGAAGCCATCAGCGACATGAACACCCAGGTCGCCGCCGCGACCGAGGAGCAGAGCAGCGTCACCGAGGAGATCACCCACAACGTGCAGGGCATCGCCGATCTGGCCCAGGCAACCGCGCAGGACGTGCAGGGTTGCCGGGCCGACTGCCAGACGCTATCGAAGCTGGCCGAGGACCTCGGCCGGCAGATGGGCAGCTTCCGCCTGTAGACGACGGAGCCGCCGAAATGAAAACGGGCGCCTCTCGGCGCCCCTTTTATTCTCGACCTTTAGAAGTGCGCCTTGACGATGGCGCTGAAGGTGTTCTGGTCGGTCTTGCCGACGAAGTTGTCGCTTACGAAACCGCCATCCTCGATGCCGTACTTGTTGGTCCAGTAGTCGTATTCGATACCGACGTACAGCTGCTTCTCGCCCCAGTTCAACGCCTTGCCCAGGTCGTACTTGATCTGCGGATTGAAGTGGAAGTTGGCGTGGTATTCCTCGCCACGGGAGTTGCGGTCGTTGTCCACCACCCAGTCGATGAAGCCGTCGATCAGGATGTCGGAATTGCCCACCGGCAGGGTGTAGCCCCACACCGGGGTGATCTGCCAGACGCCATCGCCCACGCGGTCACCATCGGTGTCGCGGTGATAGATGTTGACGGAGAAGTAGTCGAAGCCGGGGACATTCAGGTCGAAGCCCGGGCCGATCATGTAGGTTTCCACATCGCCTTCGCCGAACTCGTAAGTCATGGCGACCAGCACGTCCTTGATCGGACCGAAGCTCAGGTCCCGCTGAAGGATCTTGCCGAACGACAGGCGCGGCGAGAATTCGCCGTAGAAGGTGCTGTCATCGCGCCCGTTGTCGTTGCCCTTGCCGTTGTAGTGGATCGAGTCGACGAAGAAGAAGGTGTCGCCGTACTTCCAGCCATTGACGTGCTCGAAGGTGACGGTCTGCTGAATCGGCGAATCGATCTTGTAATCCTTGCCGTACAGGTAGGTCAGGCTGTTGCTGTGCCAGTGCAGCAGCCCTTCGGCCATCGCCGGAGCTGACAGCAGGCTGCCGGCGACTGCGGCTGCGATGGGAGAGTCTTCAGGTGCATGGTGGTGCTCCTAGGGTCGATGGTGGCTTTTTGTTGTCATTGTCGTCCAATGCCGTCGTGGCGAGAAGCGCCTAACGCCTCGGCTCGCGGCTGAATTAGCCGCATTGACTCGGACATGGCGTCGCAGTATGCCGATTGCCGGCGATGCTGCCGGCCCGATCTGCAGCGTTCATGCCTGGTGGGCCGGCTTGCGTCTGGTCAGAAGTGCGCCTTGACGATGAAGTTGACCACGTTGTTGTCGGTGTTGAAGACGTGGCTGTCTTCGATGCCGTATTTGTTGCTCCAGTAGTCGTATTCGACGCCCACATAGAGCCTGCCGGCCCCGTGGTCCAAGGCCTTGCCGAGGTCGTACTTCACCTGCGGATTGAAGTGGAAGTTCTTCGCCAGGTAGTTGCCGCGAGCCTTGGAGCCGGCGTCGTTCACCACCCAGTCGATATAGCCGTCGAACAGGATGTCGGACTTGCCCAGCGGGATGGTCATGGCCCAGGTCGGGGTGATCTGCCATTGGCCACTTGGCTTGCCGGTGGCGCCGTCGGGCTTGCGGTAGTAGGTGTTGATGGCGAAACGGTCGAAGCCCGGCACGCTGAGGTCGACGGCCGGGCCGAGCAGGTAGTTCTGGTTCGGCGTGCCGTTGGCCAGGCTTTCGCCACGTTCGTAGGTGGCCGAGATCAGCACGTCCTTCACCGGCCCGAATGACAGGTCCGTGCCGCTGAGTTTCCCGAGCGACAGCCGCGGGCTGAACTCACCGTAGTAGGTGCGGCCGTCCTTGCCCGTGTGGCCGTTGAACCACTTGTGGTCGACGAACAGGAACATGTCGCCCCAGTTCCAGCCGCTGGCGTGTTCGAAGGTGATGGTCTGCTGGATCGAGGCCTCGCGGCCGTCCTCGCCCGAGTCAACGGCGAAGTTCTTGCCGTACAGATAGGTCAGGCTGTTGTTCTGCCAATGCATGAGGTCGGCGGCGAGGGCAGGGGTCGCCAACAGGGCGCCGGTGAGCGCCAGGCAGCAGGGAGCAGTCTTCAGTCGCATGGGATATTCCCTTGTGTTTTTTGTTATAGGCAGGGCCGCACGACCGGGAACGTTCCGGTCGTACGGTTTGTAACGAAGTGGCGTGATCAGCCTTTGAAATCGGCGCCTGCTGGTTGCGGCATGGCGTCGCGCCGGTGGCCGTCGTGCTCCCGGTAATCGGGAATGTTCACCGACAGGGTGTTGGTGCCCACGGCATCCTCGATCAGCTCTTCCGGATCGAAGACATCCGCTTCGCTCGGCTCGCGGGGCAGGAACAGATTGAGCAGGATGGCGCTGAAGGCACCGATGGTGATCGGCGAGCCGAAGATGTTCTTCAGCACGTCGGGCATCGCGCTCAGCACTTCCGGCACGCCGGCCACGCCGAGGCCCAGGCCGAGGGAAATGGACACGATCAGCATGTTGCGCCGGTGCAGGCCGGCTTCGGCGAGGATCTTGATGCCGGCAATGGCCACGGTGCCAAACATGATCAGCGTGGCGCCGCCGAGCACCGGCTTGGGCATCGCCTGCAGCACGCCGCCGACTACCGGGAACAGGCCCAGCAGGATCAGCAGCCCGGCGATGTAGAAGCCCACGTGACGGCTGGCCACGCCGGTCAGCTGGATCACGCCGTTGTTCTGGCTGAAGGTGGTCATCGGCAGGCTGTTGAACACCGCCGCGGTGGCCGAGGCGCAGCCGTCGGCGAGAATGCCGGACTTGATGCGGCGCATGTACAGCGGGCCGCGCACCGGCTGGCGCGAGATCATCGAGTTGGCGGTCAGATCGCCGGCGGTTTCCAGCGGCGTGATGAGGAAGATCACGGCGATCGGAATGAAGGCCATCCAGTCGAAGGCGAAGCCGAAGCGGAATGGCTGCGGCACGCTGACCATCGGCAGCTCGGCGAGGCCCGACAGATCGACCTTGCCCATCGCCAGCGCCACGGCGTAACCGACGGAGAGCGCGACGATCACCGCGGACAGCCGCAGCACCGGCCAGGGGAAGCGGTTGAGCAGCACGATGATGCCGATCACCAGACCCGCCAGCGCCAGGTTCGGCAGGGCGCCGAGGTCGGGCGCGCCGTAGCCTCCGGCGATGTCGGTCATCGCCACCTTGATCAGCGATAGGCCCATCAGACAGATGATGGTGCCGGTCACCACCGGTGTGATCACCCGGCGCAGCTTGTTGATGCACTGGCTGAAGGCGATTTCGACGAAAGCTGCGCAGAAGCTCACGCCGAACAGCGTGGCGAGGATTTCCTCCGGCGAGCCGCCGCGCGCCTTGACGATGAAGCCGGCGCTGAGAATCGCGCTGAGAAAACCGAAGCTGGTGCCCTGCAGGCAGAGCAGGCCGGAGCCGATCGGGCCGATGCGTTTGGCCTGGACGAAGGTGCCGAGGCCGGAGACGAACAGCGCCATGCTGACCAGATAGGGCACGTAGGCACCCAGGCCCAGGGCACTGCCGACGATGAGGGTGGGGGTGATGACGCCGACGAAGCTCGCCAGAACGTGCTGCAGCGCCGCGAAGAGTGCCGGGAGGGGAGCCGGGCGATCGTCCAGCCCGTAGATGAGATCCTGCTGGGGTGCAGCGCTACCGCTGCTCGTATCGGTTGCGGTCATGGTCAAGCCTGCCATTTGTTGTTGTACGGTCATGGGCTTTCGAGGGTCACGGCACCTCTCTCCGCGGCGACGGCTATAGGGCTGGCGTCGGGATGACCTGACTATAGCAATCTGTGGACAAGCGTTGGAACAATAAATTTATGCATTGTGTACAAAATGACGGGTGGTCGCACCCGTCTCATCGGTCTGGTTGCAGCTCCCGCGCCACGTTCTCCGCCAGGCCGGCGCCGGCCTCGCTCATGGTCAGGTAGGTGCGGTCCGCACCGGCTTCCTGGATGCGCTGGGCGATGTCTTCGTACATCGCATGGGAGACGATCAACCCGCCAAAGCCGCTTTCACGCAGCTTGCGGGTGGAGATGATCTTGGCCTCGGGATCGTTCATCGCCAGGATCACCGCCTTGACGTCGTTCATTTCCAGGCTCTGCCAGAACATCTGGTCTTCGGCGTCGGCGAACAGGATGCGGCGGCCCTCGGCGGTATTGCGCTCGACCATCACCGGGTCGGAGTCGAGGCTGACCAGGCGATAGCCCTTGGCACTCAGGTGGTCGTAGGCGGCGCGGCCGGTGCGGCCCATGCCCATGATCAGGATCTGCGCATCACCCAACGACACCGGTTGCTCGTCCGGGTGGCGAATGTTGCGCTCGCAGCGGATCAGCCGCGGTGCCAGGCGCTCGTACAGCGGGTGGGCAACGCGGTTGATCTGCGCCGAGATGATGAACGACAGCGCCACGGTGATCGCCAGTGGCATCAGCCATTGCGGCAGGACCACGCTGGCCACGATCAGACCGAACTCGCTGTAGTTGGTCAGGCTAGCAGCGCTGAGGAAGGCGCTGCGCGCACGCAGGCGAAAGGCGATGAACAGCCCGAAGAACAGCACGGCCTTGACTGGCAGCAGCAAGGCCATGGCGAAAGCGAACCAGAGGGCGTCGGCATCCGGCAGCCCGCCGATGCCGATCTTCAGGAAGAAACCCACGAGGAACACTTCCTTGATTGCCCACAGCGAGTTGGACAGTTCGCTGGCGCGCTTGTGCTTGGCCAGCATGGCGCCGAAGGCGAGGGCGCCGAGCTCGGAACTCAGGCCCACGTACTCGAAACCGAGCCCACCGGCGACCAGCGCCAGCATCAGGCCGAGCAGCACCATCAGCTCCTCGTGGCCGCTGTGATCGAGCAGGCGGAACAGCAGCGGTCGTAGCAGCGGCAGCAGGAACACCAGCAGCGCCCAGGCGGAAGGCAGCTTGCCGGCGGCGAGGCTCATCACCACCAGGGCGATGAGGTCCTGGATGATCAGCACGCCGATCGCGACGCGACCGTGGAAGGCGCGCAGCTCGCGCTTGCTTTCCAGCACCTTGGCGGCCAGCACGGTACTGGAGAACGACAGGGCGATGGCCAGCAGCATCGCTTCGCGCCAGTCGCTGTCGAGGATCAGCATGATGGCCGGCAACACCAGCACGCTGGAGATGAAGAAGTGCAGCAGACTGCCGCCAATCACTTCGCGGCGCACCAGGTTGCCGAGCTTGAGCTTGAGCCCGACGGTGAACAGCAACAGCAGCACGCCCAGATGCGCCAGATGGTCGAGGATGATGCTGTCGTCTCGGGTCACACCCACGTAATCGCCCGCTGCCGCGAGGGCGAAGCCGGCGCCCAGATAGCCGATCAATGGCGGCAAGCCGATGAAGCGGGCAAGCAGCCCGAGGGCGAAGGCGAAGGCGATCCAGCTGGCTTCTATCACGGTCGGCATCCGGCGCGGGGGAGGGGCGCGGCATTGTAACGGGATGCAGCCTCTTGTCGAGGCAGGCAGCTGACCGGGGTGCGAATAGGAGGCGGCGACCCGCGCCGGGTCGCCAGCTATGGGCTCAGGCGTGGGCGGCGCCGGTCAGTGCTTCGCGCTCGGGGCCGCCGAGCACGTTGAACATGAGGTTCAAGGTCACTGCGCTCAGCGTCGCCAGGGCGATGCCGCTGTGGGTGATCGGCTCCAGCCAGTGCGGCAGCTGGGCGAAGAATTCGGGACGCACCACCGGAATCATGCCCAGGCCGATGCTCACCGCCACCAGGAGCTGGTTGCGGCGATCGGCGATGTCCGCTTCCTGCAGGATCTTGATGCCGGTGGCCGCAACCATGCCGAACATCGCCAGGCCCGCGCCGCCGAGCACCGCGGCCGGGATCGAGGCGACCAGGAAGGCGGCCTTGGGCAGCAGGCTCAGGGCGATCAGGATCAGCCCGGCGATGGCTGTGACGTGGCGGCTGCGTACGCCGGTCATCTGCACCAGGCCGATGTTCTGCGCGAAGGAGGAATGGGTGAAGGTATTCATGAAGCCGGCCAGGAAGGTCGCGCCCGCATCGCACAGCAACCCGCGGCGCAGGCGCTTGGGGTCCACCGTTTCGCCGGTGATCCGTCCGAGGGCGAGGAACATGCCCGCCGACTCGACGAAGATGATCACCACCACCAGGCACATCGAGAGGATCGGTGCCAGCGAGAAGGTCGGCGTGCCGAAGTGGTTGGGCGTCACTACCTGCACTGCCGGCGCTGCCGCCATGCCGGAAAGGTCCACCATGCCCAGCGCGCCGGCCAGTGCGTAGCCCAGGCCCATGCCGATCAGTACCGAAACGTTGACCCAGAAGCCGCGCAGGAAACGGTTGACCAGCAGGATGGTGGCCAGCACCGCAGCGGCGATGCCGAGATAGTGCACCGCGCCGAACTGACTGGTGGCGCTGCCGCCGCCGGCCCAGTTCACCGCCACCGGAAACAGCGACAGGCCGATGGCGGTGATCACGGTGCCGGTCACCAGTGGCGGGAAGAAGCGCACGATGCGGCAGACGAAGGGCGCGATCACCAGGCCAAAGGCACCGGCGGCGATGGTCGCGCCGAAGATGCCGGTCATGCCGACGCCCGGCATGCCGGCCATGACCACCATGCTGCTCACCGCGGCGAAGCTGGCGCCCATCATCACCGGCATGCGGATACCCATCGGCCCGATGCCCAGTGACTGCACCAGCGTGGCGATGCCGGCGACCAGCAGGTCGGCATTGATCAGAAAGGCGATCTCATCGCGCGACAGCCCGGCTGCCTGACCGACGATCAGCGGGACGGCGACGGCGCCGCCGTACATCAGCAGCACGTGCTGCAGGCTCACCAGCAATTGCTGCAGCCAGGGCAGCCGATTCGCCCCGGCGGGGCGGGCGTTCAGGTCGTTCATGCAAGATACCTCGGGCGCGTTTGTTATTGATTGTCGCGACAGCCCCTGCACGGGGGCCGGTATGGCCTGCACCGGGACTCGCCCGGCCGTGAAACGTCATTGCAAAAAAAAGCCGCACGCCAGGCGTGCGGCTGGGGTGGGCTCAGTTGGTCGGTGCGCCCTTGGCGATCCAGTCGCCGAGCAGGTCACGCTCGTCCTGGGTCATCTGGGTGATGTTGCCCAGCGGCATGATCTGGCTGGCGACGCTCTGCGCATGGATCTTCGCGGCCTGCTGGCGGATCTGCTCGGGGGTGTCGAACATCACCCCGGCCGGTGCGCTGGAGAACATCGGGCTGCTCGGATTGGCCGAGTGACAGACGGTGCAGCGCTGCTCGATCACTTCATTGATCTGGCTGAAGCGCGGCGCGTCGGCATGCGCCTGGGCGGCGGCGCTGGCCTGCTCGGGCGTGGTGGCGGCAAGGTTCGGCGCACTGCTCGGGCGGTTCGGCGAGGTGACGAAGGCCAGGCAGATCATCCCCACCGCGGCGGCCGGTAGGGCCCAGGCGAAGCGGTTACTGTCGTGGCGGGTGTTGAAATAGTGACGGGCCAGTACCGACAACGCACCGAGGGCGGCGAGGATCAGCCAGTTGTACTGGCTGCCATAGGTGCTCGGGAAGTGGTTGCTGATCATGATGAACAGCACCGGCAGGGTGAAGTAGTTGTTGTGCCGCGAGCGCAGCAGGCCCTTGGCCGGCAGCACCGGATCGGGCGTGCGGTTCTGCTCGATGGCGGTGACCAGGGCGCGCTGGGCCGGCATGATGATGCGGAACACGTTGCCGACCATGATGGTGCCGATCAGCGCGCCGGTGTGGATATAGGCCGCGCGACCGCTGAAGATCTGCGAATAGCCCCAGCAGGCGGCGATGACCAGCACGAACAGCACCAGGCCGAGCAGCGCGGGGGTCTTGCCCAGTGGCGAATCGCACAGCAGGTCGTAGACGAACCAGCCGACGATCAGCGAGCCGAAGCCGATCGCCACGGCGGTGGCGGGCGCCAGGTCGCTGCCCGGTGCGATCAGGTACAGGCCGGGGTTGAGGTAGTAGACCACCAGCAGCAGGGCGACGCCCGACAGCCAGGTGGTATAGGCCTCCCACTTGAACCAGTGCAGGTTCTCCGGCATCTGTGGCGGGGCGAGCTTGTATTTCTCCAGGTGGTAGATACCGCCACCGTGGATGGCCCAGAGATCACCCGACAGCCCTTCGCGCGGGTTGCTGCGGTTGAGGTTGTTCTCCAGCCAGACGAAATAGAAGGAGGCACCGATCCAGGCGATGCCGACGATCATGTGTATCCAGCGAATTCCCAGGTTCAGCCATTCGGTCAGATGTGCGTCCACGTTGATTACCTCTTGTACGGCGGCTGCAGCTGCCGTCCTTTCTTCTTATGGGTATCGGTCCGAGTCACCGCGCGCGGTTGGGCTCAGCGCGAAACCTGTTGGGGGTCGAGGAGGAGTTGCTGATCCTCCGTGAAGAAGTACTCGTCGCAGTTGTCGCCAGAACCGCTGCGATCGACCACCAGGAATTCATCCCGCTTTTCGATCGTCAGCACCGGGTGGTGCCAGACGCCGCGGTGGTAATTGACGCCCTGCCTGCCGTTGCTGCGGAAGGCGCGGACGTGGCCCGGTACAGGTGCATCGCCAAGTGGCGCGACCACGACCAGAAAGGGGTGGCCGAGCAGCGGCACGAAGGCCTGGCTGCCCAGCGGATGACGTTCCAGCATGCGGATGACCAGCGGCATATCCAGCGCTTCGGCACTGAAGATGCTGATGATCGCCCTGTCCTCGGGTTCGGCCGTCTCGACCGTGGCCAGCTTGTGATAGCGGCGGGTCGAGCCGTTGTTGATCATGAAGAACTCGCTGCCTTCGGTCTCGATGACGTCGCCGAAGGGGGCGAAGGCTTCCTTGGTCAGTGGCTCGATGGTCAGGGTGCGCATGGCATTCTCGTTATCAAAATTCTGCTTTGTAGCCCCGCATGCTTGCGAGCCTGGTTTATCCGGTGGGCTGAAGCCCACCCTACGGCCGGGGCCTAGGGCGAGCTCAGCAGGGGGTGGGCGGTGTTCCGCGTCAGTCCACCATGCCGCCTATCGCCACCTTACTTCGCCACTTTGCCGAACAAGCGCAGCCGGCTGACGCCGCCGTCCGGGAAGATGTTCAGGCGCACGTGGGTCACCGGGCCGAGCTTGGCGATCTGCTCGACGAACTCGTGCTCGGCGTGCATCGACAGCTTCTGGCTCGGCAGCAGTTCACGCCAGAACAGGCTCTGGGTCTCGATCTGGCTGTCGGTGCCGCCCTTCACGTAGGCCGCCTGAATGGTGCAGCTGTCCGGGTAGTTGCCCTTGAAGTGCAGGGTATCGACGACGATGCGCTCGATCTCGCCCGGGTGGCCGAGGGCGACGATCACCCAGTCGTTGCCTGGCGTGCGGCGGCGCGCGGTTTCCCAGCCGTCGCCCATGTTCTCGCCACGGTTGGGGTTGAGGATGTTGCTCATGCGCCCGAAGTGCTCGTCGGAGCAGGCCAGCGCGCGGCCGCCGTTGAGGGCGGCGGCGAGGTCGATCTGCTCGTTGTCGCCGACGCTGCTCCAGTCGCGGTACGGAATGCCGTGCACGCGCAGGCGGGCGACGCCGCCGTCCGGGTAGATATTGAAGCGCAGGTGGCTGACCGGCTTGTCGAAGGCGATCTCGTGGTAGTGATGGCTGTTGCCCTGGAGCTCGACGGCCGGCAGGACTTCGCTCCAGACGGTGTCGTCGTTCGGATCGCCTTCGGCGACGAAGCAGGCTTCCAGCGAGGCCGATGGCGGGAAGTTGCCGGTGAAGTGGCTGGTGTCGATGTCCACGCCCTTGATCCAGCCGGGCACGCCGAGGCGGATCACGGCATGGTCGTAGCCTTCGAAGCGCTTGCGGCGCGACTCCCAGCCGTCCATCCACTTGCCGTTGTCATCGAACACGCCCTCCTTCCATACGGCCGGCGTCGGCTGGAACAGCCGGTTGACGTCGGCGAACCAGTCGTCGGTGACGGAAATGGCGCGGGTGCCCAGGCGGGCGTCGGCCAGGTTGACGTATTTCTCGAAGGGTACGGCGTAAGCTTTCATCGCGATCTGCCTTGAATTGAGTGGAGCGGTTTCTGCCTTTATTGCCTGTGTTGCGGTGTTGCCTGTGTTCCCGTTCCGGCTACATGGCCTGCAGGCGGAACAGGGCGATCTTGTTGATTTCCGCCAACGCTCGGGCAAATTCCTGCTCGGGGCTGTTGTGGATGCGCTCCTCGAACGCGGCGAGGATCTGGTGCCGGTTGCTGCCCTTGACCGCCATGATGAAGGGGAAGCCGAACTTCGCCTTGTAGGCGTCGTTGAGTTCGGTGAAGCGGGCGAACTCTTCCGGTGTGCATTCATGGATGCCGGCACCGGCCTGCTCGGAGGTGCTCGATGCGGTCAGTTCGCCGCGGATGGCGGCCTTGCCGGCGAGATCCGGGTGGGCGTTGACCAGCTTCAGCTGGGTGTCGTGGTCGGCGGCGAGCATCGCCTGGGACAGGCGGGTGTGCATCACCTCGACATAGTCCAGCGTCTCGTCGACGCCGGCGCCATAGACCGTCTCGGCGACCCAGGGCGAATGTTCGTAGACATCGGCGAAGGCGGCGACGAAGGCGTCGCGGTCGAGGGTCGAGGGCTTGATCGTCTTGAACGGGGTCATCAGCTGCGCTCCGCGGTCATGGGGTGGGTGGCGTGCCAGTGGCGGGCGATGTCGACGCGGCGGGCGAACCAGACCTTTTCATGACCCTTCACGTAGTCGATGAAACGGGCCAGCGCGGCCATGCGCGCCGGGCGGCCGAGCAGCCGGCAGTGCATGCCGATCGAGAGCATCCTCGGCGCGCCTTCGCAGCCCTCGGCGTAGAGCACGTCGAAGGCGTCCTTCAGGTAGCTGTAGAAATCGTCGCCGGTGTTGAAGCCCTGCACCTGGGTGAAGCGCATGTCGTTGGTGTCCAGCGTGTAGGGGATCACCAGGTGCGGCTTGACCGGCGCCGAGTCCGGGTCCCAGTAGGGCAGGTCGTCGTCATAGGTGTCGGAGTCGTAGAGGAAGCCGCCTTCCTCGCGCACCAGGCGCCGGGTGTTGGGGCTGGTGCGGCCGGTGTACCAGCCCAGCGGGCGCTCGCCGGTCAGCTCGGTGAGGATGCGGATGGCCTCGAGCATGTGCTCGCGCTCCTGGGCCTCGTCCATGTACTGGTAGTCGATCCAGCGATAACCGTGGCTGCAGATCTCGTGGCCGTCGGCAACCATCGCCTTGATGACCTCGGGGTGGCGCTGCGCGGCCATGGCCACGGCAAAGATCGTCAGCGGAATCTCGTGCTGCTTGAACAGCTTGAGCAGACGCCAGACGCCGGCGCGGCTGCCGTATTCGTAGAGCGATTCCATGCTCATGTGGCGCACGCCCTGCAGCGGCTGCGCGGCGACCATCTCGGAGAGAAAGGCTTCGGATTCCTTGTCGCCATGCAACACGCAGCGCTCGCCGCCTTCCTCGTAGTTCAGCACGAAGGAAAGGGCAATACGGGCCTCGCCCGGCCACTGCGGGTGGGGCGGGTTGCTGGCGTAACCGATAAGGTCGCGTGGGTAGTCGGCGCTCACTGGGCTGCTTCCTGTATGGCGGGTCGTGATGTAACGACCGGATGGCCAGATTGTATACAAATTGATTGACGGCTTGTAAATAGCTTTTTTCCGAATGCCTTCTGCTCAACCCTGCCGCCAACGGCTCGGCTAAGGTTCGCGCCGACAGGCGGTGCCTGCAGAGAGCGGGCCAACAGCGGATTTTTAAATTGTGTACAAAAATATATTCAAATTGTCTTGAGTGTGTCGGTCGTGCTGGCTATGCTCGGGTCAGTTTCCATTCAACAGAGCGGAGGTGCCCGTGGGCCGTTTGACCACACACGTACTCGATGCCGCCCACGGTTGTCCGGGTAGCGGTATCAAGGTGGAACTGCATCGCGTCGAGGATCAGGGCCTGACCCTGGTCGCCACGCGTGAAACCAACGCTGATGGCCGCTGCGACAGCCCGTTGCTGGAAGGCGCGGACTACCGGTCCGGGGTCTATCAGCTGCATTTCCACGCCGGCGACTACTACCGCGGTCGCGGTGTGCAGCTGGGGACGCCGGCCTTTCTCGACGAGGTGGTGCTGCGGTTCGGCATCGATGCCGCGCAGGATCACTACCACGTGCCGTTGCTGATTTCGCCGTACAGCTATTCGACCTATCGGGGTAGCTGAGGCGTTTTTCGTTCAGTGCTGACTCTTATGGAGTCCCTTTTACCCGCCGTAATGGCGGGTTTTTTATGGGTTGAGTCTGGTCGGCGTGCGTTGTTGTGCGCGGGGCCACAGGTTGCGCCGAGGAAGGTGTATCGCCCCGCATTAAGCTGTGAGTCGGTGCTACCAGCGCAGCCAGGTCAACGGCTTAGCAAGGACGCCGCCCCCGCGCCTCCAAACAGTGCCGCGCTGGTCCGGTTGAACCACACATGCCCCCTACCGGTGCGCAGATAGCGCGCCGCGCTTTGCGCCCCCAGGCCATAGGCGAGCTTGCAGCAGAGGTCGAGCACCGACCAGGTCAGGATCATCACCAGCAACTGCGGTAGCAACGGCTGCTCCGCGTTGAGGAACTGCGGCAGGAAGGCGGCGAAGAAGAGAATGTCCTTGGGGTTGCTGCCACCCAGGATGAACGCCCGGCCGAACAGCCGACTGAAACGCGGAGCGAGGGTCGGGGCTGCGATCTCGCGTGCTGCCGGCGCCTGACGGGCCTCCTGCCAGCTCTGCCAGGCCAGATAGAACAGATACAGCGCACCGATCAGCTTGAGTGTGCTGAACAGCCTTTCCGAGGCCATCAGGATGGCGCCAAGGCCCAGCGCCGAGGCGCTAAGCAGAAGGATCGAGGCGGTCACCCCGCCGAGGAAGGCCGGCCAGGAGCGGCGCACCCCATGGTTCAGGCTGTTGCTGATCATCAACAGCGACAGCGGGCCGGGAATCAGGATCACCACCAGCGCCGCACTTGCATACAACAACCAGATTTCCAGACTCATCACACCCTCCTGACAAATGAAAAAGCCCCGCCGCTGCGCGACGGGGCGGCGATGCGCGCCTCGCTCAGAGGAACGCGAATTTGGCGATGAATACCACGCACAGCACGTACAGGCTCAGGGATACCTTATCGCGCTGGCCGGTCAGCAGCTTCAGCGTGGCATAGGTGAGAAAGCCGAGGGCGATGCCGTTGGCGATGGAGAAGGTCAGCGGCATCATCACCACGGTCACGATCGCCGGGATGGTGTCGGTGTGATCCTTCCAATCAATGTTGGCCAGGCCGCTCATCATCAGCATCGCCACGTAGATCAGCGCGCCGGCGGTGGCGTAGGCGGGAATCATGCCGGCCAGCGGGGCGAAGAACATGGCGATCAGGAACAGCACGCCGACGGTCACAGCGGTCAGCCCGGTGCGGCCGCCGGCGGCGACGCCCGAGGCGCTTTCCACATAGCTGGTCACCGGTGGGCAGCCGACGAAGGCGCCGACCACGCTGGAACTGCTGTCGGCCTTCAGCGCGCGGGACAGGTTCTCGATCTTGCCGTCCTCGTTCACCAGGTTGGCACGATGGGCGACGCCCATCAGGGTGCCGGCGGTGTCGAACATGTTCACGAAGAGGAAGGCCAGGATCACGCTGACCATCGCCACGTTGAGCGCGCCGGCGATGTCCATCGCCAGCCAGGTCGGCGCCAGGCTCGGCGGCATCGATACCAGGCCGTTGTATTCGACCAGTCCCATGGCCCAACCGATACCGGTGACCGCCAGCATGCTCAGCAGGATCGCGCCGAACACGTTGCGGTGGCTGAGCACTGCGATCATCAGGAAGCACACCGCGGCGAGGAGGGCGGTGGGTTCGCCGAACGAGCCCATGGTCAGCAGGGTGGCCGGGCTGTCGACAACGATGCCGGCGGTCTTCAGGCCGATCAGCCCGAGGAACAGGCCGACCCCCGCGCCCATGGCGAAGCGCAGGCTCATGGGGATGCTGTTGAGCAACCATTCGCGGATGCGCGACAGGCTCATGATCATGAACAGCACGCCGGAGATGAACACTGCACCCAGGGCGATCTGCCAGCTGTAGCCCATCTCGCCGACGACTGTGTAGGTGAAGAAGGCGTTCAGGCCCATGCCTGGTGCCAGGCCCACCGGCCAGTTCGCGTACAGGCCCATCAACAGGCAGCCGAGCGCCGCACCGATGCAGGTCGCAACGAAGGCGGCGCCGTGGTCGATGCCGGCGTCGGCCATGATGTTCGGGTTGACGAAGATGATGTAGGCCATGGTGACGAAGGTCGTCAGGCCGGCGAGCAGTTCGGTACGGATGCTGGTGCGGTGTTCGCTTAGCTTGAACAGCCGGTCCAGCCAGCCGGGGGCGGTGCGTTGCAAGGGTGCTGCCTGGGGCTTGCGCTTGATGCTTTCCACTGGGCTTTCCTCATCGTTCTTGTTGTCGATCACCCGGAGCACGACACTCCCGAGGGGCGGGTGATGGTGTGCCCTTCGTTCTGTTAGTTGACCGAAAGGTCAGGAAGGGCCGTCCGGATTATGCTTTTGTATACAAGAAATGCAAACAATAATTCGCCCTCGCTTCAGCGTCGGCTGGCATGTGAGCTGAGGGCGGCGAATTGAGCTGCCTTTGGTGAAAAGATGGCGTGGAATTGATTGTGCACAAGCGGAGCGATGATTTTGCCCGTTTTATTTGCTCGACGACTGCCAGTGAAGCCGCGAACGCAGTAAAGTTCGGCCTTGCCGACACTTCACTTGCGAGCCATCGATGAACGAACAGTTGCAGCCCCTGAAGAAGCCGAACAAGACCGGCAAGACTCGCACCGGGACGCAGGACGATATCGTTTATGCGCACATCTTCGATGCCATCCTCGAACAACGCCTGGCCCCTGGCACCAAGCTCAGCGAGGAGGCCCTGGGCGAGATCTTCGGTGTCAGCCGCACCATCATCCGCCGCGCATTGTCGAGGCTGGCCCATGAAGGCGTGGTGTTGCTGCGGCCCAATCGCGGCGCGGTGGTGGCGAGCCCGAGCGTCGAGGAGGCACGGCAGATCTTCTTCGCCCGTCGGTTGGTGGAAAAGGCCATTACCGAACTGGCCGTGCAGCATGCCAGTGACGCGCAACTGGCCGAGCTGCGGCAAATGGTCATCGACGAGCGCGACTGCTTCGCGCGCGGCGATCGCGGCGCTGGCATCCGTCTGTCAGGCGAGTTCCACCTCAAGCTGGCGGAGGCGGCGAAGAACGCGCCACTGGTGAGCTTCCAGCGCAGCCTGGTGTCGCAGACCTCGCTGATCATCGCGCAGTACGAAGGGGCCAGTCGCTCGCATTGCTCCTACGACGAACACAATGAGCTGATCGATGCCATAGCCGCGCGCGACGCCGACAAGGCCGTGCACCTGATGATGCATCACATGGATCACATCGACAGCAAGCTCAACCTCGAGGAAGACAGTGCCTCGAACGACCTGCACGCGGTGTTCTCGCATCTGACCTTGATGAAGAAAAAGGCGCGTACGCCCCGCTGACCTCGTTCGCGCTGCCGTTGCAGGCGGCAGCGCGCGTATCCCGCTGGCCTCGCCATCTTTCCTGTGTCGGTGCGGCATCGCAGGCGGCAGCGTCAGCCTCCAGCCGCCGCCGGCTGAATCTATCTCACGCTTATTGAACCGCTCTGCTACCGCGCTGTGCCTGCTGGTAAATGTTATGTTATAACTTTTATTGTTTTGGTTGCTGATACCGCTTTTCGAGCGGTGCGGAGATGGAGTTTCTTGATCGTGATCGAATGTCGTGAGTTGCAGTGGGGCGCCGGCGGGAGGGCCCTCACGCCGCCGTTGAACCTCAAGCTGCCGGCCGGCAGCCTGACCGCGGTGATCGGCAGCAATGGTTCGGGCAAGAGCAGCCTGCTCAGGGTACTGGCCGGTTTGGATCGCCCCCTGGCCGGTCATATTCGACTGGGCGTGACGCGTCCGGGCGGTGTGGCCTATCTGCCGCAGCAGCAACAGATCGACCCGCAGTTTCCGATACGTCTGCTGGAGCTGGTCAAGGGCGGTTTCTGGGGCAGTCGGCTCGGCCGTAGGGAACGCCAGGCTCGGCTACGTCAGGTACTGGCCGATTGGGGCTTGCTCGATCTGCAGACCCAGGGCCTGCACGCGCTGTCTGGTGGGGAACTGCAGCGGGCGCTGCTGGCCCGGATGAGCCTGACCGATGCGCAGGTACTGCTGTTCGACGAACCCGAGGCGGCACTCGACGAGACCGGTGTCGATCTGCTCTGGCAGCACCTCCGACGCTGGCAGCAGCAAGGCAGAACGCTGGTGCTGGTCAGCCACAACCTCGACAGCCTACGGGAGAAGCGCTGCAACGCACTGCGTATCTCGCGCAGCGGCTGCGTCGCAGCGCCGATCGATCAGCTACTCGATCGTGATCCGCTCGGGCGAGTGGCGTGACGGTCGATCTGCTCTGGAGCCCCTTTGCCGAATTCGCCTTCATGCGTCGCGCGCTGCTCGGCGGCGTGGCGCTGGCCTGCAGCGCGGCGCCGCTGGGTGTCTTCCTGATTCTGCGGCGGATGAGTCTGATCGGCGATGCCATCGCCCACGGCATCCTGCCGGGTGCGGCGCTGGCATTCTGGCTGTTCGGTCTCAGCCTGCCTGCACTGACGCTCGGTGGCCTGGCCGCCGGGCTCGGCATGGCCGGCGCAGCGGCCTGGGTCAGCCGCCGTACCGGCTTGCGCGAAGACGCCAGCCTCGCCGCGCTTTATCCCATTTCGCTGGCCAGCGGCGTGCTGCTGCTCGGCCTGGCGGGACGCAAGCTCGACCTCCTGCACCTGCTGTTTGGCTCCGCGCTGGCCGTAGACGCCGACACCCTCAGCGGCATGCTCGCCACGGCGGCGTTCAGCCTGCTGGTGCTGGCACTGATCTACCGTGCCCTGGCGCTGGACAGCCTGGACCCGTTGGTTCCTGCGCAGCGTCAGCCGAATCGGGCCATTCGCCCATGCGGGCTTCCTGACTCTGGTGGTGCTCAACCTGGTGATCGGCTTCCAGGCAATCGGTGCGCTGATGGTGGTGGGGCTGATGATGCTGCCGGCTGCGGCTGCGCGTTTCTGGAGCCGACGCCTGCCCGTCCTGTTGCCGCTGGCTGCGCTGCTGGGCGCCCTGTGTGTATGGCTGGGGCTGCTGCTGTCGTTCTACGCCAGCCTGCCCAGCGGGCCGTGCATCGTCCTGCTGGCGGGTGCGTGCTACCTGATTTCAGTCGTTGTGGGCCCGGTATATGGCCTGCTGCATTCGCGCGCTTCAATCCAGACCGTCTGAGGTATCAACCCATGCGTCACCTGTTTCTGTTGTTGGCCCTCTGGCTGCCCCTTTCCCTGCAGGCGGCCGAAAAGATCAGCGTCGTGACCAGCTTCAGCATCCTTGCCGACATGACGCGGGAGGTCGGTGGCGAGCATATCGAACTGACCAATCTGGTCGGTCCCGACGCCGACGCGCATCTTTATGAACCCAGCCCGGATGATGCCCAGGCCTTGCTCCGCGCCGACCTGATCATCGCCAACGGGCTAGGCTTCGAACCCTGGCTGGAGCGCCTGCTGGCCAGCAGCGAGCCGGCGGGCAAGCGGATCGATGCCAGTGCGGGTGTCGTGCCTCTGATGCTGGAAGAGGAGGGCGAGGCGGTGCCTGACCCTCATGCGTGGCAGAGCCTGACCAATGCCGAAATCTACGTGCGCAATATCGCCAAGGCGCTCGTGGCGCTCGATCCGGCGCATCGCAACGACTATGAGCGGCGCCGTGACGCCTATCTGAGCCGGCTACACGCGCTGCTGAAGAAGGCCGATACCCGTATCGGCAGCCTGCCGGCCAGCCAGCGCAAGGTGGTGACCAGTCATGACGCCTTCGGCTATCTGGGGCAGGCCTGGCAGCTCCAGTTCATCGCGCCGCAGGGGCTGTCGACCCATGACGAACCCTCGGCCGCCGACGTGGCCGCGTTGATCCGCCAGCTCCGCGAGGAAGGGGTGAGGGCCGTGTTCGTGGAGAACATCCGTGATCCGCGGCTCATCGAGCAGATCGCCGAAGAGGCGGGCGCCACGGTCGGCGGCACCCTGTACTCCGATGCGCTGGCCAGCGCAGGCCCGGCCAGCACCTACCTGGGCATGTTCGAGCACAACCTCGATACGCTGATGCAGGCGTTGCAGCCCTAGCCAGCCTTGCGATGCACCGAGACGCCGGCGGCGAAGGTCTCCTTCACCGCGCGGTCGTCGCCGAGGATCATCAGGGCGAAGAGCTTTTCCTGCAGGGTCGTCGCCTGGCTCAGGCGATAGTCGATCAGCGGCGTCGCCTTGTAGTCGAGCACCACGAAGTCGGCCTCCTTGCCCGGCTGCAGGTTGCCGATCCGGTCGTCCAGATAGAGCGCTCGTGCGCCGCCGAGCGTGGCAAGGTAGAGCGCCTTGAAGGCATCGAGTTTCTGGCCCTGCAGCTGCAACACCTTGTATGCCTCGTTGAGGCTGGCTAGCTGCGAGAAGCTGGTGCCGCCGCCGACATCGGTGCCCAGGCCGACGCGCACACCGAAGCCTTCCACCTTGGCCAGGTCGAACAGGCCGCTGCCGAGGAACAGGTTGGAGGTCGGACAGAACGACACCGCCGAGCCGGTCTCACCGAGGCGTTTGCACTCGTCGTCGCACAGGTGGATGCCGTGGGCGAACACCGAGCGCGGGCCGATCAGGCCGTGGTGGTCGTAGACGTCCAGGTAGCCCTTGCGCTCGGGGAACAGCTCCTTGACCCACTCGACCTCCTGCTTGTTCTCGGAGATGTGGGTGTGCATGTACAGGTCGGGGAACTCGGCGAAGAGCTTGCCGGCCAGGCTGAGCTGCTCCGGCGTGCTAGTCGGGGCGAAACGCGGGGTGACGGCGTAGTGCAGACGGCCCTTGCCGTGCCAGCGCTCGATCAGCTCGCGGCTGTCGGCGTAGCCGGACTCGGCGGTGTCGGTGAGGAACTCCGGGGCGTTGCGGTCCATCAGCACTTTGCCGGCGATCATCCGCAGATTGCGCTTCTCGCAGGCCTCGAAGAAGGCGTCCACCGACTGCTTGTGCACCGTGCCGAACACCAGCGCGGTGGTGGTGCCGTTGCGCAGCAGCTCGCCGAGAAACAGCTCGGCCTGCTCGCGGGCGTGGGCCATGTCGCTGAAGCGGCCTTCGTTGGGGAAGGTGTAGGTTTCCAGCCAATCCAGCAGTTGCGCGCCGTAGGAGCCGATGACGCCGACCTGCGGGTAGTGGATATGGGTGTCGACGAAGCCCGGAGTGATCAGCGCGTCCGGGTATTCGACAACCTCGGTACCGGCCGCCAGGGTCGGCAGCAGTTCGGCGGCGTGGCCGATGCGCGCGACCTTGCCGTCCTCGACGACCAGCAGGCCGTCCTCGAAGTATTCATGGGATTGCTCGATGCCCACTTCGCGCGGGTCGGCGAGGCAGTGGAGCAGGGCGGCACGGTAGGCTTTGGTGCTTGGCATGGTGACTCTCGAAAATCGTTGTATGAGGGTGATGCGTTGACATGGGCAGGCCGCCGCCGATGGCGTGCCTGCAACAAGGTCGGGTGGTCAGTTGGTCTGGGCGCGGCGCGAAGCGGGGACCAGCATCGGTACCGGCTTTTCACCGTCCTCGGCGTTCTCCCCACCCTTTTCACCGAAATGCGCGTTGTAGGTGGCGATCACCTCGCCGGCGATGGACACGGCGATCTCCACCGGCAGCTTGCCCTTCACCTCGGCGATGCCCATCGGGCAGCGCATGCGCTGCACGGTCTCCGGCTGGAAGCCGCGGTCTCGCAGACGGTGTTCGAACCTGGCGCGTTTGCTCTTGGAGCCGATCAGCCCGTAGTAGGTGAAATCGTTGCGCGAAAGGATCGCGGCGGTCAGTTCCAGGTCGAGCTGATGATCGTGGGTCATGACGATGAAGTAGCTGCCGGCGGGCATGTTATCCACTTCCTCGACCACATCGTCGTTGACCACCTTTTCCACGCCGCGCGGAATCTCGGCGGGAAATTCGTTATCGCGCGAATCGATCCAGCGCACCTTGCACGGCAGGCTGGCCAGCAGCGGCACCAGCGCGCGCCCGACATGCCCGGCACCGAACACGGCGATATGCGCCTGCGGCTGGCCCATGGGCTCGAACAGCAGCACCGTGGCGCCACCGCAGCACTGGCCGAGGCTGGCGCCGAGGGAGAAGCGCTCGAGGCGGGTGTCACGGCTGCGCTTTTCCAGCATTTCACGGGCGATCTGCTGGGCCTTGTACTCCAGGTGGCCGCCGCCGATGGTGTCGTACAGGCGCTCACGGCTGACCACCATCTTCGAGCCGGCATTGCGCGGCGTGGAGCCGCGCTCCTCGATGATGGTGACCAGCACGCTGGGTTCGCCTTGCTGTTGCAGGTCGGCGAGTGCTTCGATCCAGGCCGTGTTGCTCATGGTTCTGTCCTTCGTATCGCCCGGTGGCGCGCGCAAAGCGTCGCCACCGGGACGTTCGTGTTGCGCTAACGGTGGACAAGCAAAGCGTTGTCCACCCTGCGTCAGGCCGGGGTGGTCTCCGTTGCCGCAGACTTGCTCGCCGCCCGCTTCAACCTGCGCATCTGCTCCACGCCCCAGAGCACGCGCTCGGGGGTCGCCGGCGCGTCGATCTGCGGCTGCGCCCGGTAGTCGGCCAGGCTGGCGACGGCGTCCTTGATCGCGCACCAGACCGAGATGCCGAGCATGAACGGCGGCTCGCCGACTGCTTTGGAGTGGAACACGGTGTCTTCGGGGTTCTTGCGGTTCTCCACCAGCTTCACGCGCAGATCCAGCGGCATGTCCGCTACCGCCGGGATCTTGTAACTGGCCGGGCCGTTGGTCATCAGCTTGCCCTTGTCGTTCCAGACCAGCTCTTCCATGGTCAGCCAGCCCAGGCCCTGGACGAAGCCGCCCTCGACCTGGCCGATGTCGATGGCCGGGTTCAGCGAGGCGCCGACGTCATGCAGGATGTCGCTGCGCAGCATCTTGTATTCACCGGTGAGGGTATCGACGATCACTTCCGAGCAGGCCGCGCCGTAGGCGAAGTAGTAGAACGGCCGCCCGCGCGCCTGACTGCGGTCGTAGTAGATCTTCGGCGTGCGGTAGAAGCCGGTGGACGACAGCGATACCTGGCCGAAATAGGCCTGCTGGATCAGCTCCTCGAAGCTGATGTAGTGGTCGCGCAGGCGCACCTGGCCGTTCTTGAACTCGACGTCTTCCTCGAAGATCTGCCACTTGCGCGCGGCGAACTCCACCAGCCGCTGCTTGATGGTCTGCGCCGCATTCTGCGCCGCCTTGCCGTTGAGGTCGGCGCCGCTGGAGGCTGCCGTCGGCGAGGTGTTGGGCACCTTGTCGGTATTGGTGGCGGTGATCTGGATGCGCTCGATATCCACCTGGAACACCTCGGCCACCACCTGCGCGACCTTGGTGTTCAGGCCCTGACCCATCTCGGTGCCACCGTGGTTCAGGTGGATGCTGCCGTCGGTGTAGACGTGCACCAGCGCGCCGGCCTGGTTGAGGAAGCTGGCGGTGAAGCTGATGCCGAACTTCACCGGCGTCAGCGCCAGGCCCTTCTTCAGGATCGGGCTTGCGGCATTGAATGCGCGGATCGCTTCGCGTCGCTTTGCATAGTCGCTGCTGGCTTCCAGCTCGGCGGTCATCTCCTCGAGCATGTTGTGCTCGACGGTCTGGTAGTAGTGGGTGACGTTGCGTTCGGTCTTGCCGTAGTAGTTGCGCTTGCGCACCTCGAGCGGGTCCTTGCCCAGCTCGCGGGCCACGGCGTCCATGATCTCCTCGATGGCCACCATACCCTGTGGGCCGCCGAAGCCGCGGTAGGCGGTGTTCGAGGCGAGGTTGGTCTTGCAGCGATGGCCATTGATGGTGGCGTCGCCCAGGTAGTAGGCGTTGTCGGAGTGGAACATGGCGCGATCGACGATCGAGCCGGAAAGGTCCGGCGAGTAGCCGCAGTTACCGGCGAGATCGATCTCGATGCCGTGCAGCAGACCGTCATCGTCGAAGCCGACGTCGTACTCGACGTAGAAGGGGTGGCGTTTGCCGGTCATGGTCATGTCTTCCATGCGCGGCAGGCGCATCTTGGTCGGCCGACCGGTGAGGTGCGCGATCACCGCGCACAGGCACGCAGGTCCCGCGGCCTGGGTTTCCTTGCCGCCGAAGCCGCCGCCCATGCGGCGCATGTCGATGACGATCTTGTTCATCGGCACGCCGAGCACTTCGGCCACCAGCTTCTGCACCTCGGTGGGGTTCTGCGTCGAGGTGTAGACGATCATGCCGCCGTCTTCGGTAGGCATGACCGAGGACACCTGTGTCTCCAGGTAGAAGTGCTCCTGCCCGCCGATGTGCAGCGAACCCTGCAGCCGACGCGGCGCGCTGGCCAGGGCGGTGGCCGAGTCGCCGCGCTTGTGGGTGTGGCTGTCGAGCACGAAGTGCTTCTTGTGCAGCGCCTCGACCACGTCGAGCACCGGCTCCAGATCCTCGTATTCGATGATCGCGGCCATGGCCGCCTGGCGTGCGGTTTCCAGGCTGTCGGCAGCCACGGCGATCACCGGCTGGCCGATGAACTCGACCTTGCCGTCGGCCAGCAGCGGGTCGCCGGGCATCACGGCACCGATGTCCAGCTGGCCCGGCACGTCCTTCGCCGTGATGGCGATGGCCACGCCCGGAATCTGGTAGCAGGGCGCGGTGTCGATGCGGACGATGCGGGCGTGGGCGCGCTCGCTCATGCGCGCATAGACGTGCAGCTGATTGGGAAACTCCAGCCGGTCGTCGACGTACACCGCCTCGCCCGAGACATGCTTGGGCGCGCTGTCGTGCTTGACGCTGCGACCGACGCCGGTGACCAGGTCCTGGGTGAACAGCGCCGCGATTTCTTCCTGAGTGCGGGTGGTTACGTGGTTAGACATAAGCGGTCACCCTCGTCTCGGTCTTCGGTGCTTGTTGTTCGAGGAAGCATTTGCGCAGCAGGTTCTGTGCGACCAGCAGGCGATACTCGCGGCTGGCGCGGAAGTCGGTCAGCGGCGTGAAGTCTTCGGCCAGTGCATCGCAGGCGGCTTCCACGGTCTGCTGGTTCCACGGTGCGCCGTTCAGGGTCGCCTCGCAGGCCGCGGCGCGCTTGGGAATCGCCGCCATGCCGCCAAAGGCGACACGGGCATCGGCGACCACGCCATCGGTGATCTGCAGGTCGAACGCGGCGCAGACAGCGGAGATATCGTCGTCCAGGCGCTTGGAAACCTTGTAGGCGCGGAACAGGCGATCCGGTGTGGCGCGCGGCACCCGTACCTTCTCGATGAATTCCCCGGGCTGGCGCGCGGTGACCTTGTAGTCGATGAAGTAATCCTCGAGCGGCAGGGTGCGGCTGCTGGCGCCCTTGCGCAGGACAACTTCGGCACCCAGGGCGATCAGCAGCGGCGGCGAGTCGCCGATCGGCGAGGCGTTGCCGATGTTGCCACCGAGCGTGCCCTGGTTGCGGATCTGCAGCGAGGCGAAGCGCTGCAGCAGCTCGCCGAAATCCGGGTACTCGGCGGCCAATGCTTCGTAGCAGTCGGTCAGCGGGGCGGCTGCACCAATCTCGATATGGCGGTCGGTGAGCTGGACCTGCTTCATCTCGGCGATCTGGCCGACGTGGATCATCACCGGCAGCGCGCGATGGAACTGGGTGACCTCCAGTGCCAGGTCGGTGCCGCCAGCAAGCAGACGTGCATCGGGATTGGCTGCGTAGACCTCGGCCAGTTCGGCGACGGTCAGCGGCGACAGGCAACGCTTTCCGCCGTCGCTGAGCTCGGCCATTTCACGCGGGGCGATGGCCTTGAGCTGAGCGATGGTCTCGGCTTCGCGGGCATCGAACTGGTCCGGCTGCTTGGCACTGCAGGCCTGTTCGGCGGCTTCGAGGATCGGTCGGTAGCCGGTGCAGCGGCAGAGGTTGCCGGCCAGGGCTTCGTGGGTCTGATGTGGATCGTAGGTCTGCACGCTGTCGCCGCGATTCTTCTGCAAGGCGAACAGGCTCATGACGAAGCCCGGCGTGCAGAAGCCGCATTGCGAGCCGTGGCAGTCGACCATCGCCTGCTGGACGCTGTGCAGACGGCCCTGGTCCTTGAGGTCTTCGACGCTGATCAGCTGCTTGCAGTGCAACGCGGAGACGAAGGTCAGGCACGAGTTGAGGGTGCGATAGCGCAGGCGCTCGCCCACCAGCTCGCCGACCACCACGGTACAGGCGCCACAGTCACCGGAGGCGCAGCCCTCCTTGGTTCCGGTCTTGCCACGATACTCGCGCAGATACTGCAGCACCGTGGTGTTGGGATCGAGTGCGCGCTCGCTGCGCAGTTCTCGATTGAGGAGAAACTGGATCAAGGCGATGCCTCCGCTGTTGTTGTTCTGACGCGCAAACTATCGCTATCTGACTTTTCGGTCAACTAATTCCTGACTCAAAAGTCAATGCGGTGGACGCGCGCAGATCGGGCGAGACATATCGATGCGCTCGCCCATGTTTGCATGCTGCAATTAAAGCCCGTTCAGACGGGTTCGGCCTCGCCCTGCCGTCGGTAGGCGTAGGTCTCGGCGAAGCGCGAGAGCATGTACCGGCTGCAGGTGGTGCTCGGGTATTTCGGCGGGTTGGTTTCGTCGTAGCAACCGGGCAGGCAGGCGATCTCGGTGTCCGGATGCGGCTCGGCGAAGAACGGCATGGAGTAGCGGTCCACGCCCAGCGGGCTGATCACGCGATGGGGCGTCGACTTGTAACGGTCGTTGCTCCAGCGCGCCATCATGTCACCGATGTTGACCACGTAGGTGCCCTCGATGGGCGGTGCGTCGATCCACTCGCCCTTGACGTTCTGCACCTGCAGGCCGCCGGCCTGGTCCTGATAGAGCAGGGTGACGCAGCCGTAATCGGTGTGCGCGCCGGCGCCTTGCTGATCGGCGCCGGTGGCGGTCTGCCGGGGCGGGTAGTGGATCATGCGAAACACGCTGATGGGCTCGACGAAGCGCTTGTCGAAGAAGTCCCGCTCGATGCCAAGGGCGAGTGCGATGGCACGCAGAAGCGTGCAGGCAAGGTCCTGCATGTCGCGGTAGTGCCCTTCCATCAGCTCGGTCCAGCCTTCGATCTGCAGCGGATGACGGTTGGGCCCGCGCAGTGGTTTTTCGGCCAGCACGTCCGGGTGGTCGGCAGGCATATGGAAACCCATGTCGAAGGTTTCCTTGAGGTCGCACGGCTGGCTCGGGTCCAGCTGCTCGGTGGCGACGGCACCATAGCCGCGGTGATGGCGGCTCTTGGTGATATCGATCTTCAGCTTTTCGTCGGCGGGCAGGGCAAAGAAACGCTGGGCATGGTCGGTGAGGGTGGCGATGCGCTCGGCGCTGATCGGATGACCCTTGATATAGAAGAAGCCCCACTCGCGGCAGGCGCGGTCGATCGCCTCGGCGACGGCCAGATGGCCGGCTTCGTCGGCGTTATAGAGCGGTGAAATATCGATGATGGGCAGTGAGTTCATGGCTGACTCCGGGTACGGCGCCGCCGGTCTTCTCGTACCGGCGGCCTTCGAGGGCAATGCCCCTGCGTGCGGTTCGCCCGGAGGCGGGACGGCAGGCAGATTCCGCAGTGCGCCGGTCGGACCGGCGCAGGTGACGCTTACTTCGGCATTTCAGCCTTGACGCCCTGGACGTAGTAATTCATCGAGGCGAGGTCCTTGATGCTGGCGGTCTCGCCCTCGGCGATGCGCACTTCGCCAGCCTGGTCCTTGATCGGGCCGGTGAACGGGTGGAACTCACCGCTCTTGATGCTGGCGATGATCGCTTCGGCTTCGGTCTTGACGTCAGCAGGCACCAGATCGCTGATCGGCAGACTGATGCTGTCCTGTGCCAGCCCGCCCCAGAAGTCCTCGGATTTCCAGTTGCCGGCCATTACCGCTTCGGCGGACTTGGTGTAGTGCGGGCCCCAGTCGTTGACGATGGAGGTCAGCACGGCCTTCGGCCCGAAGTGCTGCATGTCCGAGGCGTAACCGACGGAATAGACGCCACGGCGCTCGGCGGCCTGGATCGGTGCCGGGCTGTCGGTGTGCTGGAAGATCACGTCGACGCCCTGGTCGATCAGCGCGTTGGCGGCATCGGCTTCCTTGCCCGGATCGAACCAGGTGTTGACCCACACCACCTTGATCTCGGTGCCAGGGTTGTACTTGTCCAGCGCCAGCTGGATGGCGTTGATGTCGCGGATCACTTCCGGAATCGGGAAGGACGCGATGTAGCCGACCTTCTTGGTCTTGGTCATCTTCGCCGCGAGGAAGCCGCCTACATAGCGGCCTTCATAGGAGCGGGTCAGGTAGGTGCCGATGTTCTTCGCCTGCTTGTAACCGGTGGCGTGCTCGAAGGTGACCTTGGGGAACTGCTTGGCGACCTTCAGCGTGGGGTTCATGTAGCCGAAGGAGGTGGTGAAGATCAGGTCATAGTCGCTCTTGGCCATGTTGCGGATGACCCGCTCGGCATCGGCGCCTTCCGGCACGTTCTCGACGAAGCTGGTCTTCACCTTGTCGCCCAGCTGCTCTTCCATGTACTTGCGACCCTGCTCATGCTGGTAGGTCCAGCCGTGGTCGCCGATCGGGCCGATATAGACGAAGCCGACCTTCAGCGGATCGGCGGCCGAAGCGGCGGCCGTGGTGAGAGCGGCGCTGAAGCCGATCGCTGCGGCAAGGGCGCGCAGCAGGGTTTTCCGTGAGTTGTTCTGCATGGCGGGTGACGCTCCTGTTTGTCTAGCTACAGAGCCTGTGTTGGCTGATAGCTGGTTAGCAAAAAGCTGACCAACTGGACAGATACCTTCGTTGTGCCGGATTGCGGCCGATTCGACGCGACGCCGAGGCTCGATCGAGACTTGCGCTGGTGCGCCAGTAATCCACGGCGCCCAGCTTTGGTGCAAGCCTCGATCGTGGTTGTTTAGCCGTTTACCAGTTGCCGGGCCGCCTGCTGGTGATCGGCGATGAGTCCCTGCACGTCGAGGCCTTCGACCTGACCGTCGACGACGCGCCATTTACCGCCGACCATCACCCGGTCGGCACGGTCGGCGGCGCAAAGCAGCAGCGCGGCGATGGGATCGTGGCTGCCGGAGAAGCGCAGTTCGTCCAGCTTGAACAGGGCCAGATCGGCCTGCTTGCCGACCGCCAACTCGCCGATGTCGCTGCGCCCGAGCAGGCGCGCGGAGCCGCGGGTCGCCCAGCCGAGTACCTTCTGCGGGGTGATCTTCTCGGCGCCGTAGCGCAGGCGCTGGATGAACAACGCCTGACGCGCTTCGAGCATCATGTTGGAGGCGTCGTTGGAGGCCGAACCGTCCACGCCCAGGCCGATGATGGCGCCCTTGTCCTCGAGCTCGAGCGTGTGGCAGATGCCGGAGGCCAGACGCATGTTGGAACTCGGGCAATGGCAGATGCCCACACCGGCTGCACCCAGGCGGTGAATTTCCACCTGGTTGAAATGGATGCCATGGGCCAGCCAGGTCCGCGGGCCGAGCCAGCCGACGCTCTGCAGATAGTCCACGGTGCGCATGCCGAAGCGCTGCGCGCAGAACTCCTGCTCGTCCAGCGTCTCGGCCAGATGGGTATGCAGACGTACGTCGCGCGCTTCGGCCAGCTCGGCGCAGGCACGCATGATGTCGGTGGTGACCGAGAAGGGCGAGCAGGGCGCCAGGGCGATCTGGATCTGCGCGCCGTCGCCGCGCTCGTGGTAGCGATCGATCAGCCGCTTGCTGTCGGCAAGAATCGTCTCGGCGTCCTGCACCACGCTCTTGCAGGGCAGGCCGCCGTTCTCCTTGGACAGGTTCATCGAACCGCGGGTGAGCATGGCGCGCATGCCCAGCTCGCGGACGGCCTCGACCTGAATGTCGATGGCATCCTCGAGCCCGCCCGGAAACAGGTAGTGGTGATCCGCCGCCGTGGTGCAACCAGACAACAGCAACTCGGCCAGCGCCACCTTGCTCGCCAGCTGCAGCGCCTGTGGCGTGAGCCGCGCCCAGACCGGGTAGAGGGTCAGCAGCCAGTTGAACAGCGGCTCGTTGACCACCGGCCCCCAGGCGCGGGTCAGGGTCTGGTAGAAGTGGTGATGGGTGTTGACCAGCCCCGGCAGCACCACGTGTTCGCGGGCGTCGAAGGTCTCGTTCACCGGCAGCGCGGGCGAGGCCCCGGCGGCGAGCATTTCGACGATGACGCCGTTCTCGATCACCAGCCCGCCAGGGGCCTGGGTGTCGTTGGCGGTGAACAGGGCGAGGGGATTCTTGATCCAGATACGCTCAGCAGGCATGGCCGGCTTTCTCCTGAAGGGTTGAGTTCAGAGTAGCCAGCTCAGTTATGCCCTGTCTGCTGATCCAGGGGCGGAGGGTTGCCTCTTCCGCGGTGCGGAACGATAAGGGATGCCGCGGGGGCTGCCAAGGGCCGGTTAGTGCGGCGGTCTCGATCGCGAATGGAGCTGCAGCGGGAGAGTCCGTTCACGGTCGATCACGCCCCTACCTTCTCACCAGGGCAGTGCGTCTCCCAGATAGTCGATGTATCGATGCCCACCCTGCCCAATGGCCCGGGTCACCTGCTCGGCCATGCCGCGAGCGCTGGTCTCGACATCCAGCGGGGCCTGATCTCCACCCATGTCGGTCTTGACCCAGCCGGGATGCATCGACAGCACCGTCAGCTTCGTCTCGCCGAGCGCGGCGACGAAGGTCCGGGTCATGTGATTCAGCGCGGCCTTGCTCGCGCCGTACAGGTCCATACCCATGCCCGGACCGGTTTCGACGCTGCCAAGGATTGAGCTCATGAAAACGATCACGCCCTGATCGGGGTTCACCCGCGGCAGCAGCCGCTCGGCCAGGCGCACCGGCGCCACAGCATTAGTGAAGAACAGCTGGCCGACTTCCGCCTGGCTGGCCTGGGTGGCCGGTTTGTCTTGCGGCCCGGCGATGCCGGCGTTGACGAACAGCACGTCGAGCGGGGTGTCGGCCAGGCGCGCGGCCAGTTGGTCGACGCTGGCTGCATCATCCATGTCCAGGGTTTCGATGCGCAGCTGTGGTATTCCACTGAGCGCGTCGGCGCGCTGCGGATCACGCACGGTGGCGATCACCTGCCAGCCTGCGCTGGAAAACTGCTTCGCCAGGCCGAGGCCCAGGCCGCGGGAGGCGCCGACAATCAGTATGTTCTTTGGCATGGAACAATCTCGAAGTTCATGAAGAGGACAAGAATAGCGCGAGGATCGGCTCGGCGCGCAGCGGGCCGGCATGCGGCAATCGACCACTGCCCGAGTGTTGCAAGCCGTTTCGTTGCGATGGCCAGAGCCGCTCTGTTTCGGCTCTCATGGGCTAGCTTTGCAGTGCGCCCGGCAATGAATCAGCCACCCTGGAGAACCCAATGCCCGAACAGCAGACCCAATCGACCCGCTGGCACGCTCGTCCGGCCGAGGAGGCCCTGCTGGAACTGGACTCCACCAGCGCCGGCCTGACGCACGAGCAAGCACGGGAACGACTGCTCCGCTACGGGCCGAACCGGCTCGACGAGGCCAAGCCGACGAGCATCCTGCAGCGCCTGCTGCGCCACCTGAACAACCTGTTGCTCTACGTGCTGATGGCCGCGGCGCTGGTCACCGGGCTGATGGGACATTGGGTCGATACCTCGGTGATCCTGGCGGTGGTGGTGGTGAACGTGGTGATCGGTTTCGTCCAGGAAGGCAAGGCGGAAAAGGCGCTGCAGGCGATCCGCCATCTGCTGGCGCCGCATGCGGTAGTGCTGCGCGACGGCCGGCAGCAGGATATCGATGCCGCCGATCTGGTGCCCGGCGACGTGGTGCTGCTGGCCTCCGGCGACAGCCTGCCGGCCGATGTGCGATTGCTGCAGGCGCGCAATCTGCGCGTCGATGAAGCGGCTTTGACCGGGGAGTCGGTGCCGGTGGACAAGCAGGTCGATGCCGTCGTCGATGACGCGGCGATCGGCGATCGGCTCTGCATGGGCTACGCCGGCACGCTGGTCACCCAGGGGCAGGCGCGGGCGGTGGTGGTTGCCACTGGCGCGGCCACCGAAATCGGCCGTATCGGCCGCATGCTCGAATCGGTGGAGCAGGGCACCACGCCGCTGCTGCGCAAGATGGCCGAGGTTGCCCGGGCGTTGACGGCGGTCATTCTCGCGGCTGGTGCGCTCTTGTTCCTGTTTGGCACGCTGGTGCGTGGCATGGGCGCTGGCGAGATGTTCATGGCCGCGGTCGGCCTGTCGGTCGCGGCGATTCCCGAGGGACTGCCGGCGATCATGACCATCACCTTGGCCATCGGCGTGCAGCGCATGGCCGCGCGCAACGCGGTGATCCGTCGGCTGCCGGCGGTGGAGGCGCTGGGTTCGGTGACGGTTATCTGCTCGGACTAGACCGGCACCCTGACGCGCAACGAGATGACCGTGCAGGAGGTGATCTGTGCGGGCCAGTCACTGGAGGTCGAGGGCGCCGGATATGCGCCGACTGGCAGCTTGCTGCTGCAGGGATCGGCGGTCGATGCGGCAGCATTGACCACCCACTCGCCGGCTGCGGCCGCGCTGGTCGAGGCCGCCGCGCTGTGCAATGACGCCAGCCTGCATGAGAAGGATCAGCACTGGGTGCTGGCCGGCGATCCTACCGAGGGCGCACTGCTGACCCTGGCGATGAAGGCCGGGCTTTCACCTACCGCACGACAGGTCGACCGGCCGCGGCTGGACGTGATTCCCTTCGAATCCGAGCACCGTTTCATGGCCACCCTGCACGCCTGCGACGGCGGCAGCGAGGTATTGGTCAAGGGCGCGCCGGAACGCATCCTGGCCATGTGCTCCCAGCAGCTGCAGGCCGATGGCGTGGAGCAGGCGCTGGATGAGGCGCACTGGCACACCCAGATCGAGGCGCAGGCACGCGCCGGACGCCGGGTGCTCGCCTTCGCCCGCTGCCGGCTGGAGGCGGGCAAGGAGGACCTCGAGCATGCCGATGTCGCCAGCGGGCTGACCCTGCTCGGTCTGGTGGGCATCATCGATCCACCCCGTGACGAGGCGATCCGGGCGGTGGCCCAGTGTCGCGCGGCCGGCATTCGTGTGGTGATGATCACCGGTGACCACGGCGTGACCGCCAGCGCCATCGCCCGGCAGCTGGGCATGGGCGAGGACATCAAGGCGATCACCGGCCCGGAGCTGGAGCCCATGGACGATGCGGCCATGCGCCAGGCCGTCGCCGAGGCAAGGGTGTTCGCCCGTGCCAGCCCGGAACACAAGCTGCGGTTGGTGCGTGCGCTGCAGGCCAATGGCGAGGTGGTCGCCATGACCGGCGACGGCGTCAACGATGCGCCGGCGCTGAAGCAGGCCGATGTCGGCGTGGCGATGGGCATGAAGGGCACCGAGGCGGCCAAGCAGGCCGGTGCCATCGTGCTGGCGGACGACAACTTCGCCTCCATCGCGCATGCGGTGGAAGAGGGACGTACCGTCTACGACAACCTGCGCAAGACCGTGACCTTCCTGCTGCCGATCAACGGCGGCGAGTCGCTGTCGCTGCTGCTGGCGGTGCTGCTCGGCCTGGCGCTGCCGATCACGCCGGTTCAGGTGCTCTGGGTCAACATGGTCAGCTCCGTGGCGCTGGCCATGGTGCTGGCCTTCGAGCCGACCGAGGCGGATGTGATGCGGCGTCCACCGCGGCGACCGGACGAGCCGATGCTGTCGCGCTTCGTGATCTGGCGGATTTTCTTCGTTTCCGCGCTGTTCCTCGCTGGAATCTTCGGCATGTTCCAGTGGATGCTGGCGCAGGGCGCGACGGTGGAAACGGCACGCACCGTGGCGGTGAACACACTGGTGTGCATGGAGGTGTTCTACCTGTTCAGCGTGCGCTATCTGAAAGCACCGTCGTTCACCGTACAGGGTGTGAAGGGCACGCCGCGGGTACTGTTGGCGGTGTTCGGGGTGTTCGCGTTGCAGCTGCTGTTCACCTACGCGCCGTTCATGCAGTCGCTGTTCGCCTCCGAGGCCTTGCCGCTGGCCACCGGTGCGCTGGTGGTGCTGACCGGTGTGGCGGTGTTGGTGATCCTGGAGGTCGAGAAGGCGCTGCTGCGGCGCATGGGTGTCGGCACGTCCTGAGGCGGAGCGGGCGGCGTGCCGGTCAGAGCGGCGGCAGCTCTTCCATAAGGTCGGTGGAGTTGATGCCGGGGATGTGCAGTTCGCTGTGGGCCAGTTGCTGGCCCTCCATCTGCGGCTGGGTCACCCAGGTGAGGATGTCGTAGTAGCGACGAATGTTGGCCACGAAATGTACCGGTTCGCCGCCGCGGGCGTAGCCGTAACGGGTCTTGCTGTACCACTGCTTCTGCGCCAGGCGCGGCAGCATCTGTTTTACGTCCAGCCACTTGTTGGGATCCAGCCCTTCGGCTTCGGCCAGCTTGCGCGCATCCTCCAGATGGCCGCCGCCGACGTTGTAGGCAGCCAGGGCGAACCAGGTGCGATCCGGTTCCAAGATGCTTTCCGGCAGCCCGGCATGGACCTTGACCAGATACTTGCCACCGCCCTGGATGCTCTGCACCGGGTCGAGGCGATTGGTCACGCCCATGGCGTTGGCGGTGCGCAGGGTCAGCATCATCAGCCCGCGCACGCCGGTCTTGGAGGTGGCCTCCGGCTGCCAGTGGGATTCCTGATAGCCGATGGCGGCCAGCAGGCGCCAGTCGATGCCATGCTTCTTGGCCGTCTCGCGAAAGGCTTTCTCGTAACGCGGCAGGCGTTGCTGCAGATGCTTGGCGAAGGCATAGGCGCCGACGTAGCCGAGCACGTCGACGTGGCCGTAGTAGCGCTCGCGCAGGCGCTGCAACGTGCCGTTCTCCTGGGCCTGTTCAAGGAAGGAGTTGGCTGCCTGGAGCAGGCTGTCGTCCTCGCCCTTGGGTACGATCCAGGCCAGGCTATTCTGCTCGCCGACGTCGAAACCGGCACGGATGTTGGTGAAGTACACCTGGTTCATGGACATCTCGTTGGACTCCACCAGGGTCAGGTCGATCTGCCCCTCGTCGACCATGCGCAGCAGGTCGACCACTTCCACCGCATCGGACTGCTCGTAGCGCAGGTCCGGATACTCGGCCTGCAACGCGGCCAGCTTCTCGGCCTGGCTGCTGCCCTTGAGCACCATGATGCGCTTGCCGATCAGATCCTTCGGGCTGGTCGGTCGGCGCTGGCCGCTGCGGTAGACGACCTGGGTGGTGACGTCGAGATACGAGCGGGTGAAGCGCGCCAGCTCCTGCCGACCTTCGCTGGCCACCAGGCCGGCGGCGGCGAGTGCCGGGCCACCGGGGCGATTGAGGCGGTTGAAGATTTCTTCGATGCTGTCGGCGGTTTCGATCTGCAGCTTGACGCCGAGGGTATTGGCGAAGCGCTTGACCAGTTCGTATTCGAAGCCGGCTTCGCCGTTGCGATCCTGGAAATAGGTGGAAGGGCTGTTGCGGGTGATCACGCGCAGTACGCCTTCCTCCTGAATGCGCTCGAGCTCGCTGGGCTTTTCGGCGCAGCTGCCGAGCATCAGGAAGATTCCGATCGCCAACAGCCAGGTGGCGCAGCGCTTGCGGAACAGGGAATGGGCAAACATCGGCGCAGTATACGCAAAGGCGAACCGCCACCATATCTGGACAGCGAACGGCCTCTCTGCTAGACGCAGCCCGGATGGACGACCGCGGCGCGTCAGTTCGGCATAATGCCGGCCCTGTTGTCCCCGCCGTCGAGATCGTTGCCAAACATGACCGAGGTCCAGCCCAAGCCCTGGTTCGTCTACCTGGTGCGTGCCGCCAACGGTGCGCTGTACTGCGGCATCAGCGACGATGCCCAGCGGCGTTTCGCCGAGCACCAGCGCGGGCGTGGCGCGCGCTTTTTCCATTCCAGCCCGGCGCAGGCGCTGGTCTATGTCGAGGCCTGCGCCAGCAAGGGCGATGCGCTGCGCCGAGAAATCGCCATCAAGCGTCTGGACAAGCGTGCCAAGGAGCGTCTGGTCAGCGCGGCCGGCACCGTCGCGTGAATGACGCGCTAATCAGCCGGTAGGCTCGCCCGAGCGGAGCGTCTAAGCTGATGCTCCTTGACCCAATCCACTCTGGCGGAACCTGTCATGCACGAGCTGATCCTGCACCACTATCCCACCTCACCGTTCGCCGAGAAGGCGCGCCTGATGCTCGGATTCAAGCAGTTGTCCTGGCGTTCGGTGATGATCCCGCCGGTCATGCCCAAGCCTGATCTCACCGCGCTGACCGGTGGTTACCGGCGCACCCCGGTGCTGCAGGTCGGCGCCGACATCTACTGCGACACCGCCCTGATCGCGCGTCGACTCGAGGCCGAAAAGGCCACCCCGGCGCTGTTCCCCGAAGGCCAGGAATTCACCGCAGCGACACTTGCCCAGTGGGCCGACTCGGTGCTGTTCCTGAATGCCGTAAGCCTGGCCTTCCAGCCTGAATCCATGGTCGTGCGCTTCGCCCAGGTGCCCAAGGAGTTCGTCCAGGTGTTCAGCCAGGACCGCGCGCAGTTGTTCGCCAACGGCTCGGTGAACCGGGTGCCGCTGGAGCAGGCCAAGAGCAACTGGCCGGTGTTCATGTCGCGCCTGCAACAGCAGCTGGCGCGCGAGGAGGGCGAGTTCCTGCTCGGCGCTGCGCCTTCGCTGGCGGATTTCGCGGTCGCGCACTGCCTCTGGTTCCTGCGCGCGACGCCGGTCACCGCACCGCTGGTGGACGGCTATCCGGATATCCATGCGTGGCTGGGCAAGGTGCTGGGCGTCGGCCATGGCTCGAGCAGCGAGATGTCCGGCGAGGATGCTGTGCGCGTCGCGCGCGAGGCCGAGCCGGCGGCGCTGCCCGAGGAAGCATTCGTCGATCCGAACGGTTTCCAGGAAGGCCAGCCGGTGACGATCGCCGCGGTGGACTACGGCGCCGACCCGGTCGAGGGTGAGCTGGTGTTCGCTGGTGCTGAGGAGCTGATCCTGCGCCGCAGAGACGATCGCGCCGGCGTCGTGCATGTGCACTTCCCGCGCAGCGGCTATCGCATCGAGGCGCGCTGAGACCTACTGCGCCGCCGGGGCCGCGCGGCGCACGTTCGGCAGCTCCGCGGCCAGTTCGCGGAAGTAGGCGATGCGCTCGTAGCATAGGGTGAGCTCGCCGCTGATGCGGTTGAACCAGGCATCAGGAGCGCCGCAGGTGGACATGCGCAGGGTCAGATCGCGTGGCAACGCGAAGGCTTCGCTGGCCTTGGCCGCCACCGCTTCGAGTTCGCCGCTGGCACGGATCTTCGCCAGCAGCTCGGCACCACCGGAGAGGTGCGCAGGTGGCGTGTCGTAGACCACCTTGATTCGGTGTCGCAGCGGTTGCGTGCTGCTGCGCCCGAAGTGCTCACGAAACCACTGCACGGCATGGGCGACCTGCTCGTACTCGTCGGGGCAGTACAGTGCGCGCTCCATCGGCAGCCCGCTGACTTCCAGCACCCAGTCCAGTCGGTCCGGATCGCTGCCATAGGCCAGGCAGGCAATGTTGTAGAAACGCTGGGCGTCCAGCGCGTGACTGTCCCACACCGGCACCTGCGTGCCGCTGCGCTCGGCGCCTTGCCACTCCAGCCGCCAGTAATCGGCGACATCCATCAGCTTGGCGTAGAAGTCGTCGCGGTGCTGTTCGCGTTGCAGCAGGAACAGGCCCATGAAACCGAGCTGGTCGGCAGCGTCCTCCTCGCGACCGAGCACGGGCAGTTGCAGTTCGCTGATCAGCAGGTGCCCCATTTCGTGCATCAGGGTGAACTCGGCGTTGGCCACGGTGAAACGCACCGCGTCCACCGACGGCTCGGGCGTCGCGCCGCCGTCCTGCGCCCGCGCCAGCAACGGCAGCAGCCATAGCAGCCATAGCAGCCAGGCGAAACGGCTCATGGGGTGCCGTCCAGGTCGGCATGGCTGAACGGCGCCGGGCCGCTCGGCCAGCTCAACGCCAGGCGTTCGAGCTTACGGGCCAGCAGGCTGGCGACGATGAGGTCGCGCAGCCAGCGATGGTCAGCAGGAATCACATACCAGGGTGCTGGATCGCGGTGGGTCCGCCTCAGCACATCGGCCCATTGCGCCTGATGCTCGGCGAAGTGGCGGTGGTCGCGCAGATCGCCGAGGGTCAGTTTCCAGCGTTTTTCCGGATGATCCAGGCGGCGATGCAGGCGCCGCTTCTGCTCGGCGAGCGAAAGCTGCAGATAGCACTTGAGCGGGTGAATCCGTCGCGTGGCCATCTGCTGTTCGAACTCGGCGATCGCCGCGTAGCGTTGTGGCAGCTCCGCCGCCGCGCACAGGCCGTCACGTACATCGCTGACCAGCGCCTCGTAGTAGCTGCGGTTGAACACGCCGAGCGTGCCCGGGGCCGGCAGGCGCTCGCGGTAGCGCTGCAGAAATGCCTGGCGACGCTCGTCCGGGCTCGGCGCCTGGAAGCCGATGGCTGACATGCCGAGCGGGTCGAGGCCGGCAAGAACGCGGCGCACCACGCCGTTCTTGCCTGAGCAGTCGGGCCCCTGCAGCACCAGCAGCGGAACGTCACGTCGGTTGGCCATGAGCATGCTCTGCTGCTCGCGCAGCCAGTCCTTCAGGCCTGCCAGCTGCGCCTGTGCCTGCTGTTTGGCGAGACCATAGTCCCGTGCCGGATCGCGCCCCAGCGGCGCGCCGGGGTCGCACAGGCAGTCGTCGAGCAGGCTGTCCGGCAGGCGCATGGCGGATTCAGTCCTTGCGGCGCTTGAGCTGGTCCTTGAGCTGGGTGGGCAGCTGGCGAATGATCAGCATGTCGCGGTCCTCGTCGTATTCGATCTTCGAGCCCAGCAGGTGCGATTCGAAGCTGATCGACAACCCCTCGGCGCGGCCGGTGAAGCGGCGGAACTGGTTGAGGGTGCGCTTGTCCGGCGGGATCTCCGGTGACAGGCCGTAATCCTTGTTACGGATGTGCTCGTAGAAGGCCCGCGGGCGGTCTTCGTCGATCACCCCGGAGAGTTCCTCGAGGGTGATCGGCTCGCCCAGCTTGGCCTGGGTACTGGCGTAGTCCACCAGTGCCGAGGTCTTTTCGCGCGCCTGCTCCTCCGGCAGGTCCTCGCTCTCCACATAATCGCTGAAGGCCTTGAGCAGGGTGCGCGTCTCTCCCGGGGCGTCGACGCCTTCCTGGCAGCCGATGAAGTCGCGGAAGTACTCCGATACTTTCTTGCCGTTTTTGCCCTTGATAAAGGAAATGTACTGCTTCGACTGCTTGTTGTTCTGCCACTCGGAGATGTTGATGCGCGCCGCCAGATGCAGCTGACCCAGGTCCAGATGCTTGGCCGGCGCCACATCCAGCGACTCGGTCACCGTCACGCCTTCGCTGTGATGCAGCAGGGCGATAGCCAGATAGTCGGTCATGCCCTGCTGGTAATGCGCGAACAGCACGTGGCCACCGGTGGACAGGTTGGATTCCTCCATCAGCTTCTGCAGGTGCTCGACGGCCTGGCGGCTGAACGCTGTGAAGTCCTGATTGCCTTCCATGTATTGCGCCAGCCAGCCACTGAATGGATAGGCGCCGGATTCGCCGTGGAAGAAGCCCCAGGCCTTGCCCTGCTTGGCGTTGTAGCTTTCGTTGAGGTCCGCCAGCAGGTTTTCCATGGCCTGCGATTCGCCCAGCTCCGAATCGCGGGCGTGGAGGACGGCTGGGGTTCCGTCCGGCTTTTTCTCGATCAGATGAACAATGCAGTGGCGAATCGGCATGAGGCACTCATAGAGGTGGGTAGAACAGCTGCAGTTTAACCGAGCGGGACAGTTCGACGAGCAGTTGCTAAGGCTCTGGGTATCCTGAGTAAACTGCTCGCCTTTTCTCCAAGGAATGACGCTCATGACTGCTGCATGGCGCAACTCGGCCTGGATCCTCGCCGGTGGTTCGCTGATTCTCGCCATCTCGCTGGGGGTACGCCACGGCTTCGGCCTGTTCCTGCCTCCGATGAGTGCCGAGTTCGGCTGGGGGCGCGAAGTGTTCGCCTTCGCCATTGCTGTGCAGAACCTGATCTGGGGTCTGGTGCAGCCGGTCACCGGCGCGTTGGCCGATCGCTTCGGCGTCGCACGTGCCGTGCTCATCGGCGGCATTCTCTATGCGGTGGGGCTGGCGCTGATGGCGGTGTTCGATTCGCCAGCGACGCTGACCCTCAGCGCCGGACTGCTGATCGGCCTGGGCCTGTCGGGTACCTCGTTTTCCGTGATTCTCGGCGCTGTCGGCCGGGCGGTGCCGCCAGAGAAGCGCAGCATGGCGATGGGCATCGCCAGTGCGGCCGGCTCCTTCGGCCAGTTCATCATGCTGCCGGGCAGTCTGGGGCTGATCGAGTGGCTGGGCTGGTCTTCGGCGCTGCTGGCGCTGGGTTTGCTGGTCGCCCTGATCGTGCCGCTCGCCGGCATGATGCGCAGTCCCGCGCAGGCACCGGTAGCGGCCGGTACGCAGCAGTCGCTAGGCGAGGCGTTGCGCGAGGCGGCTGGCCATTCCGGATTCCGCATGCTGGCGCTGGGCTTCTTCGTCTGCGGCTTTCAGGTGGTGTTCATCGGTCTGCACCTGCCGGCCTATCTGGTCGACCAGCACCTGCCGGCGCAGGTCGGCACCACCGTGCTGGCGCTGGTCGGGCTGTTCAACGTGGTAGGCACCTATACCGCCGGCTGGCTGGGCAGCTGTTATTCCAAGCCGAAGCTGCTCGCCGGGCTGTACCTGATCCGCGGGGTGGTGATCAGTGTTTTCCTGCTGATGCCGCTGACCGTCTGGAGCGCCTATGCGTTCGGCATTGCCATGGGCCTGCTGTGGCTGTCCACGGTACCGCTCACCAATGGCACGGTGGCGACCATGTTCGGCGTGCGCAACCTGTCCATGCTCGGTGGCATCGCCTTCCTGTTCCATCAGCTGGGCTCGTTCTTCGGCGGCTGGTTGGGCGGTTGGCTGTACGACCGTACTGGCAGCTATGACCTGGTCTGGCAGATCGCGATCGCCCTCAGCCTGATCGCCGCGCTGCTCAACTGGCCGATTCGCGAGCAGCCGGTGGATAGGTTGCGCGCGGCGCAGGCCAACTGATGCGTCGCCTGTGGCTCGGCGCGGCGGGTGCCCTGCTATTGGGCGCGCTGGCGCTACTCGCCTGGTGGGGCTGGCAGCGTGGCGGTCTGGCGCTGCTGCAGCTGGGCCTGGGCACCTGCTGAGAACACGCCGTTCCGGCGGTTCCAACCTTTCCGATGCTTCCTGAACTTCCTGCCTGCAGGCATGGCGAGCGCAACGGCCGCCAAACGGTACGGTGGGTAGGGAATCAATCGGCCAATCACTGCTCAAAGACGAAGCGGCGTAGAAGAAGTTAAGAACAAATCGCCGGTTCTTAGCAGCAAGCTATCGGCATTTGTGCGTGCACGCCCATGAACACGCGGCAGTCCAGGTCCCTGATTCCAGGCGTGGCTGTCGCATAACCGTCATCAACAGTTGGTAAATACCTGCCGCACGCAGTCAATGGAGCAATAACCGATGTCCACTCTCACCGAACTCGCCCAGCAAATCGCCAAGCTCTATCCGCTGCAGGACAAGCGCGTCGGCAAGCGATACCGCGTGGTAGGCGAGCTGGCCGGGATGACCGAACTGGAAGAGATCAACGGCGAGCCGCGCTACATCCGTACGCTGGCGCTCAAGGACCGTCAGGTCTGGGATCTCGCGGTCTGATGCATCGGCAGTCGAGCGCCGCCGCGGTTCAGGTCCGCGGCCAGCGCTCGGTGCGCCAGGCAGCCTGTTCGGCTGCATCGAGAAAGGTCCAGGCGACGAAGCGGCTTTTCTTCTGCCCCTGGGCCATATCCAACGCCTGAACCTGCCGCGCACCGAGGCGTTGCAGGCGCGCCATCAGCGGTGCCACGTTGCCGCCCTTCGATACCAGCGTACTGAACCAATAGACCTGCCTGGTGAAGGCCAGGCTCTCATCCGCCATGCGCGCGACGAATGCCGCCTCGCCACCCTCGCACCAGAGCTCTGCCGCCTGGCCGCCGAAGTTCAGCTTCGGCAACTTGCGGCTCGGGTCCAGTTTGCCGAGATTGCGCCACTTGCGCTGACTGCCGCTGGCAGCCTCGGCCTGCGAGGCGTGGAATGGCGGATTGCACAGCGTCAGCTCGAAGCGATCCTCCGCCGCCAGGATGCCCTTGAAGACCTGCTTCGGCGCGTCCTGCCGGCGCAGTTCGATGGCCTTGTCGAGCCCGTTGGCGGCGACGATGGTGCGCGCCGAGGCCAGCGCCGTGGCGTCGATGTCGCTGCCAGTGAAGCGCCAGCCATATTCGCGATGGCCGATCAGCGGGTAGATGCAGTTGGCGCCGGTGCCGATATCGAGCACCCGGACCGCGGCGCCACGCGGGATGACGCCGCCGTTATCGGCGGCCAGTAGGTCGGCCAGGCCGTGCAGGTAATCCGCCCGTCCCGGCACCGGCGGGCAGAGGTAGCCGGCAGGAATGTCCCAGTGCTGGATGCCGTAGAACTGCCGCAGCAGCGCGCGATTGAATACCCGCACCGCATCCGGATTGGCAAAGTCGATGCTCTGCTTGCCGTAGGGATTGAGAATGACGTACTCGCCCAGCTCCGGGCAGGCGGCGATCAGCTTGGGAAAGTCGTAGCGGCCGCTGTGGCGGTTGCGTGGATGCAGCACGGCCTTCGGCTCGGCAGGGCGCGGCTGGGACGAGGTTTTGCGTGGCATTGGATCGACTGGAGGTTGGCGGCTGGGCGCGCATTGTCCCACAACCGCCTCGGCTGGCTAGTGCCGGCGCGGCACCATCAGCATCCACAGCAGCCCCCAGAGTAGCGCGCCGGCGCCAAGCCAGAAGGCGCTGTGCAGGCTGCCGCCCATGCCCATCCAGATGCTGGTCAGCCAGGGCGCGGCGAGCTGGGTCAGGCCGTACAGCGCGATCAGTGCCGCCGACAGGCGCGGGCCCTGATGCGGCTGCAGCGCGCGGGCCAGGCGCTGGGTCAGCAGTACGGTGCCGAGGAAGGTACCGCCGACCAGCACCGCACACAGCAGGATGCCGACGGCACCCGGCAACAGCAGCGCGGCCAGCACGCCGAGCAGCTGGGTCAGATAGCTCAGGCGCAGGGCGATGTCGTCGCCCAGGCGCACACCCAGACGGTTCCACAGCCAGGGCGAGGGCAGGGTTGCCAGCGCCACCACCAGCCAGCTGCCGCCGATGAGAAAGTCGCCGGGCTCCACCTGCAGGCGCGCCACCATGGGCAGAAAGGTCATCGGCAGGATGTAGCCCATCCCGGCGCCGGCGTAGGAAAGAAACAGCGGCGTGCTGGCGCGGTCGAGCAGCTTGCCACTCGGCGCCGTCGCGGACGGGGCGGGTGCCTGCTCGGTTGGCAGGTCCAGCCGCGACAGCTGGCGCCAGCCCCACCAGGCCAGCGGTATCGACAGCAGCGCCGCCGGCCACCAGCGATCGGCGCCCAGCAGGTAGCCGTCGCTCAGGCTGACCAGCAGGCTGGACAGGATCAGGCCGACGCAAACCCCGAGGTAGACCAGCCCGCTGGCCGACACGCGTTGCTGGCGCGCCAGCCACTCGAGGATCAGCGAGGGCGCCTGGACGAACACCAGGCCATTGCTGATGCCGTTGGCCAGGCGCAACGCGGCGAGGGCATCGGCGGATTCGGCCTGGGTCTGCAGCAGGCTGCTGAGCACGTGCAACGCCAGTGCCCAGGGCAGGCTGCGGCGGATCTGCGCGACGCGGTGCCAGCGCACCGCGAGCAGCGCGCCGATCAGGTAACCGAGGTAGTTCCAGCTGGCGATGCTGGCGCCTTCCTGCACGCTCAGCAGGCCGTCTTCCACCAGCCAGGGCAGCAGCGGGGTGTATACGAAGCGGCCGAGGCCGTGGACGACCAGCAAGAGAATGGCACCGGCCAGCAGGACCGGAAACAGCGCGACGCGTTGAGGCATGGAGTTGTTCTTTTTCGAATGAGGCCCCGAGCTTAACGGCTGTGCCGCTTGCCCGCCATGCCACTTTGAGCGTCACGGTGCCCTGCGCGATGCCGCCCTCAGAGCGGAAACACCAGCGGTACCAGCAGCACTGCGACGATCATCACCAGCACGGTGAAGGGCACGCCGATGCGCACGAAGTCGCCGAAACGGTACTGCCCCGGGCCGAGCACCAGGGTGTTCACTGGCGAGGAGATCGGCGTCATGAAGGCGGCCGAGGCGGCGAGCGCGACGATCATGGCAAACGGGTAGGGCGAGGCACCCAGCTGTTCGGCGGTGGCCAGCGCCACCGGCGCCATCAGCACGGCGGTGGCGGTGTTGGAGATGAACAGGCCGATCAGTGCGGTGAGCAGGAACAGGCAGGCGAGCAGCGCGTGCGGCCCGGCATCGCCGAGCAGACCGACCAGCCCCGAGGTGGCGAGGGCGATGCCGCCGGTCTTCTGCAGCGCGAGGGCGAACGGCAGCATGCCGACGATCAGCACCAGGCTCTGCCAGTGGATCGCCTTGTAGGCGCTGTCCATGTCGATGCAGCGGAACAGGCCCATGACCAGACAGCCGATCAGCGCCGCCAGCACGTTGGGCACCAGGCCGCTGACCATCAGTGCGACCATCAGCGCCAGGCCGAGCAGGGCGAATGGCGCCTGGTTGGCTGCGGGCGCCACGTCGTCCACCTCCGCCGGCAGGCTCAGCACCAGGAAGTCGCGGCTCAGACCCTGCAAGCGGTGGATGTGCTTCCAGCTGCCGGCAACCAGCAGGGTGTCGGCCGGCTTGAGCTTCTCGTCCACCAGCAGCCCCTGCAGCGCCTCTCGATTGCGCCGCAGCCCGACGACGTTGAGCTTGTGCCGGCTGCGAAAACCCAGCTGCTGGATGGTCTTGCCCGGCAGGCGCGAGTCCGGTGGCAGCGCCACTTCCGCCAGGCCCAGCTCGCGGGCGTGGTCGGCATAGTAGGAGGTGCTCAGCTGCAGCGGCTCGAGACCGAGTTCGCGGTAGGCACCAAGCAGGCCGATGGCCGGGCTGGCCAGGTCCACCAGCAAGACGTCGCCGACGAACAGTTCGGTATTGCCGGTGGCGATCAGCAGCAGGTTGCGCAAACGTTCGTGGCGCTCAACCGCGATCACGTTGATACCGTACTCGCTGCGCAGCCGCAGGGCGTCCAGTGCCTGATTGGCCAGGATCGAGCCGGGCAGCACGCGCAGGCGTCGCTCGCGCTCGTCGAGCCGGTAATCTCGCGCGAGATCGGCCAGGGTGTGTCGCGGCTCCAGGGCGGGGCCGTGCTTGTCGGAGCCGAGCCAGCGACGTGCCAGCAGCATGTAGCCAATCCCGAGCAGCAGGATCGCCAGGCCGATGGGCGTGAAATCGAAGAAGGCGAAGCCGTCGAGCCCGGCGCGGCGCAGTTCGCTGTTGACCACCAGGTTCGGCGGCGTCGCCACCAGGGTCAGCATGCCGCTGATGAGGCCGGCAAAGGCCAGCGGCATCAGCAGGCGCCGCGGCGAGACCTTCATGCGGTTGGCGATACCCAGTACCACGGGAATGAAGATGGCCACCACACCGGTGGAACTCATCACCGAGCCGAGCCCGGCGACCGCCAGCATCAGCAGCACCAGCAGGCGCGTTTCGCTGCTGCCCGCGGCGCGCATCAGCCAGTCGCCCAGGCGGTAGGCGATGCCGGTGCGTACCAGGCCGTCGCCGATGACGAACAGTGCGGCGATCAGCACCACGCTCGGATCGCTGAAGCCGGCCAATGCCTCCTGCACGCTGAGCACGCCGGTCAGGGGCAGGGCGACCATGGCCAGCAGCGCGACCACGTCCATGCGCGGCCTGTTCAGCACGAACAGGCCGACGCAGCCGGCCAGCAGGGCGAGGACCAGAAGCAGATCGCCGTTCATGGCAATCAGGGGTAATCGAGGATGGCTTTGATCTGCGGCAGCTGGCGTTCGATCCAGCCCTTGTCGATGGCGCCCCAGCTGCGGATCACATAGTGCCCGGCGTTGTGGCGTTCGCCGTCGTCCTGGACGAAGACGCAGTCGATATCCAGGTCGGCCAGGGCGGCCAGGGTGTCCTGGGCGGTGCGGCGCGGCATACCGGTGGCTTCCATCAACGCCGGGACGCTGCAGGCGGTGCCGCTGTCGATCAGCCAGGCGACGTAGAGTCGACGGTAGAAGCTGGTTTTGGTCTTGCTGACGGTCATGGAAGGTCCCTGGCCAGGTCGTCTGTGGGGACAGCGACCTGGCCGGGCTCGCTACGTTCAGCGCAGGGCGAGCATGCCGATGTAGGTCGCGGCGCCCGCAGTGTAACCGAGGAAGGCCAGCAGGCTGACGTGCTTGATGTACCAGGTGAAGCTGATCTTCTCCATGCCCATCGCGGCGACACCCGCGGCCGAGCCGATGATCAGCGTGCTGCCGCCGGTGCCGGCGCAGTAGGCCAGCATTTCCCAGAAGTTGCCGTCGACGACGAACTGCGACATCCAGCCGAGTTCTTCTGCAGCGGTTGCCGCCAACATCTTCTCGCTGACCAGCGGGTACATCTTCATCGCACCAGCCACCAGCGGCACGTTATCGACCACGGCCGAGAGCAGGCCGATGGCGTAGTTGATCGCATAGATATGGCCCAGCGACTCGCGCAGCGCGGTGGCGACCTGGTTCAGGTGGCCGGCGGTGGCGAGGCTGGAAACCGCCAGCAGGATGCCGAGGAAGAACAGCACGCTGGGCGTGTCGACCTTGCGCAGTACGCCGACCACCGAGAGCGGGTGCTTGTCCTCGGCGTTCTTGTTGCGGTGGATGAATTCGGTAGTCACCCAGAGCACGCCGAGACCGAAGAGAATGCCCATGTACGGCGGCAGGTGGGTCACGGTCTTGAACACCGGCACGAACAGCAGGGCGGCGAGGCCGAGGCCCAGCACCAGGTTGCGCTCAAAGACCGTAGTGGTCGGCGGATGCTTCTCGGCCAGGTGGGCACGCGGCCGCGGCCGTGGCGCTTCGCCGCGCAGGGTGAAGCTGAGGATGATCAGTGGCACCAGCAGGCACACCAGGCTCGGCAGGAACAGTCCGCTGATCACGCCCGAGGCGGTGATCTGGCTGCCGATCCAGAGCATGGTGGTGGTCACGTCGCCGATCGGTGACCAGGCGCCGCCAGCGTTGGCAGCGATCACCACCACGCCGACGAACAGCCAGCGCTCAGGGCGGCCGCGGATCAGCTTGCGCAGCAGCGAGACCATGACAATGGTGGTGGTCAGGTTGTCCAGCGCCGCGGAGAGGAAGAAGGTGAGGAAACCGACGATCCACAGCAGGTGTACGCGCTTGCGGGTCTGGATGCGGTCGGTGATGGCCTTGAAGCCTTCGTGGGAGTCGATCAGCTCGACGATGGTCATCGCCCCGAGGAGGAAGAAGAGGATCTCCGAGACTTCGCCCAGGTGGTGACGCAGCGCCTCCACCACCACCGCCGACGAGTCGGCCGGGTCATGGCTGCCATGCTGCAGCAGCGGCAGGATGTGGTCGGCGCCCAGTACCAGAATGGTCCAGGTGAGCACGGCGGTAAGGATCGCCGCGGCGGCCTTGTCTATTTTCAGTGGATGTTCAAAGGCTATGCATAGATAGCCTATGACGAACACGACAGCCATGAGTGCATACATCGGAGGGACTCCATCTTAAGGAACCTTGCCGGGCATGCGGACGTGGCGACGCAGCCTCGGCGGCTGGCAGGGGCACGATTGGCTGTCACTGGTGAAACAAGTCGGGAACCGCGAAGGTGAGGCAGTCGCCTGCCACGGGAAAACGGTCGCGCGTCAGCGGAATGCATCAGGCATCACGCCTCGCTGCTGAGGGCTCATTTCATGTTGTCGAGCTGATCGTCTGGGCTTTAACGGCCTGCCAGTTTGTAAAGGGTGTTTCGTGTGCGACATAGTGTAACAGCCTTGCCGGTAATAACTTGTCATTAATCAAGATGACCTCCTTAAGCAAAAAGGCCAGCACCTTTCGGGCTGGCCTTTTCATTTTTGCCGCTTCGCGGATCAGAGCGAGGCGATCCGCTGGCGCTGCTCCAGCAGCCTGGCCTTGGCCTGTTCGGCCTCGGCCAGCTTGGCGCGCTCCTTGTCGATCACCTCGGCCGGCGCCTTGTCGACGAAGCCGGCGTTGGACAGCTTTCCGCCGACGCGCTTGACCTCACCGTCCAGTCGCGCGATCTCCTTGTCCAGACGCGCCAGCTCGGCATCCTTGTCGATCAGCCCGGCCATCGGCACGAGCACCTGCATGTCACCCACCAGCGCAATGGCCGATAGCGGTGCTTCTTCACCGTCGCCGAGCAGGCGCACGCTTTCCAGCTTGGCCAGTTTCTTCAGCAGCGGCTCGTTGTCCGCCAGGCGGCGCTGGTCGCTAGCCGAAGCGTTGCCGAGCACCACGTCGATACGCTTGGCCATGGAGATGTTCATCTCGCCGCGGATCTGCCGAATGCCCAGCATGAAGGCCTTGACCCACTCGATATCGCCTTCGGCGGCTTCGTCGATGCGCTCCGGGTTGAACTCCGGCCAGGGCTGCAGCATCAGCGTTGGGCCGGACTTGCCGGCCAGCGGCGCGACGCGCTGCCAGATTTCCTCGGTGATGAACGGCATGAACGGATGGGCCAGGCGCAGCGCCGTTTCCAGAACGCGCACCAAGGTGCGGCGGGTGCCGCGCTGGCGTTCGGCGCTGGCGGTCTCGTCCCACAGCAGCGGTTTGACCAGCTCCAGGTACCAGGCGCAGTACTCGTCCCAGATGAACTCGTAGAGTGCCTGCGCGGCCAGGTCGAAGCGGAAGGCCTCCAGCTGGCGGGTCACTTCGGCCTCGGTGCGCTGCAGCGCGGAGATGATCCAGCGGTCCACCGAGGACAATTCCACCGGTTCGTCGTTGGCGCCGGTGTCCTTGCCTTCGGTGTTCTCGAAGACGAAGTTGGCCGCGTTCCAGATCTTGTTGCAGAAGTTGCGGTAACCCTCGACGCGACCCATGTCGAACTTGATATCGCGACCGGTGGAAGCCAGCGAGCAGAATGTGAAGCGCAGGGCATCGGTGCCGTAGCTGGCGATGCCTTCGGGGAACTCGGCGCGGGTCTGCTTGGCGATCTTCTCGGCCAGCTTGGGCTGCATCATGCCGCTGGTGCGCTTGGTCAGCAGCTCGTCGAGGGTGATGCCGTCGACGATGTCCAGCGGGTCGAACACGTTGCCCTTGGACTTGGACATCTTCTGCCCCTGACCATCGCGGACCAGGCCGTGCACGTAGACGGTCTTGAACGGAATCTGCCCGGTCAGGTGGGTGGACAGCATGATCATCCGGGCGACCCAGAAGAAGATGATGTCGAAGCCGGTGACCAGCACGTCGGTGGGGTGGAAGGTCTTGAGGAACTCGGTCTGCTGCGGCCAGCCGAGGGTGGAGAAGGTCCACAGGCCGGAGCTGAACCAGGTGTCCAGCACATCCTCGTCCTGCCGCAGTTCGACGTTGTTGCAGAGGTTGTACTTGCTGCGCACCTCCACTTCGTCGCGACCGACGTAGACGTTGCCGGCTTCGTCGTACCAGGCCGGGATGCGGTGGCCCCACCAGAGCTGGCGGCTGATGCACCAGTCCTGGATGTCGCGCATCCAGCTGAAGTACATGTTTTCGTACTGCTTGGGCACGAACTGGATCTCGCCACTTTCCACGGCGGCGATGGCCTTCTCGGCCAGCGGCTTGGTAGAAACGTACCACTGGTCGGTCAGCCAGGGTTCGATGATGGTGCCCGAGCGGTCGCCGCGTGGCACTTTCAGCGCGTGGTCGTCGATCTTTTCCAGCAGGCTCATGGCGTCGAACTCGGCGACGATGGCCTTGCGCGCATCGAAGCGATCCATGTGCGCGTAGCCGTCCGGCAGGCTGCCGTCGATCTTGTCGTTCACCGAACCGTCGAGGTTGAACACCTGGGCACGGGCCAGGATGCAGGCATTCTGGTCGAAGATGTTGATCAGCGGCAGGTGGTGGCGCTTGCCGACTTCGTAGTCGTTGAAGTCATGCGCCGGGGTGATCTTCACGCAGCCGGTACCGAACTCGAGATCGACGTAATCGTCGGCCACGATGGGAATCAGGCGATTGACCAGCGGCAGCATGACGTGGCGGCCGATCAGGCTCTTGTAGCGCTCGTCCTCCGGGTGCACTGCGATGGCGGCGTCACCGAGCATGGTTTCCGGACGGGTAGTGGCGACCACCAGGTAGTCCAGGCCATCGGCGGTCTTGCAGCCATCGGCCAGCGGATAGCGCAGGTGCCAGAGGTGGCCCTTCTCGTCGTGGTTTTCCACTTCCAGGTCGGAAATGGCGGTGTGCAGCTTGGTATCCCAGTTGACCAGGCGCTTGCCGCGATAGATCAGGCCATCCTCGTGCAGGCGTACGAAGGCTTCCTTGACCGCCTCGGAGAGGCCGTCGTCCATGGTGAAGCGCTCGCGCGACCAGTCCACCGATGAGCCCAGGCGACGGATCTGCCGGGTAATGTTGCCGCCGGACTCTTCCTTCCACTGCCAGACCTTCTCGAGAAACTTCTCGCGTCCCAGGTCGTGACGGCTGGTGCCCTGCGCGGCCAGCTGGCGCTCGACCACCATCTGCGTGGCGATACCGGCATGGTCGGTGCCTGGTTGCCACAGGGTGTTGCGGCCTTGCATGCGGCGCCAGCGGATCAGCGCGTCCATGATCGCGTTGTTGAAGCCATGGCCCATATGCAGGCTGCCGGTGACGTTCGGCGGCGGAATCATGATGGTGTAGGGCTCGCCGGAGCCTTGCGGGGCGAAGTAGTTGTTCGATTCCCAGGTCTGGTACCAGGAAGTCTCGATGGCGTGCGGCTGGTAGGTCTTGTCCATGCGGCGGGACCCTTAAAACGGCTGGTCGGAAAAACGGGCAAGTATAAAGGCAAACGGCCGCGAGATTTCGCGGCCGTGCGGATTAACTCTGCATTGGCGCGGGATGGCTCAGGGGCGGGGCGGGGGTGTACGCACCAGCCGGTCGATCCGGCTTTCCAGGCGGCGCTTGAGCTCGGCTTCGATCTGCGGCACGAAGTCGTCGATCACTTCCTGCAGGATCAGGGTCGCGGCGGTGCGCAACTCGTGATCGATATGCCGCTCGGCCAGCGAGCGGAAGGCGCTGCGCACGCTGGTTTCCCGCGACTCGTCGTCGCTGGGGGTGGTGGCTGCGATGGCCGGTCCGGGTTCTACGATATCGGAGAGCAGCGGAATGCTATCGGGATCCACGGGGGCGCCTGTTGCGGCGGTGTCGGGGAAATCGTCGCCGAGCAGCGCGCGAATGGATTCGAGATCGCTCAGCAGTTCGGCGGGTTTGTTCGGGGCTTTCGGTGTCATCTGCGTGGTTCCGGGCTGGTGCATCCCGGCTGTTTGCCAGGGGGTATCCCTTGCTATCTAAATTGGAGCGGCTAGAGCTCAACCCTTTGTGGATCATAGCCCTGGCGCCGATACAGGCGAAAATTCTCCCGGCAGGCGGTCAGCAGCTGCGGCTCCTGGTTGACGATCTCGATGACCCGACTGAAGCGGTCGATATGTGACGAGAGTGTCGGTGCCAGGTTGATCAGCAGGCCCTGGGCGGTCGGTGGTTCCTGTTCGAGCCCGATGACCACTGGCGCCTGCACCTCCTCGGCGTACGGCTCGTGCGGGATGAACCGTTCCGCGCGAAAGCTCCAGAGCAGCTCGTCGAGCCGGGTCGACTGTTCTTCGTCGCTGCAACGGACGAACACCTGCAGGCCATGCTGCCAGCCCTTGGCCGCCAGCTGGCAGGCGGCGCGCAGCCGCCCGAGCGGGTTGTCGTCCGGCAGTACGTAGAACTCGATGCGTGTCATGGACGTGCGCCCGCCGGCCCGGCGAGCGCGGGGCCGTGCCGGCCGCTGTCGCGCGCGGTGATCGGGCTCATCAGTTGATCCGGTCCAGCAGGTACTGGGTCAGCAGGGGCACGGGGCGGCCAGTCGCGCCTTTTTCCTTGCCGCCACTGGTCCAGGCGGTGCCGGCGATATCCAGGTGGGCCCAGGGGTACTTCTTGGTGAAGCGCGAGAGGAAGCAGGCGGCAGTGATGGTGCCGGCCTTGGGTCCACCGATATTGGCGATATCGGCGAAGGGGCTGTCCAGCTGCTCCTGATACTCGTCGAACAGCGGCAATTGCCAGGCGCGGTCGGCGGCGCTCTCGCCTGCCTGCAGCAGCTGCTGGATGAGCTCGTCGTTGTTGCCCAGCAGGCCCGAGGTGTTGCTGCCCAGCGCGACGATGCAGGCGCCGGTCAGGGTGGCCACGTCGACCACGGCGCGCGGCTCGAAGCGCTCGGCGTAGGTCAGGGTGTCGCACAGCACCAGTCGGCCTTCGGCATCGGTGTTGAGGATTTCAACGGTCTGGCCGCTCATGGTGGTGACGATGTCACCCGGGCGAGTCGCGCCGCCGCTGGGCATGTTCTCGGCGCAGGCCAGCAGGCAGACCAGATTGATCGGCAACTGCAGTTCGAGCACGGCCTTGAGCGTACCGAGCACGCTGGCGGCGCCGCCCATGTCGTACTTCATCTCGTCCATGCCCAGGCCCGGCTTGAGGCTGATGCCGCCGGTGTCGAAGGTAATGCCCTTGCCGACCAGTGCGTAGGGCTTATCGCCCTTCTTGCCGCCGTTGTACTGCAGAACGATGATGCAGCCCGGCTGGTCGCTGCCCTGTGATACCGCGAGGAACGCGCCGGCGCCGAGTTCGCGCAGTTTCTTCTCGTCCAGCACATCGAGCTTGACACCCTTGTAGGCCTTGCTCAGCTGCCGGGCCTGATCGGCGAGGAAGGTCGGGTGGCAGACGTTCGGCGGCAGGTTGCCCAGGTCGCGGGTGAAGGCCATGCCGGTGGCGATCGCCGAGGCCTCGCGGGCGGCGCGCTCGACACCGGCCTGTTCGGCCTTGTCGCAGAGCAGGATGATCTTCTGCAGTGCGCGCGGTTCGGCCTTCTTGCTCTTGAATTGGTCGAATACGTACTGGCCGTCGGCAACGATCTCCACCAGCAGGCGCGTGCGGGCATAGCTGTCGCGCCCCTTGACCTGCACGTCCTGCATGGCGAAAGCGGCATCGCCACCACCCAGATTCTTGATGACAGCCAGCGCTGCATTGACCACTTTGCGCCATTGGCGGCTGTCGAGTTCATCCGCCTTGCCGGTGCCGACCAGCAGCACCCGCTCGGCCTTGAGGCCGGGCAGGCCGTGCAGCAGCAGCGTCTGTCCCGACTTGCCCTGGATGTCGCCCCGCTTGAGCGCAGTGCTGAGCGCGCCAGCGCTGGCGCTGTCCACGCTCTGTGCGACGCTGCCGAGCAGGCAGTTCTCGCCGAGCGGCAGGATCAGGGTGGCGGTCTTCTGGGTGGAGGCTTTGGCGCTTTTGACAACAAATTCCATGACGTGGTGTCCCCAAGACAAAGAGTCGGGTTTGCAGGATAATGCCGGGCTTATTTTCCGGTGGTTCGCCTGTTCGGTCGTTGTAAGCGACTGCGCTAGGCTAGAAACGTTGCAATCACCTGAGCTTGTCAGTGATCGCGCCGACGCGACTTGCGCGCCATTATCAATTCCAACGGTCTGCTGCGGCGGGCCGGCAACTGGCGGCTAGTTTGAGCGTTGCCGCCAGAGCCTGACAACCCTGGAGTGTCTGGTTTGATCGTCTTTCGTTACCTGTCCCGAGAGCTGCTGATCACCATGAGCGCGGTCAGTGCCGTGCTGCTGGTGATCATCATGAGCGGCCGCTTCATCAAGTATCTGGCCCAGGCTGCGCAGGGGGTGCTCGATCCGGGCGTGCTGCTGCTGATCATGGGCTTCCGCCTGCCGGGCTTTCTGCAGTTGATCCTGCCGCTGGGGCTGTTCCTCGGCATCCTGCTGGCCTACGGGCGCCTCTATCTGGAAAGCGAAATGACCGTGCTTTCGGCTACCGGCATGAGCCAGCGCCGGCTGCTGGTCTACAGCTTGGCGCCGGCTGCGCTGGTCGCCGCGCTGGTCGGTTGGCTGAGTCTGGGCCTGGCGCCGCAGGGGATCGCCGAGGTCGAGCGCATTCTCAGCCAGCAGGATTCGCTGACCGAGTTCGACACCCTCGTTCCGGGGCGTTTCCAGACCCTGCGCGACGGTTCGCGCGTGACTTATACCCGTGAGCTGTCGGCCGACCGCAGCGAACTGGGCGGGGTGTTCATTTCCGAGACCAATGTTTCACGCCAGACCGGCAAGGAAAGCGGGCTGTCCGTGCTCGTTGCCGAAAGCGGGCGTCAGGAAATTCAACCGGACGGTAGTCGTTATCTGATCCTGGAAAATGGCTACCGCTATGACGGTAACCCGGGGCAGGCGGATTACCGGGCGATCCAGTACGACACCTATGGTGTGTTGCTGCCAAAGCCGGAGGTGAGCATGGAGCTGAGCGAGCGCGAGGCCATGCCGACCCACGAGTTGCTCGGCAGCGACAACATCAGGCACAGAACCGAGCTGCAATGGCGGCTGTCATTGCCGCTGCTGGTGTTCGTCGTCACCGTGCTCGCCGTGCCGCTGGCCAAGGTCAACCCGCGGCAGGGGCGCTTCCTCAAGCTACTGCCGGCCATCCTGTTGTACATGACCTATCTCGCGTTGCTGATCGCGGTGCGCGGCGCGCTGGACAAGGGTCGCCTGCCCATGGCGCTGGGCTTGTGGTGGGTGCACGGGCTGTTCCTGGCGATCGGCCTGCTGATGCTGTTCTGGGAGCCGATCAGGCTGCGAATGAAGAAGCGCCACGCGCAGCTGGAGGTGGCTCGTGGTTAAGCTCGATCGCTACATCGGTATCCATGTCTTTCTCGCCATCCTCACGGTGCTCGGCATCATCGTTGGGTTGGCGCTGCTGTTCGCGTTCATCGACGAGCTGGGTGACGTCCAGGGCAGCTACGGTCTGGGTGACGCTCTGCAATACGTCCTGCTGACCTCGCCGCGCCGGCTGTACGAAATGCTGCCGATGGCGGCGCTGATCGGCTGCCTGATCGGTCTCGGCACGCTGGCCAGCAGTAGTGAGCTGACCATCATGCGCGCCGCCGGGGTTTCCCTGGGACGCATCGTGTTATCGGTGATGAAGCCAATGCTCGTCCTGCTCGTCGCCGGAATCCTCATCGGCGAGTATGTCGCGCCGCTGAGCGAAGACATCGCCCAGGCCAGACGGTCCCTGGCGCAGGGGGCAGGTGAGGCGCAGAGCAGCAAGCGTGGGCTGTGGCATCGTCAGGAAAACGAGTTCGTGCACGTCAACGCGGTGCAGCCCGGCGGTGTGCTGGTGGGCGTCACGCGTTACCGCTTCGACGAAGAGCGTCGCCTGCTATCGTCCAGTTTCGCGCGCCGCGCCAGCTACCAGGGCGACCATTGGCGGCTCGAGAACATCGCCATCACCCACTTCCGCGGTGATCACACCGAAGTCATGCGCGCGCCAGAGGAGCGCTGGGACGTCCAGCTGACGCCGCAGCTGCTCGGCACCGTGGTGATGGAGCCGGAGGCGCTGTCGATCACCGGCTTGTGGCGCTATATCCACTATCTGGGCGAGCAGGGGCTGAACAACAGCCGTTACTGGCTGGCTTTCTGGACCAAGGTTTTACAGCCGGCGGTCACCGTTGCGCTGGTGCTGCTGGCGATTTCCTTCATCTTCGGACCGCTGCGTTCGGTGACGCTGGGGCAGCGGATCTTCACCGGCGTGGTCGTCGGCTTCGTGTTCCGCATCATTCAGGATCTGCTGGGGCCGGCGAGCCAGGTGTTCGGTTTCTCGCCGCTGCTGGCGGTGGTGTTGCCGGCCTGTGTCTGTGCGCTGATCGGCGCCTGGTTGCTGAGGCGCGCCGGCTGAGGCTATGCCGTCGCGCATGGCGGTCGCGATGGATTGAGGGGCAAGCGCCCGGGCGTGAGAGATGGCCGGGCGCTGCGATTATTTCTTGTGGATGTTCTTCGGCAGTTGCACCGCCTGGCTCTCGGAGTAGATGTCGTGCCAGGTGCGCTTCTGCTTGTCGATCAGCATCCACCAATAACCCATTCCCAGGCACAGCAGCGAGACGATCGCGATGAGGAAGCGCAGCAGCGCCTGCCACAGATCGATGGCGCGTCCGTCGCTGTTCTGGATACGGATGCCCCAGACCTGCATGCCCAGTGTCTGACCGTTGTGGGTCCAGAACTTGGCGAAGAAGCCGAACAGGCTGAACAGCAGTAGCGTCGAAAGCAGGGGGTCGATGTCCAGGCGGCCGGCCTCGGCGAGCATCTTCAGCTGTTCACTGCCATACAGCAGGCGCAGCAGCACCTGTTGATAGAACAGGGTCACCACCATCATCAGGGCGATGCAGAGCAGGCTGTCATAGAACATTGCTGCCAGTCGTCGCATCAGACCGGCGGCGGGGAATTGGCCCTGCGGGCTCAGCAGATGTCGGCGCATTGCGTGTCTCGATCAAGTGGAAGGCGGGGCATTCTACGGAATTGCGCGCATAAAAAAGCCCCTGATGTTGCCATCAGGGGCTTTTCGGAGAGAAGGCTTAGCCCAGGATCTGAACCTGGTCGGCCTGCATGCCCTTTTGACCTTGCACGGCGATGAAGCTGACTTTCTGGCCTTCTTTCAGGCTCTTGAAGCCGTTGCCTTCGATCGCGCGGAAGTGCACGAACAGATCCGGACCGCTCTCGGGAGTGATGAAACCAAAACCTTTCTCGTCGTTAAACCACTTGACGGTACCGTTCTGACGATTCGACATGTCTTTGTATCCTTGAAACTCAAAAGTAGAATTGCTTCCCGCAAAAACAGGAGGCTGGAACTGGTTGCAAGGAGTAAGAGAGTCGAGCGGAGTAGCGGATCTGAAGATCTACTGCACCAGGTCACGATTCAACAGCGACCCATGCAAACACAGTGGGCACACTCTACGATAACTCGCCGGGGAATGCCAACCCCTCGGAGCCATAGAATTTGCCTGTCCAGGCGGCGCCATTTCGGCGCTTGTGAAGGGTGGTTTGACGTGCTGCTCCGCTGCTGCGGATCGTCAAGGCCACGGTGACTGCATTGTCAGTCAGTCAGCGAGAAGGCAGTGGAACTGGGTGTTAATTGCCCGTGTGCGTATCGATCTGAGTTCGCCGAACACTGGCTTGATACTGTGATGGTGCCCCGAGAGAGACTCGAACTCTCACGTTGTTACCAACGGCGGATTTTGAATCCGCTGCGTCTACCGATTCCGCCATCGAGGCACAGTGGCGGCGCAGTATAGGGATGCCGGGCTGAGTGGTCAATCGTTTGGCGTGGTCAGATCGACGTGTTTCGGCTAATATCTGCGCCCTTTCCGCGCCCCGAAACCGCCCATGCAAGTCGCCGATTTCTACTTCGAGCTCCCCGACGCCCTGATTGCCCGTCATCCACTTGCCGAGCGCAGAGCGAGCCGGCTGTTGGTGCTCGACGGTGAGTCCGGGCAGATGTCGCACCGCAACTTTGCCGACCTGCTGGACTGCGTGCGGCCCGGTGATCTGATGGTCTTCAACAATACGCGGGTCATTCCGGCGCGGCTGTTTGGCCAGAAGGCTACCGGCGGCAAGCTGGAGATCCTGGTCGAGCGCGTGATCGGCAATCGCAGCGTGCTGGCGCATGTGCGCTCGAGCAAGTCCCCCAAGCCCGGCTCTCAGATCCTGCTCGACGGTGGCGGCACAGCTGAAATGGTCGCGCGGCACGATACCCTGTTCGAACTCGCCTTCGATGAGGACGTGTTGCCGCTGCTCGAGCGCATCGGTCACATGCCGTTGCCTCCTTATATAGACAGGCCGGACGATGCCGCCGATCGCGAGCGCTACCAGACCGTCTACGCGCAGCGAGCCGGCGCCGTGGCGGCTCCGACCGCCGGGCTGCATTTCGATGAGGCCCTGCTGGGAGCGCTGCGCGATGCTGGGGTCCAGACTGCCTATGTCACCCTGCATGTCGGGGCCGGCACCTTCCAGCCGGTGCGCGTGGAGCGCATCGAAGAGCACCATATGCATCACGAGTGGCTGGAGGTGACGCAGGAGGTGGTCGATGCGGTAGCGGCCTGCCGCGCACGCGGAGGTCGGGTGATCGCGGTGGGTACCACCAGTGTCCGCTCGCTGGAAACGGCCGCACGCGACGGCGAGCTCAAGCCGTTCAGTGGCGACACTGATATCTTCATCTACCCGGGCAAGACCTTTCATGTGGTCGATGCGCTGGTGACCAATTTCCATCTGCCCGAATCGACGCTGCTGATGCTGGTTTCCGCCTTCGCTGGTTATCCGGAAACCATGGCGGCGTATGTCGAGGCCGTGGCGCAGCGCTACCGCTTCTTCAGCTATGGCGACGCCATGTTCATTACCCGCAACCCCGCACCGCGCGGTCCCGAGGAAACCCGATGAGCCGTACCTGCCACATGTCTTTCGAGCTACTCGCCACCGATGGCAAGGCGCGTCGGGGGCGCCTGACCTTTCCTCGCGGAACCGTGGAAACGCCGGCCTTCATGCCGGTGGGCACCTACGGTACCGTCAAGGGCATGCTGCCGCGGGACATCGAAGCGATCGGTGCGCAGATTATTTTGGGCAACACCTTTCACCTCTGGTTGCGACCTGGCACCGAGGTGATCAAGCGCCACGGCGACCTGCACGACTTCATGCAGTGGCAGGGGCCGATCCTTACCGATTCCGGTGGTTTTCAGGTGTTCAGTCTGGGGGCGATGCGCAAGATCAAGGAGGAGGGCGTCTACTTCGCCTCGCCGGTCGATGGCGCCAAGGTGTTCATGGGGCCGGAAGAGTCCATGCAGGTCCAGCGTGACCTGGGCTCGGATATCGTCATGATCTTCGATGAGTGCACGCCCTATCCGGCTGACGAAGACGTCGCGCGCCGCTCGATGGAGCTTTCGCTGCGCTGGGCCAAGCGCTCCAAGGTCGCTCATGGCGACAGCCCGTCGGCACTGTTTGGCATCGTCCAGGGCGGCATGCACGAGTCGCTGCGCATGCGTTCGCTGGAAGGGCTTTGCGAGATCGGCTTCGACGGGCTGGCAATTGGCGGCCTCTCGGTGGGCGAACCGAAGGAAGAGATGATCCATGTGCTGGACTTCCTGCCGCCGCAGATGCCGGCCGACAAGCCGCGCTATTTGATGGGCGTGGGCAAACCGGAGGATCTGGTCGAGGGTGTGCGACGCGGCGTGGACATGTTCGACTGCGTGATGCCGACGCGTAACGCGCGCAACGGCCATCTGTTCACCGACACCGGCGTTATCAAGATTCGCAACGCAGTGCACAAGCACGACGATTCGCCGCTGGATCCGGGCTGCGATTGTTACACCTGCAAACACTTCTCCCGCGCCTATCTGCATCACCTGGATAAATGCGGCGAAATGCTGGGTAGCATGTTGAATACCATCCACAACCTGCGGCATTACCAGCGGGTGATGGCTGGTTTACGCGACGCCATTCAACAGGGTACATTGGCGGCCTTTGTCGACGCCTTTTATGCCAAGCGCGGCCTGCCAACGCCGCCGCTTGCGTGACGTGCCAGAACAACACAATCCTTTCTGCAACAGGAGTGGTACATGAGCTTTCTGATTCCCGCCGCCTATGCCCAGGAGGCTGCCGCAGGTCCTGCCGGCACCGGTTTCGAGTGGGTATTCTTGGTCGGTTTTCTGGTCATCTTCTATCTGATGATCTGGCGTCCCCAGGCCAAGCGTGCGAAGGAGCACAAAAATCTGATCGCCGGGCTGCAGAAAGGCGATGAGGTAGTCACCTCCGGCGGTATCGCTGGAAAGGTCACCAAGGTCGCTGACGATTTCGTGGTGATCGAGGTTTCCGACAACGTTGAGTTGAAGTTCCAGAAGGTGGCGATCGCCGCCACCCTGCCCAAGGGCACTCTGAAAGCCATCTGAGCTGACTTCATTCAATATCGACGGGGCGCGCAAGGCGCCCCTCGTTCATTAAACGGGCTGCGTCATGCTCAATAGATTCCCTCTCTGGAAATACCTGCTGATTCTGGCAGTGCTCGCGATTGCCTTCGTTTACTCGGCACCCAACCTCTATCCGGACGACCCGGCGATCCAGGTCACTGGCGCCAGCACGGCGCAGGAGATCGGTTCGGCAGATCTCGAACGCATCAGCAAGGCGCTCGAAGATGGCGGTATCGCCGTCAAGTCGGCGTCGCTCGATGAACAGGGGCGCGGCGGTCTCGTGCGTCTGGAGCGCCAGGACGACCAGTTGCCTGCAAAGGATATCGTTCGACGTGCTCTGGGCGACGCTTACGTCGTAGCGCTCAATCTTGCTCCGACCACGCCGGAGTGGCTGCGCAACCTTGGCGCGAGCCCGATGAAGCTTGGTTTGGACCTCTCTGGTGGTGTGCACTTCCTGTTGGAAGTCGACATGGAGAAGGCGATTGAGACGCGCCTGAACGTTTCGGAAGGCGAGGTCAAGAGCTTGCTGCGCAAGGAGCGAGTGCGTTACCGCAGTCTGCCGAATCTGAAGAATGCCGTGCAGCTGGGCTTCGCTGACGAGGAGACGCTCGCTGCCGCGCAGGCGCTGATTCGCAAGAACTTCACCGATTTCGAGTTCGCGTCCAGCGAGCGTAACGGCCAGCAGGTGCTGCGGTTGACGTTGACCGAGGCCAAGCTGGCGGAAATCCGCGAATATTCGATCAAGCAAAACCTGACCACCGTGCGCAACCGTGTCAATGAGCTTGGTGTGGCTGAGCCTCTGGTGCAGCGCCAGGGCGCCAACCGAATCGTGGTCGAGCTGCCGGGTGTGCAGGATACGGCCGAGGCCAAGCGCATCCTTGGCAAGACGGCGAACCTGGAATTCCGTCTCGCCGCTGAGCCTGATGCCTCACGGGCTTCGACCGAGACGTTCGAGTTCCGTGAAGAAGGTCGCCCGCCCGTGCAGCTTGAGCGCACTCTGATCATCACCGGTGATCAGGTAACCGATGCTCAGGCCAGTTACGATGAAAACGGTCGTCCGCAGGTGAACATTCGTCTCGACGGCCATGGCGGCGATCTGATGAATCGCGCCACGCGCAGCAATGTCGGGCGCAGCATGGCCGTGATCTTCATCGAGCAGCGGCCGATGACCCGCTACGTGCGGCAAATGGTCGACGGTGTCGAACAGGAAGTTCGGGTTGAAACCTTCCAGGAAGAGAAGAAGATCATCAGCCTGGCGACGATCCAATCGCCGCTCGGCAGTCAGTTCCGTATTACCGGTCTCGATGGCCAGGGTGAATCGTCCGAGCTTGCCCTGCTGCTGCGTGCCGGCGGTCTGGCGGCGCCGATGTACTTCGCCGAGGAACGCACCATCGGCCCGAGCCTCGGCGCCGAGAACATCAAGCTGGGTGTGCAGGCCGCCATGTGGGGCTTCCTCTTTGTCGCCATTTTCATGGTGCTGATCTACAAGTTCTTCGGTCTGCTTGCCACCATCGCGCTGCTGTTCAACATGGTGGTGCTCACGGCGCTGATGTCGATGCTCAACGCCACGCTGACGCTGCCAGGTATCGCCGGTATCGTGCTGACCATGGGCATGGCGGTGGATGCCAACGTGCTCATCTTCTCGCGTATTCGGGAGGAGATCGCCAATGGCATGTCGATTCAGCGGGCCATTCACGAGGGCTTCGACCGGGCATTCTCGGCGATTCTCGACGGCAACCTGACCACCTTGCTGGTCGGCGGCATTCTGTTCGCCATGGGAACCGGTCCGATCAAGGGCTTTGCGGTGACCCTGTCGATCGGCATCCTGACGTCGATGTTCACTGCAATCATCGTGACGCGCGGCATGGTCAACCTGATCTACGGTGGCCGCGATCTCAAGAAGCTGTGGATTTAAGGGGCTAGCACGATGAAACGCGTAATCAATTTCATGGGCGTCCGCCATCTGGCATTCGCCCTCACCGTGCTGCTGACCATCGCCTCGCTAGGCAGCCTGGTGGTCAAGGGCTTGAATTTCGGTCTGGATTTCACCGGTGGCACGTTGATCGAGCTGGGCTATGAGCGCCCGGTGGGGCTCGAGCAGGTGCGCGGCCAGTTGGTGCAGGCCGGCTTCACCGATGCGGTAGTGCAGAGCTTCGGTGCCACCACCGATGTGCTGGTGCGTATGCCGGGCGACGATCCTCAGTTGGGTGAACGTATCGCCAGCGCCTTGCGTAACGCCGATGGCGGCAACTCGGTCAGCGTCAAGCGTGTAGAGTTCGTCGGGCCGGCAGTGGGTGAGGAGCTACGCGACCAGGGTGGCCTGGGTATGCTGCTGGCGCTGGGAGGAATTCTGGTTTACGTGGCGTTCCGCTTCCAATGGAAGTTCGGCCTGGGTGCGGTCCTCTCGCTGTTCCATGACGTGATCGTGGTGCTGGGCGTATTCTCCTTCTTCCAGATTTCCTTCGACTTGACGGTGCTGGCGGCGGTGCTCGCGGTGATCGGCTACTCGTTGAACGACACCATTGTCATCTTCGACCGGATTCGCGAGAACTTCCGCATGCTGCGCAAGGCCGAGCTGCTGGAAAACATCAACATCTCCACCACCCAGACACTGCTGCGCACCATGGCCACCTCGGTATCTACCTTGCTGGCAGTGGGGGCGTTGATGGTCTTCGGGGGCGAGAACCTTTGGGGCTTCTCTCTAGCGTTGCTGGTGGGTGTGGGCGTAGGTACCTACTCCTCCGTCTACGTTGCAGGCATGCTGCTGGTCTGGCTCAAGCTGACGCGTGACGATCTCATCCCGCCGGTCGCCGAAGAAGAGGTCGACGACCGCCCCTGATCCTCGCTCCGAACTTCCGCAGTCTTGCGCGGTCCAAGGCTGCGGAACGGGCGCAGCCCGATGGAAGAGGATGTCACAGTGAACAAGTCCATGTTGGTCGGTACGGCACTTGGGGTGGTTGTTGCCACGGCTGGCGGAGCTTTCGCTACTTATAGCTTGGTTGATCGCGGTCCGAAGTTCGCCGAGGTGCTGGCGGTCGAACCTATCAAGGAAACCATCCGCACGCCGCGTGAAGTCTGCAAGGACGTCGCGGTGACACGGCAGAAGCCCGTGCAAGATGAGCACCGTATTGCGGGCACCGCGGTCGGCGCCGTTGTCGGTGGGCTGCTGGGCAATCAAATCGGTGGCGGCACCGGCAAGAAGATCGCCACTGTCGCGGGTGCGGTCGGCGGTGGTTACGCCGGCAATCAGGTGCAGGGGCGTATGCAGGCCAACAGTACCTACACCACTACCGAGACCCGCTGCAGCACGGTGACCGATACACACGACAAGATCGTCGGCTATGACGTCAAGTACGATCTGGCCGGGCAAGGTTGGTCGCGTACGAATGGATCGTGATCCGGGCAGCCAGATACCGGTGCAGGATGGACAGTTGATGCTGTCTCAGCAATAAGCAAACCAGCAGCAAAAAAAACGCCCCGACGGGGCGTTTTTTATGCGTGACGCTCAGCTTGGCTCAGCGCTTGAGCGATGGCGTGAGGTGAGGCTGGATGGTGGTCAGTACCGCCTTGAAGCACTTGGTGTTGCCGGCCACGATCTGGCCCTTCTCGAGGAATTCATGGCCGCCGCTGAAATCGCTCACCAAGCCGCCTGCCTCCTGAATAAGGAGTGCGCCGGCTGCCATGTCCCACTCGGAAAGACCGAATTCCCAGAACGCATCGAAACGACCCGCTGCGACGTAGGCCAGGTCGAGGCTCGCCGCGCCGGCGCGGCGCAGCCCTGAGGTCTGGCCGACCAGGCTGCGGAACATGTTCAGGTAGCTGTCCAGGTTGTCCAGCTGGCCGTCCTTGAATGGAAAGCCTGTGCCGAGCAGGGCGCCTTCCAGGCTCTTGCGCGAACTGACGCGCAGGCGGCGCCCATTCAGGGCTGCCCCTCGGCCGCGGCTCGCGGTGAACTCTTCCTGGCGGACCGGATCCAGAACAACAGCGTGTTCAAGGCGGCCACGGTACTTGCAGGCGATGCTGACGGCGTAGTGCGGAATGCCGCGAACGAAGTTGGTGGTGCCGTCCAGTGGATCGATGATCCAGAGGTAATCAGCGCCATCGCCGCTGCCTTCGAGAAGTCCGCCTTCCTCGCCGAGGATGCCGTGATTCGGGTAGGCCTTGCGCAGCGCATTGATGATGCATTGCTCGGCGGCCTTGTCGATTTCGGTGACGTAATCCTTCGCCTCTTTCTCGTTGACCGAAATTGCATCCAGGCGATCGGTGGAACGGACAATCAGTTCGCCGGCGCTGCGGGCGGCGCGCAGCGCGATATTCAGCATGGGCTGCATGGATCAATTACCTGGGTCGTTAAAGAAAGCGCGAAATTCTATCAGGAAAGCGTTGCCGCATGTAGCGTGACCGGTGCTGCTGCGGCCTTTGGCGGATGGCGAATGAAGAGCGGCTTCCTGTAAGCTTTCCGCTGGTTTTCAAGCTGAGAAGAATTGTGTCGCTGCAGAACATTCGTGTGGTGCTGGTCAACACCAGTCATGCCGGCAACATCGGTGGCGCAGCTCGGGCCATGAAAAACATGGGCCTGTCGCGGCTGGTGCTGGTCGAGCCGGAAGATTTTCCGAGCTCCGACGCTATCGCCCGGGCGTCCGGTGCGACCGATATTCTCGATGCCGCGCTGGTCGTCGACACGCTGGAGGAGGCGCTGGTTGGTTGTAGCCTTGTGCTTGGTACCAGTGCCCGCGATCGTCGCATTCCGTGGCCTTTGCTCGATCCGCGCGAGTGCGCGGCGGTATCGGTGGAGCAGGCTGCTGCTGGTAGCGACGTGGCGCTGGTGTTCGGTCGTGAGTACGCAGGGCTGACCAATGAAGAGCTGCAGCGGTGCCAGTACCACGTGCACATTCCTTCCGATCCTCAGTTCAGCTCGTTGAACCTTGCTGCGGCCGTGCAGGTGTTGACCTATGAGGTGCGCATGGCCTGGTTGGCTGCTGAGGGCCGGCCAACGAAGGTCGAGAAGCTGGAAACCACCGCCATGCTGGATGCGCAGCCGGTCACGGTCGATGAGTTGGAGAACTACTTCGGTCATCTGGAGCAGACGCTGATTGACATCGGCTTCCTCGATCCGGCAAAGCCCCGTCATTTGATGCCGCGCTTGCGCAGGCTCTACGGGCGCAGCGGCATCAGCAAGCTGGAGATGAACATCTTGCGCGGTATTCTCACAGAGACACAGAAGGCCGCCCGTGGCGAGCCCCACAAGCGGAGAAATGACTGATGTTCGAACGCATGCGCGAAGATATCCAGAGCGTGTTCCATCGCGATCCGGCGGCACGCAATGCGTTCGAGGTATTGACCTGTTATCCGGGGCTGCATGCCGTATGGATCCACCGTCTATCTCACTGGCTGTGGGCGCATGAGTGGAAATGGCTGGCACGCATGTCGTCGAATCTTGGGCGCTGGCTGACCGGAGTCGAGATACATCCGGGTGCCCGGATCGGTCGTCGTTTCTTCATCGACCATGGGATGGGCATTGTCATTGGCGAGACCGCCGAGATCGGTGATGACGTGACGCTTTACCACGGCGTGACGCTGGGCGGGACCAGTTGGAACAAGGGCAAGCGCCACCCGACGCTCGAGGATGGTGTGATCGTCGGGGCGGGCGCGAAGATTCTCGGCCCCTTCACTGTGGGGGCGGGCGCGAAGATCGGTTCGAATGCGGTCGTGACGCGCGAGGTTCCGCCAGGCGCCACGGCCGTCGGGATACCGGGGCGCATCATCGTGAAGTCCAGCGACGAGCAGGAAGCAAGACGTAAGGCCATCGCCGAGAAGATCGGTTTCGATGCCTATGGGGTCAGCGAGGACATGCCCGATCCGGTAGCGCGAGCGATTGGGCAGTTGCTGGATCATGTGCAGGCGGTTGAAGAGCGTCTGGAGGGCATGTGCGGGGCGCTCAAGGCGCTCGGGAGTGACTATTGCGCCAAGGAGTTGCCCGAACTGCGCGAGGAGGATTTCGTGGAGGTGAAATCCGAAGGCGGCGAGCCGCGTGCATGAAGTGCGGGTGCTGGCAGCAGCTGGTATCATTGCGACGGTTTCCGATCGGGCGGTCTTCATCACCTGCAGGCAAATAAAGCCCGACTAAATCAATGGGTCTTATAGTTGACTTAAATACTCGGGAATAGCATACTTGCGCCAAACCGTAATGCTTGGTGCAGACCGATGCGATTGACCACCAAAGGCCGTTATGCCGTGACCGCCATGCTTGATCTGGCGCTCCATGCCCAGCATGGTCCGGTTTCTTTGGCCGATATTTCCGAACGTCAGGGGATCTCGCTTTCCTATCTTGAGCAGCTGTTTGCCAAGCTCCGCCGCAGCGCTTTGGTGACCAGTGTGCGTGGCCCGGGGGGCGGTTATCAGCTCTCTCGCGACATGGCCGGTATTCAGGTCGCTCAGGTAATCGATGCGGTCAACGAATCCGTCGATGCGACGCGTTGCCAGGGCTTAGGAGGCTGTCACTCCGGCGATACCTGCCTGACCCATCACCTGTGGTGCGATCTCAGTGATCGAATCCATGAATTCCTCAGTGGCATCAGTCTGGCCGACCTGGTCAATCGCCAGGATGTGCAGCAGGTCGCTCTGCGCCAGGATATGCGCAAGGCCGGGGGCTCGTTGCCGCAAATGGACAAGATAGAAGCGTCTGCCATCGAATGAGCAGGGCGATCGCCTGATAGGAGATATCTGAATGAAATTGCCGATTTACCTCGACTATTCCGCCACTACCCCGGTGGATCCTCGTGTCGCTGCCAAGATGATCGAATGCCTCACCAATGAAGGCAATTTTGGTAACCCGGCTTCACGCTCCCACGCCTTCGGCTGGAAAGCCGAAGAGGCGGTGGAAAATGCGCGCCGTCAGGTTGCCGAGCTGGTCAATGCCGACCTGCGGGAGATCGTCTGGACATCCGGTGCGACCGAGTCGGACAACCTGGCCATCAAGGGCGTCGCACATTTCTATGCGTCCAAGGGCAAGCACATCGTCACCACCAAGATCGAGCACAAGGCCGTACTGGATACCACCCGACAGCTCGAGCGCGAAGGCTTCGAGGTGACCTACATCGAGCCGGGCGAGGATGGCATCGTCACGCCAGCGATGGTTGAAGCTGCATTGCGCGACGACACCATTCTTGTGTCGGTCATGCACGTGAACAACGAAATCGGCACCATCAATGACATCACCGCCATTGGCGAGCTGACGCGCTCTCGCGGCATTCTTTTTCACGTCGATGCGGCGCAGTCGACCGGCAAGGTCGAGATCGATCTGGAGAAGATGAAGGTCGATCTGATGTCCTTCTCTGCTCATAAGACCTACGGCCCGAAGGGGGTCGGTGCGCTCTATGTTCGCCGTAAGCCGCGTGTGCGCCTCGAGGCGCAGATGCATGGCGGTGGCCACGAGCGGGGCATGCGCTCCGGGACCCTGGCTACTCATCAGCTGGTCGGCATGGGCGAGGCCTTTCATCTGGCCAAGCTGGAGATGGCTCAGGAAAACGAGCGTATTCGCGCTCTGCGGGATCGCTTCTACAAGCAGGTCGAGCACCTGGAAGAGCTGTACGTCAATGGCAGCATGACTGCGCGTGTCCCGCACAACCTCAACCTCAGCTTCAATTACGTCGAGGGTGAGTCGCTGATCATGGCTCTCAAGGACCTGGCGGTATCTTCCGGGTCCGCTTGTACATCTGCTTCGTTGGAGCCTTCGTACGTGCTGCGTGCATTGGGGCGCAACGATGAGCTGGCACACAGCTCCATTCGCTTCAGTTTTGGTCGATTCACCACCGAAGAGGAAATCGACTATGCAGCGCAGAAGGTTTGCGAAGCCGTGACCAAGTTGCGAGAGCTTTCGCCCCTGTGGGACATGTTCAAAGACGGCGTCGACATTTCCAAGGTCGAGTGGCAAGCCCACTGACTGGCGTCTAACGCCGCATCGCCTGATATAGAGAGGATTTCACCATGGCATACAGCGACAAGGTCATCGACCACTACGAAAACCCGCGCAACGTCGGCAAGTTCGACGCTGAAGACCCGAGCATCGGTACCGGCATGGTAGGCGCGCCGGCATGTGGCGACGTGATGCGTTTGCAGATCAAGGTCAACGAGCAGGGTGTCATTGAAGATGCCAAGTTCAAGACCTATGGTTGCGGCTCCGCCATCGCCTCCAGTTCGCTTGCTACCGAGTGGATGAAGGGCAAGACCCTGGAAGAAGCGGAGACCATCAAGAACACGCAGCTGGCCGAAGAGCTGGCGCTGCCGCCGGTCAAGATTCACTGCTCGGTACTCGCCGAAGACGCGATCAAGGCGGCAGTGCGTGACTACCGTGAAAAGAAAGGTCTGCTTTAAAGGAGCGTTGCGATGGCTATCACCATGACGCCCGCTGCCGCGCAGCATGTCCGCCGCTCCCTTGAGGGGCGCGGCAAGGGCGTGGGCGTGAGGCTGGGAGTTCGCACCACCGGCTGCTCTGGTCTGGCTTACGTGCTGGAGTTTGTCGACGAGACCGCCGCCGAGGACTCGGTGTTCGAAAGCCACGGGGTCAAGGTGATCATCGACCCCAAGAGTCTCGTCTATCTCGACGGAACCGAACTCGATTTCGTTCGTGAAGGCCTTAACGAGGGCTTCAAGTTCAACAACCCGAACGTTCGTGGCGAGTGCGGCTGCGGCGAGAGCTTCAACATCTGAGGACGCTGTGGGTACTCCTTGTCATTTCGCGTTGTTCGAGCTGAAGCCGGATTTCGATCTGGATCTTGAGCGACTAGCCGATCGTTACCGCGAGCTCGCTCGTCAGACTCATCCCGATCGTTTCGCGGACGCCAGCGAAAGCGAGCAGCGTCAAGCGCTCGAGCGGTCTGCCAATCTCAATGAGGCGTACCAGACGCTGCGGATTCCGAGTCGGCGGGCGCGCTATCTGCTAGCCCTCGAAGGGCATGACGTGCCGCTGGAGGCCACGGTTCAGGATCCTGATTTCCTGATGCAGCAGATGCATTGGCGCGAGGAGCTCGAAGAGCTCCATGAACAGGCGGATTTGGACGGCGTCGCTGCCTTCAAGTCGCGGCTCAAGCAGGCCCAGCAAAAGCTGAATGACGACTTTGCGCAGGTCTGGCAACTTCCGGCGCGTCGCGCCGATGCCGAGCGGCTGGTGCGGCGAATGCAGTTTCTCGACAAGCTGACCCAGGAAGTGCGCCAACTCGAAGAGCGCCTCGACGATTAACCCCGCGCAGTGCCAGACGCTGCGCCCGATATCAGACAGACATGGCCTTACTTCAGATTGCCGAGCCAGGACAGAGCCCACAGCCTCATCAACGCCGCCTGGCTGTAGGAATAGACCTGGGCACCACCAATTCCCTCGTGGCTGCGCTGCGCAGTGGTATCACCGCGCCGCTGCCCGACGCCGAAGGGCAGGTGATTCTGCCTTCTGTCGTGCGTTATCACCCTGATTATGTTGAGGTGGGTGCGCAAGCCAAGCTTGCCGCGGCGAGCGATCCCTTCAATACCATCAGTTCGATCAAGCGCCTGATGGGGCGTGGGTTAGCCGACGTCAAGCAGCTGGGGGAGCAGTTGCCCTATCGTTTCCGCGAAGGCGAATCGCAAATGCCTTTCATCGAGACGGTGCAGGGAGCCAGGAGTCCGGTTGAGGTGTCCGCTGAGATACTTCGAACGTTGCGTCAGCGGGCAGAGGCCAGTCTGGGGGGCGAGCTTGTCGGTGCAGTAATTACCGTGCCGGCGTATTTCGACGATGCTCAGCGCCAGGCAACCAAGGATGCCGCACGTATTGCCGGGCTCAACGTGCTGCGGCTGCTCAACGAGCCGACCGCTGCGGCTGTGGCCTATGGCCTAGATCGGCAAGCAGAGGGCGTCGTCGCGATCTACGATCTGGGCGGTGGCACGTTCGACATCTCGATTCTGAGGTTGACCAAGGGGGTGTTCGAAGTATTGGCGACCGGCGGCGATACCGCGCTGGGTGGTGATGACTTCGATCATGCCGTGGCTGACTGGATCGTCGCGCAGGCTGGTGTCTCCGGCGACCTGACTCCGGGTAGCCAGCGCGAGCTGCTGAAGCTCGCCTGTGATGCGAAGGAGCGCCTCAGTTCGGCTGATGTGGTCACGATCAATTACGCTGGTTGGTCGGGCGAGCTGCGCCGGGAAACTTTCGATTCCCTGATCGAGCCCTTGGTTGCGCGTAGCCTGAAGTCCTGCCGACGCGCCGTGCGTGATTCCGGCGTGGAGCTTGAAGAAATCACCGCCGTGGTCATGGTGGGCGGTTCGACGCGGGTGCCTAGGGTGCGCTCCGCGGTCGGGCAGCTGTTTGGTCGTGAGCCGCTGACCGATATCGATCCTGATGAAGTCGTGGCGATCGGCGCCGCGATCCAGGCCGAAACGCTGGCTGGCAACAATCGTGATGGCGAAGAGTTGCTGCTGCTCGATGTGATCCCGCTGTCGTTGGGGCTGGAAACCATGGGCGGATTGATGGAGAAGATCATTCCGCGCAACACCACGATACCGGTGGCTCGTGCCCAGGACTTCACCACCTACAAAGATGGCCAGACGGCCATGATGATTCATGTGCTTCAGGGTGAGCGCGAGCTGATCGCTGACTGCCGGTCGTTGGCGCGGTTCGAGCTGCGCGGCATTCCGCCGATGGTTGCGGGTGCTGCCAAGATTCGGGTGACATTCCAGGTCGACGCCGACGGCCTGCTCAGTGTTTCTGCTCGAGAGCTCGCATCAGGGGTCGAGGCCAACATTCAGGTCAAGCCGTCTTATGGGCTGACCGATGGCGAAATAGCCCGAATGTTGGAGGATTCGTTCCGCAAGGCGGACGACGATCGTCATGCGCGCGCCTTGCGTGAGCAGCTGGTTGAGGCTCAGCGTCTGCTGGAGGCCGTCGAGGCAGCATTGGAAGCCGATGGCGAGCGCCTGCTTGCTGCTGAGGAGCGCGCTGCCATCGAAGCGCAGATGGAAGAGTTGCGTACGCTGCTCGGCAGTCAGGACGTTTCCGCCATCGAGCGCCAGACCAAACGCCTGAGCCAGATCACCGACGCCTTTGCTGCGCGTCGTCTGGACTCCACCGTCAAGGCCGCGCTGGCCGGGCGGCGGCTCAACGATATCGAGGATTAACCCGAATGCCGCAAATCATTTTCCTGCCTAACGTTGATCATTGCCCCGAAGGGGCTGTCATCGAGGCTCAGGCTGGCGAGACTGTGCTGGACGCCGCGCTGCGTAATGGCATCGATATCGAGCATGCCTGCGAGAAGTCCTGCGCGTGCACGACATGTCATGTGGTGATCCGCGAGGGTTTCCAGTCGCTCGAGGCGTCAGACGAACTCGAAGATGACATGCTCGACAAGGCCTGGGGGCTGGAGCCGAATTCGCGGCTCTCCTGTCAGGCGGTTGTGGCGGATACCGACTTGGTCGTGGAAATACCCAAGTACACGATCAATCAGGTGTCGGAAGGGCATTGAGGAAGCGGACCATGCAGCTGAAGTGGACGGATGTACAAGAGATCGCCATCGAGCTGGCCGAGAGCAAGACCGATGTCGACCCGCGCTTCGTGAATTTTGTCGATCTGCATCGCTGGGTGATGGAGCTGCCGAACTTTGCCGACGAGCCAGGGCGAGGCGGCGAGAAGGTGCTCGAGGCGATCCAGTCTGCCTGGATTGAAGAGGCCGAGTAGGTCGTCGCAAGTTTTCGCTCCTGCCTGGAAGGCGGCCGATGCAGCCGATCGGCGGCCGGTCGGCTCGTCCAGGTACTGCCCTCTACCCTTATGTTTTGCCAGAGACCCGCGTATAATCCGCGGGTTTACTCGTTCGCTTTAACCCATCAGTTTTGGAGTCCTACATGGCCCTGCAACGCACCTTCTCCATCATCAAGCCTGACGCTGTCGCCAAGAACGTGATCGGCGAAATCACCACCCGTTTCGAGAAGGCCGGCCTGCGCGTCGTCGCTTCCAAGATGGTTCAGCTGTCCGAGCGCGAAGCCGCTGGTTTCTACGCCGAGCACAGCGAGCGTGGCTTCTTCAAGGATCTGGTTGCCTTCATGACTTCCGGTCCGGTCATCGTTCAGGTGCTCGAAGGCGAGAACGCCATTGCCAAGAACCGTGAGCTGATGGGCGCTACCAACCCGAAGGAAGCTGCTCCGGGTACCATCCGCGCTGACTTCGCTGTCTCCATCGACGAGAACGCCGTTCACGGTTCCGATTCGGAAGCCTCGGCCGCCCGCGAAATCGCCTACTTCTTCGCTGCCACCGAAGTGTGCGCACGCATTCGCTGAGTGAGCGAAGGTGAATCCAATGATTGCCACGACCGGTAAGGTGAATCTGCTGGGTCTGACCCAGCCGCAACTGGAAAGCTTCTTCGAGTCCATCGGAGAGAAGCGTTTTCGCGCCGGTCAGGTGATGAAATGGATTCACCACTTTGGCGTCGATGATTTCGATGCCATGAGCAATCTCGGCAAGGCCCTGCGCGAAAAGCTCAAGGCCTGTGCCGAGATTCGCGGCCCGGAGATCGTCAGCGAAGACATCTCTAGCGACGGTACCCGTAAATGGGTCGTACGTGTCGCTTCGGGCAGCTGTGTGGAAACGGTCTACATCCCGCAAGGCGGCCGCGGCACGCTGTGTGTGTCCTCCCAGGCAGGCTGTGCGCTGGATTGCAGCTTCTGTTCCACCGGCAAACAAGGTTTCAACAGCAATCTCACCGCGGCCGAGGTGATCGGTCAGGTCTGGATTGCCAACAAATCATTCGGCACCGTCCCGGCGAAGATCGATCGCGCCATCACCAATGTGGTGATGATGGGGATGGGCGAGCCGTTGCTGAATTTCGACAATGTCGTCGCCGCTATGCAGATCATGATGGATGACCTCGGCTACGGCATATCCAAGCGCAAGGTGACCCTCTCGACCTCCGGCGTCGTGCCGATGATCGATGAGCTGGCGAAGGTCATCGATGTCTCGCTGGCGCTGTCGCTGCATGCTCCGAACGATGCGCTGCGTGATCAGCTGGTGCCGATCAACAAGAAGTATCCGCTGGATGTCCTGCTCGAGGCGTGCAAGCGTTATGTCTCGAGGCTTGGCGAGAAGCGTGTGCTGACCGTTGAGTACACCTTGCTTAAAGGTGTCAACGATCAGCCCGAGCACGCCGAGCAGATGATCGCCTTGCTGGCGGGTATCCCGTGCAAGATCAATCTGATTCCATTCAATCCGTTCCCTCATTCCGGATATGAGCGGCCGAGCAACAATGCCATCCGCCGTTTTCAGGACATCCTGCACAAAGGCGGGCACAATGTGACGGTGCGTACCACCCGCGGCGAAGACATCGACGCGGCCTGCGGTCAGCTGGTCGGCCAGGTTCTGGACCGGACGCGTCGAAGCGAGCGTTACATCGCTGTGCGCGAGCTGCAGAGCGAGCCGGGTGCGGCGCACATGGCTTCGAACCGATCCTGAGGGGGATGCTGATGACTCTGCGCGCTGCGCTGCTGCTTGTACTGACCGGCCTGTTGGCCGGTTGTGTGTCTTCTGGCACTGTTGATCCGCTGAAGACCGACCAGGGGCGGCGTGAGGCGCGTGATGCCTACATCCAGTTGGGTATCGGCTATCTGCAGCAAGGCGCTGCCGGCCGCGCCAAGACCCCTTTACGCAAAGCGCTCGAGATCGACCCGCGTAGCGCCGACGCCCATGCCGCGCTGGCTCTGGTGTTCCAGACCGAAATGGAGAACGATCTGGCCGACAAGCACTACCGCGAGGCGCTCTCCGCTCGCAAGGACGCGCGTATTCTCAACAACTACGGCAGCTTTCTGTTCGAGCAGAAACGGTATGCCGAAGCGATGGAGCGTTTCAGCCAGGCCGCCGAGGACAACCTGTATCCGGAACGTGCGCGGGTCTTTCAGAACCTCGGTATGACTGCCTTGCAGATGGGGCAGCGGGACGAGGCCGAACGGTATTTCACCCGCTCTCTGCGTCTCGACAGCCGGCAACCGCGAGCCCTGCTTGAGCTCGCGCTCATGGCCTATGAGGACAAGCAGTACGTTCCTGCGAAACGTTATTACGACAGCTTCAGCCAGTTGGCCGAGCAGAATGCGCGTAGCCTGTTGCTTGGCATTCGCCTGGCCAACATCCATCAGGACCGCGACACGGCTGCGAGCCTCGGACTGCAGTTGAGAAGGTTGTATCCCGGCACGGATGAGTACAAGCAATATCTTTCGGAGCAACGATGACCGCGCCGCACCAAGAATCCGCTGTACCAATGGGCAACAACCCGGGCGAGACGCTGCGATCTGCGCGTGAAGAAAAGGGCTGGACCCTCGCGGCGGTAGCGCAGCAATTGAATCTCACCGAGCGGGCGCTGGCCCGTATCGAAGCCGGCGACTTCAGCCAGTTGCCGGGACACACCTTTGCCCGTGGTTATGTGCGGGCTTATGCCAAGCTGCTCGGGCTTGATCAGACCCGTCTTGTGCAGGAGTTCGATCTGCACACGGGTACCAATGCTTCTGGCAGTAACGTCAACAGCCTCGGCCGTATCGAGGAGCCGGGCCGGCTGTCGCGTAGCTTCATGCGCCTGTTCGGCTTTGTGCTGCTCCTCGTTCTTGCTGCGGCAGCCTGGTATTGGTGGCAGGAGCGCTCAACCCGTGAGGCCCTGACTCCGCCAGTTTCCGCCCTGGAGCGGATCGAAGTGGAGGGTGCGGACGGGACGACCGAAATCCATCTTCTCGATCGGGCGGATGAGGATGCTGCGGTCGAGCTGGCGGAGCCGACGGAACAAGGATCAGCCTTGTCGCCTGGGGAAATGTCGACGCCTGTCGAGAGCTCGCAGGCCTCGACCGATGCCGATGCCGATCCCGGCGAGGCGGGTGTAGAGGCGGCTCAATCGCTGCCCTTGAGCGAGTCTGAGTCCGGCGCTGCGTCCTCGCCGGCAGAATCTACGCCGGTCGAGCTGCCTTCCGGCAATGCAGCCGTGCCAGTGGAGACCTCGGAAAGCGCCAGCGCGACGGCACCCGGTGAGGCGGTTCTCGAACTGCGTTTCACTGCTGACTGCTGGACGCGGGTAGCGGACGCGGAAGGACGTGTGCTCTACAGCGCGCTGGCCAAGGCCGGAACCAGCCGGACGGTCAGCGGCAAGGCGCCGCTGGATGTGCATCTGGGATATGCCCGTGGTGCTCAGCTCAGTTACAACGGTGAGGCCGTGAGCCTCGCCTCTCATATGCGCGGCGAGACAGCGCGCCTCAAGCTCGGACAGTGATCATGCATTCCGAATCTCCTATCAAGCGTCGCCAATCCCGCAAGATCTGGGTGGGTGGCGTTGCGGTCGGTGGCGATGCGCCGATTTCCGTACAGAGCATGACTAACACCGAAACCTGTGATGTCGACGCAACGGTCGGGCAAATCCAGCGCCTGGCCAATGCCGGCGCCGATATCGTCAGGGTCTCGGTGCCGTCTATGGAAGCCGCGGAAGCCTTTGGCCGGATCAAGCAGCGTGTGACGCTGCCGCTGGTTGCCGACATTCACTTCGACTATCAAATCGCCCTGCGCGTGGCCGAACTTGGCGTCGATTGCCTGCGTATCAATCCAGGCAATATCGGCCGCGAAGATCGTGTCCGTGCCGTGGTCGATGCTGCCCGTGACAAAGGCATCCCGATCCGTATCGGCGTCAACGCCGGTTCGCTGGAAAAGGATCTGCAGAAGAAGTACGGCGAGCCGACACCGCAGGCGCTGGTGGAATCCGCGCTGCGTCACGTGGATCATCTCGACCGTCTGGACTTTCAGGACTTCAAGGTCAGCGTCAAAGCCTCCGATGTGTTCATGGCGGTGGAAGCCTATCGGCTGCTGGCCGGGCAGATCGAGCAGCCGCTGCACCTGGGCATCACCGAGGCGGGTGGGTTGCGCTCCGGCACGGTGAAATCCGCGGTGGGCCTGGGCATGCTGCTCGCCGAAGGTATTGGCGACACCATTCGCGTCTCGCTGGCGGCCGACCCCGTCGAGGAGATCAAGGTCGGTTTCGATATCCTCAAGTCCCTGCGTCTGCGCTCGCGCGGCATCAACTTCATCGCCTGCCCGAGCTGTTCGCGACAGAACTTCGATGTCGTCAAGACCATGAATGAGCTGGAAAACCGCGTCGAGGACCTGCTGGTGCCGATGGACGTCGCGGTGATCGGCTGCGTGGTGAACGGGCCGGGCGAAGCCAAGGAGGCCCACGTCGGCCTGACCGGTGGCAGCCCGAACAACCTGGTCTACATCGATGGCAAGCCGGCGCAGAAACTGAACAACGAAAACCTCGTCGATGAGCTGGAGCAGCTCATCCGGCGCAAGGCCGCCGAGAAGCTTGCGTCCGACGCGGCGGTTATCGCGCGCAGCTGATCTTTAAGGAATCCCATTGAGCAAGTCCCTGCAAGCCATTCGTGGCATGAATGACATCCTGCCTGCGCAGACACCGATCTGGCGCTACCTCGAAGGCACCTTCGCGCAGCTGCTGGACAGCTACGGCTACAGCGAGATCCGTCTGCCGATCCTGGAGTTCACCGACCTGTTCGCCCGCGGCATCGGCGAGGGCACCGATGTGGTCGACAAGGAAATGTATACCTTCCTCGATCGCAACGAAGAGTCCCTGACCCTGCGTCCCGAGGGCACCGCCGGCTGCGTGCGCGCCGTGCTCGAGCATGGCATGACCGGTGGCGGGCAAGTGCAAAAGCTCTGGTACACCGGGCCGATGTTCCGCTACGAGAAACCACAGAAGGGTCGCTACCGGCAGTTCCACCAGATCGGTGTGGAGGTGTTCAACCAGCCGGGCCCCGATATCGATGCCGAGCTGATCGTACTGACGGCGCGCCTGTGGAAGCAGCTCGGCCTCGCCGATGCAGTGACGCTGCAGCTCAACAGCCTGGGGTCCAGTGAAGCACGTGCGCGTTATCGCGATGCCCTGGTGGTATACCTGCAGCAGCGTTTCGAGCAGCTCGACGAGGACAGTCAGCGTCGCCTGACGACCAATCCTTTGCGCATTCTCGACAGCAAGAATGCCCAGACTCAGGCGCTGCTGGCCGATGCGCCGACGTTGCATGACTACCTCGACGAAGAGTCGCGCGTGCATTTCGAAGGCCTGAAAGCGCGTCTCGATGCAGTCGGCATCGCTTACGAGATCAACCCCAAGCTGGTTCGCGGCCTGGACTACTACGGCCGCACCGTTTTCGAGTGGGTCACCGACAAGCTGGGTGCGCAGGGCACTGTCTGTGCAGGGGGGCGTTACGATGGCCTGGTCAGTCAGTTCGGCGGCAAGCCGACGCCGGGTGTCGGCTTCGCCATGGGCGTCGAGCGTCTGGTGCTGCTGCTGGAGACCCTCGGGTTGGTGCCAGACGCTTTGAACCCAACGCCGCATGCCTATATCTGTGCGTTCGGCGAGGCCGCCGAGCTGGCCGCACTGGCCCTGGCCGAGCGCCTGCGCGACGAGCTGCCGGGGCTGCGCCTGCTGGTCAATGCCGGCGGCGGTAGCTTCAAGAGCCAGTTCAAGAAGGCCGACAAGAGCGGTGCGCGCTATGCGCTGATTCTGGGTGACGACGAACTGGCCGGGCGCGTGGTAGGTTGCAAGCCGCTGCGCGACGACAGCGAGCAACAAAGCATTGCCTGGGATGCTCTGCCCGAGCGTCTGGCTGCCTGCCTCGAGCAGGTCTGAGACTTAGCGAATAAAAAGGAGTGACAGCGTGACCTCGGGTACTGAAGAAGAGCAACTGGCGCAGATCAAAGAGTGGTGGCAGCGCAACGGCAAGCCGTTGATGCTCGGCGCCGTGATTGCCCTGGTATTGGTGTTCGGTTGGCAATTCTGGCAGAAGCACCAGATCAATCAGGCGCAGAGTGCCTCGGTCCTCTACCAGCAGCTGCTGACTGCCGCGCTGGAGTCGGGTGAAGTCGATGCCGCCGAAGTTTCGCGTCTGGGCAATCTGCTCAAGAAGGATTTCGCCGGGACGCATTATGCGCAGTACGGCAGCCTGTTCATCGCCAAGGTTGCGGTCGAGGCCGGTCGTCTCGATGAGGCCGCAAGCGAACTGCGTGCGATCCTCGACAAGCCAGCCGACAAGACGCTGGACGAGCTCGCCCGTCAACGCCTGGCGCGGGTACTGGCGGCGCAGGACAAGGCGGATGAAGCGCTAAAGCTGCTGGACGGTGAGGCTGACAAAGCCTTCGCTGCCAGCCGTGAGGAACTCAAGGGTGACCTGTTGGTGCAACTCGGTCGCGATGACGAGGCGCATGCCGCTTACAGCAAGGCCAAGGAGTCGCTGTCCCAGGATGCGGCTATCGGCGGCCTGCAAATGAAACTGGATGATCTGGCCCGAGGGGAGGCGTAATCGATGCGTTGGAAGACTGCCGCGTTGCTGACCCTGGCCGTACTGGCCACCGGTTGCAGCAGCAACAACACCAAAGAGCCGGAGCCGGCCGAGCTGACCAAGTTCGAGGCAGAAATCTCCTTGAAGAAGGAGTGGAGCCGCTCGATTGGTGAAGGTCAGGGTGAGACTTACAACCTGCTGACGCCCGTCGTTTATGGCGATCAGATCTACGCCGCCGATGTCGAGGGGCTGGTGGTGTCGATGGATCGCTTGACCGGCAAGGTCAACTGGAAGCAGAAGCTCGATACGCCGGTGTCGGGTGCGGTAGGTGCCGGCTACGGTCTGGTGCTGATCGGCACCCTGCGTGGCGAGGTGCTGGCGCTGGATGTGAGTTCCGGCGAAGAGCGCTGGCGCAGCCAGGTCAGCAGCGAAGTGCTGGCTGCACCGGCCGTCAACGGCGATATCGTACTGGTGCAGACCCAGGACGATCGGCTGATCGCCCTGGAAATCGACACAGGCGCGCAGCGCTGGAGCTACGAGAGCTCGCCCGCGGTACTCACCCTGCGCGGTACCGGAGCGCCTTTGCTGACCAATCAGCTGGCGATCGCCGGCCTTTCCAGTGGCAAGGTCATTGCGTTGGATACCCGCCGCGGCTTGCCGGTCTGGGAGCAGCGAGTGGCGATACCGCAAGGTCGCTCCGAGCTGGAGCGGGTGGTGGACATCGATGGTGGCCTGCTGCTGTCTGGCGGCACGCTTTACGTCGCGACTTACCAGGGCCGCGCTGCAGCGCTGGAGCTGGAAAGCGGCCGAGTGCTCTGGCAGCGTGACGCATCCAGCTACTCCGGAGTGGCGCTCGGCTATGGCAGTGTCTACCTGAGCCTGGCCGATGGTACCGTCGAGGGCATCGACGAGCGCTCCACCACCGCGTTGTGGCGCAATGATTCGTTGGCCCGTCGTCAGCTTTCGGCCCCTGCGGTGCTGTCCAGCTATGTGGTGGTCGGTGACCGGGAGGGCTATCTGCATTTCCTGAGTCAGGTCGATGGCCGCTTTGCCGCTCGCGAGCGGATCGACAGCTCTGGTGTACGGGCACGCCCAGTGGTGGAGGGTGACTGGCTGTATGCCTTCGCCAATGACGGCAAGCTGGTGGCGCTGACGATCCGTCAGGCTGACTGACCACCCGCTGAGCCGCCGGCTCCGCTTGGCGGAGCCATGAATATTCGGCCGCTGCCTTGCAGCGGCCTTCGTGTTTTCTGAAATATCGCAGTGGAGAGCCGTATGGTTCCCGTAATCGCCCTGGTGGGTCGTCCGAACGTCGGCAAATCCACCCTGTTCAATCGCCTGACCAAGAGCCGCGACGCCATTGTCGCCGAGTACGCCGGGCTGACCCGTGATCGCCAATATGGCGAGGCCAAGTGGCAGGGGCGCACCTACATCGTGATCGACACCGGTGGTATTTCCGGTGACGAGGAAGGCATCGATGCGAAGATGGCCGAGCAATCGCTGCAGGCAATCGAAGAAGCCGATGCCGTGCTGTTCATGGTCGACTCGCGCGCCGGACTGACCGCCGCGGACCAGATGATCGGCGAACACCTGCGCAAGCGGAACAAGCGCTGCTTCCTGGTCGCGAACAAGGTCGACAGCGTCGATCCGGACATCGCCCGTGCCGAGTTCAGCCCGTTGGGCCTGGGCGACGCGCTACCGATTGCCGCCGCCCATGGGCGTGGCATCAGTCATATGCTCGAGCAGGCACTCGGCATCTTCCCCCGCGATGATGCCGAGCAGACCGAGGAAGGCGAGGAGGGCAGCGAGCCCGCGGACGGCGAGGAAGTCGTCGCCGAAGGCCAGGAGCCCAGGCGCATCCCGGGTCCGAGCGAGAAGGATGGCATCAAGATCGCCATCATCGGGCGGCCCAATGTCGGCAAGTCGACACTGGTCAATCGCATGCTCGGTGAGGAGCGGGTCATCGTCTACGATCAGGCCGGCACCACGCGCGACAGCATCTACATCCCCTTCGAGCGCGACGAGGAAAAGTACACGCTGATCGACACCGCCGGCGTGCGCCGCCGCGGCAAGATCTTCGAGGCGGTGGAAAAGTTCTCGGTGGTGAAGACGCTGCAGGCGATCCAGGACGCCAACGTCGTGATCTTCGTCATGGATGCCCGTGAAGGTGTCGTCGAGCATGACCTCAACCTGCTGGGCTTCGTGCTGGAGACCGGCCGCGCCCTGGTCATAGCGTTGAACAAGTGGGACGGCATGGAGCAGGGCGAGAAGGACTACGTGAAGACCGAGCTGGAGCGCCGGCTGTTCTTCGTCGACTACGCCGACATCCATTTCATTTCAGCCAAGCACGGCACCGGGGTAGGGCACCTGTACAAGTCGGTGCAGGCCGCGTTCAAGTCGGCGATCACCCGCTGGCCGACCAGCCGCCTGACGCAGATCCTCGAGGACGCCGTGCGCGAGCACCAGCCGCCCATGGTCAACGGCCGGCGCATCAAGCTGCGTTATGCTCACCTGGGTGGTGCCAACCCGCCGCTGATCGTGATCCACGGCAACCAGGTCGAGGCGGTGCCCAAGTCCTATACACGCTACCTGGAGAACACCTATCGGCGTGTGCTGAAGCTGGTCGGTACGCCGATCCGCATCGAGTACAAGGGCGGTGACAATCCCTACGAGGGCAGGAAGAACACGCTCACCGACCGCCAGGTCAACAAGAAGCGCCGCCTCATGTCGCACCACAAGAAGGCCGAGAAGAAGCGCCGCGACAAGAAGCGCTGATCGCTCAGCCATCTCCGTCGAACGACTGGTCCATGTCCAGGGCTGGTCGTGCATGGCGCGGCTTGCCGACCTGGCGGGCCGGGTTGCCGACCACCGTGGTATGTGGCGCGACGGGATGCAGGACGATACTGCCGGCGCCTACCTTGGCGCCTTCGCCGATCTCGATGTTGCCGAGGATCTTCGCTCCGGCGCCAATCATCACGCCGCTGTGCACCTTGGGGTGACGGTCGCCGCCTTCCTTGCCGGTCCCGCCCAGCGTCACGCCCTGCAGGATCGATACATCGTCGCCGACCACCGCCGTCTCGCCGATGACGATCCCGGTGCCATGGTCGAGCATGATCCCGCTGCCGATATGGCTGGCCGGATTGATGTCGATGCCCAGTCGTTCGTTGCAGCGCGCCTGGATGAACATGGCCAGCAAGCGCTCGCCGCGACCATGCAGCTGGTGTCCGATACGATACGCCTGCAGTGCCAGAAAGCCCTTGGAGAACAGGAACACTTCCAGCGCACTGTCGAATGCCGGATCGCGGCTGACGATCGCCTGCAGGTCGCAGCAGGCCGTCTCGGCGAGCACAGGAAGCTGATGGTGCAGGCCGGCGAAGCGATCAGTCAGGGTATGGCTCTGCTCGGCGCCGTCCGCCAGGGCATGGCCGATACGGTGGGCGAGCGCACCACCGAAGTCCGGCTGATTGAGGGCGCTCTGACTGACGATCGTGGCCAGGGTCGGCTCGCTGTCCAAGGCGCGTTGCGCCTGTGCTTGCAGGTCACTCCAGAGGTCGCTGACGGAAAGGTTCGGCATTGAGGTTCCTTACGGTCGGTGGGGTTGGCCATTGCCTGAACTGTAGCAGCCCGAGCAGGCGGTCGGCCGCCGCGTCTCGTATCGGGTCGCGCTCATCGGCTATCCTGTCCGCCTTCGCTGCCGAGTCCCAAACGGCAGGCCTGTCGGACGATCGTCATGCTCACCAGTAAATTGCCCAATTGTTGGATGCAAATAAAGTTTCACCCTAACGCGAACGATTTTGCTGGACTGGCTGGGAAGCACCCTGCCCGGCCTGCATCTAAAGTTTCATCCTAATGCCTCGCAGCGGCCTTCAAACGGTCTGAAAACCACGGAGCCATGCAAATATAGTTTCATCCTTTCCTGCATTTTGCTGCACACAGGCCGCAAGCATAAGCCATTGATTTCTATTGTGATCTTGCTAATTCCCTACCGGATCGCACGGTTTGAACGCCACCAGAAGCCGCTTTATTGGGATGAAACTTTATTAGTACGGATGAAACTTTATTCGCATCCCACACCAATGTCGGCACGACCATCTTCACCACCATGTCGCAGCTCGCGGCCGATACCGGTGCCTTGAATCTTTCCCAGGGCTTTCCCGACTTCGATGGTCCCGAGGCGCTGCGCGAGGCCGTCGCTCGCCACGTCATGAGCGGCCACAACCAGTACGCGCCGATGACCGGTCTGCCGGCGCTGCGCGAGCAGGTGGCGGCCAAGGTGGCCGGCCTGTATGGACGGCAGGTGGACGTCGCCAGCGAGGTCACCATCACCCCTGGCGCCACCCAGGCAATCTTCTGCGCGATCCAGGCGGTGATCCGCCCCGGCGACGAGGTGATCGTTTTCGATCCCTGCTACGACAGTTACGAGCCGTCCGTGCAACTGGCCGGAGGCACCTGTATCCACCAGCAGCTGAGCCTGCCGGACTTCCGGATCGACTGGCAGCGCCTGGCCGATGCCATAACCGCGCGCACGCGGATGATCGTGCTCAACACCCCGCACAATCCCAGCGGTGCGTTGATCGAGGGCAGCGATCTGGAGCGGCTGGCGGCACTGATCCGCGAGCGCGACATCTACCTGCTCAGCGACGAGGTCTACGAGCACCTCGTATTCGACGGCCGGGAGCACGCCAGCGTGCTGCGTCACGAGGAGCTGTATCAGCGTGCCTTCGTCGTCAGCTCGTTCGGCAAGACCTATCACGTCACCGGCTGGAAGACCGGTTACGTGGTGGCGCCGGCGTCGCTCAGCAGCGAACTGCGCAAGGTGCACCAGTACGTTAGCTTCACCGGCGTCACGCCTCTGCAATGGGCCCTGGCCGACTTCATGGCGGCGCATCCAGAACACGTCCGCGAGCTGCCGGCGTTCTATCAGGCCAAGCGCGACCTGTTCTGCGACCTGCTGGCGGGCTCCCGCTTCCGCTTCACCCGCGCCGCTGGCACCTACTTCCAGCTGGCCGATTACTCGGCGATCCGCCCCGACCTCGACGACGTCGCCATGGCCGAATGGCTGACCCGCGAGCACGGTGTGGCGAGCATCCCGATCTCGGTGTTTTACCAGGATGCGCCGGCCGATCTCAGGCTGGTGCGCTTCTGCTTTGCCAAACGAGAGGAGACGCTGCGTCAGGCGGCGGAACGACTATGCGCGATCTGAACAACCTGCCCGATCTCGAACTGGCCCTGATTCAGACCACGCTGGTCTGGCAGGATGCCGATGCCAACCGTGAGCGTTTCGCCGGGCTGCTCGAGCAGGCCCGCGGTGCCGATCTGATCGTCCTGCCGGAGATGTTCACCACCGGCTTTTCCATGGACTCGGCGACATTGGCCGAGCCGGAGGAGGGGCCGACCTATGCCTGGCTGCGCAGTCAGGCGGCGCGGCTGGAGGCAGTAGTCACTGGCAGCGTGATCATCGAGGCCGCCGACGGCAGCCATCGCAACCGCCTGCTCTGGGCCCGGCCGGACGGCGAGGTGCTGCATTACGACAAGCGCCACTTGTTCCGCATGGCTGGCGAGCACAAGCACTACACGCCAGGGCTGCAACAGGCGCTGTTCGAGGTGAACGGCTGGCGGGTGCGCCCGCTGATCTGCTACGACCTGCGCTTCCCGGTCTGGAGCCGCGATCCGCACGGCACCGACCTGCTGCTCTACACGGCCAATTGGCCAGCGGCGCGCCGCGACGCCTGGAATCGTCTGCTGCCGGCGCGGGCCATCGAAAACCTCTGCTACGTGGCGGCGGTCAATCGGGTCGGCGAGGATGGCAAGGGCTACCCCTACAGCGGTGATAGCCAGGTGCTCGATTTCAAGGGCGACACCTTGCTTAACGGCGGCGACAGCGACGCGGTGCTTCGCTGCACGCTGCGGGCGCGCGATCTGGCCGCGTTCCGCGAGCGCTTCCCGGCCTACCATGACGGGGACGTGTTCGAGCTCAAGCTCAAGCCCTGACCGGCCGGTGCCTTCAGGGCGCTTCGGCGGCGTTCCGGCGCCGCTGAAACCAAACCCAGCCGTACACCGCGAGATTGAAGAGCACGACCACCCCTGCCAGCACGTATTGCACCGGCAGCGTGAGCCAGTCGGGATACAGCAGCGGTAGCAGATAATGCTCGATGAATCCTTCGCTGTAACCGGCATCGCCGGCGCGCGCTCGCAGTAGCTGCTCCCAGCGGGTCAACGGGCAGCCGCGATCGGCCAGCTCGACGAATATCGCCCATCCTGCTGCCGGCAGATGCAAGAGCATCGCCCGCGGACGCCAGAGTGCGAGCAGGCCTCCCAGCAGCGCGAAGAGAATGAACCCCAGGTGCAGAAGCAGCAGGGCGTCCGCACCGATGCGATGGATCATGGCCGGGTTGCCGCAGCTTCGGCTCCCGGCAGCGCCGCGAGCTGACGGTCATGCAGCCTGGCGAACAGCAGCAGTGCACTCAGGGCTCCGATCAGGGCGAGAAACATGTCCGACTGGGTGTCCCAGGGATCGCCCTGCGTGCCGAGGAACTCGATCGCCCCCTGTCCGGCCGCGAGGGCCACCCACCACTCGATCAACTCATAGAACGCGCTGACGGCAAGGGCCACGCAGACCACCAGCAGATCGAGCATCCAGCCATGGGCAAGGTACCGCCCGCGCAGCAGGATTTCCCGCGCCAGCAGCGCCGGAACCAGACCCTGCATGAAGTGCCCCAGCTTGTCGTAGGGGTTGCGGCTCAGCTCGAACAGCTCCTGCACCCAGAAACCGAGTGGCACACGCGCATAGGTGTAGGCCCCACCCAGAATCAACACCAGCGCGTGGGCTGCGATAAGCACATAGAGCAATTGCGTGAGTGGGTGGCGGCGGTAGGTGGAAAGCAGAATCGGCGCGGCGATCAGCACCGGTGCCACTTCCAGCAACCAGGTCGCGCGATCGTATGGGTCTATTCCAGAAGCAATCAGGGCCAGCAGAACCGCCAGCCCGAGAGCAAGGTTAAGGTTGGTTGTTGGCATCTTGTCCGGTCCTGACCGAGTGCTGGCAAGCATGGCGCTATGTGCGGGACACGGCAAGCAGGCGATCGGTCGGCGGTTCAGCGTGCGGCGACTGCTTTCTTGCCTCGGTGGCAGTTGCGCGGATCAGCCGGGCCCACGAAGGGATTGGCATTGCCCTGCACGCAGGCGATGCGCTGGTTGCGCGTGCGCTCCCATTCGCTGACCGGATGCTGGCGGTTCCAGATGTCGTACAGGCGCCGGTCCTGTTTCGACAGGCGCAGCTTGTAGCGCTCGCTCATGTACAGATAGGTGCGGGCGATGGCACCGCGGCTGTACTCGGGTGGCATGGCCGTGCGCTGCTTGAAGATGACCACGAAAGGGCAGGCACCGTACTGGCTGGGCTTTTCGCTGAGCATGCCGAAGCCGAAGTTGCTGCGGTCGCCGTTCACCTCGCCGACCACCGGGACCAGGTTGTGCAGGTCGGCCTCGGCTCGGCTGAACACCGGATCGTTGGCGGTGCAGTGCTTGCGTCCGCCCTGTTGCCAACATTGACGCTGATGGCCGATGACCCAGGCCGGGACGATGTGCTCCCACTCCACGCGCTGAGCGCGCTTGGGCTGCTTTCGGGGAATGTAGCCACAACTGGCGAGGTCGATACGGTTGCCCTTGAAGCTGCAGCCGCAGTAGAAGTCCACCGGTCGGTCGGCATAGAGGGTCCAGGCCACCTTCTTCGCTTCGCGGAAGGTGCGAGGCGCATCGGCGTAAGTGTTGGTGCAGCAGAACAGGGCAAGTAGAAAGAGACTGAGGCGGCGCATGGAATTCTCGACAACTGAACGAGTGTCGCATCCATGCGCGGGCCGGCATCTTACCTGTCGTCTAAGTAAAAATCATAAAAATCAAAGGCTTGCATGATGTCATCAGGCCTTCATATGGCCCAGGCGGTTGATCTGCAACGAGGCGAGAATGATCGCGCCGCCAACCGCGAGCAGCAGCAGGTTGGTCGTCGTACCCCAGAACAGCAGGTTGAGCAGCAGGCCCACCGGCACCGCCATGTTGTTCATCACCGCCAGCGTACCGGCATCCACCAGCGTGGCGCCCTTGTTCCAGCAGAACTGGCCCAGCGCGGTAGCCAGCACGCCCATCCAGATCAGTACGGACCACTGCGTCGTGGTGGTCGGCAGTTTCTCGACGTTACCGAACAGCAGCCACGCCGGCAGCACGATCAGCAGCGCGCCGAGGAAGAAGTAGCCGAAGCGGCGATGCAACGGCACGTCAGAGGGGTAACGCTGCGCCAGATGCTTGTAGGCCACCTGGCCGGCGGCGAAGGTGAAGTTGGCCAGCTGCATGAGCAGGAAGCCGCCGAGATAATCGCCGGAAACGCCGTCATAACGGATGAGCCCGGCGCCGAATACCGCGACGGCTGCAGCGACCAGCGCCCAGGGGTTGAAGCGACGGTTGAGCGCGTCGTCGATCAGCGTCACGTGCAGCGGCGTGAGCACGGTGAACAGCAGCACCTCGGCGACCGTCAGCACGTTGAAGCTCATGTACAGGCACAGGTAGGTGACGCCGAACTGCAGCGCGCCGACCAGGGTCACGCCGGCGATGAAGCCGGGCGCCACGCCACGCCAGCGGGTCAGCGGCAGGAACACCAGCCCGGCGAGGACCGCCCGCGTCAGCACGGCGAAATAGCTGTCCACCTGGCCGGCCAGGTAGACGCCGATCAGGTTGAAGGAAAAGGCCCAGAGCAGGGTGACGAAGATCAGATAGCGCATGCCGCCTCCACGACGAAGGCCGGCGACCTTAGCGGCTGCGCATGAAAGAGGGAAGGGCTGGCGCGCCTCTGGGCCCGCCAGCCGAACGATCAGGCCGCTTTCAGGGTGGCCATGTCTATGACGAAGCGGTACTTCACGTCGCTCTTGAGCATGCGCTCGTAGGCTTCGTTGATGTCCTGCATGCGGATCATCTCGATGTCCGAGACGATGCCGTGCTCGGCGCAGAAGTCGAGCATCTCCTGGGTTTCGGCGATGCCGCCGATCAGCGAGCCGGCGATGCGGCGGCGCTTGAAGATCAGGCCGAACACGCTGGGCGACGGATGCGGCGATGCCGGTGCGCCGACCAGCGTCATGGTTGCGTCGCGCTTGAGCAGATTCACGAAGGCATCGAGGTTGTGCGGCGCGGCAACGGTGTTGAGGATGAAGTCGAAGCTGTTGACGTGCGCCGCCATCTCTTCCTTGTTCTTCGATACCACCACTTCGGCAGCGCCTAGGCGCAGTGCATCTTCGCGCTTGTCCGGCGAGGTGGTGAACAACACCACCTTCGCGCCCATGGCGTTGGCGATCTTCACCGCCATGTGGCCGAGACCGCCGAGGCCGACCACACCGACCTTCTGCCCCGGACCGACTTTCCACTGACGCAGCGGCGAGTAGGTGGTGATGCCCGCGCAAAGCAGCGGCGCGACGGCGGCGAGGTTGTCGGTGTGGTTGATGCGCAGCACGTACTTTTCGTCCACCACGATATTGTCGGAATAGCCGCCGAGGGTGTTCTCGCCACCGCCGAACGCCGGACCGTTGTAGGTGCCGACGAAACCGTTCTCGCAATACTGCTCCAGGCCCTCACCACAGGACGAGCACGTACGGCAGCTGTCGACCAGACAGCCGACACCGGCGATATCGCCTGCCTTGAATTTGCTGACGTTAGCGCCGACTGCGCTCACACGGCCGACGATCTCGTGGCCGGGCACGGACGGGTAGAGCGTGTTGTTCCACTCGTTGCGCGCGGTATGCAGGTCCGAATGGCAGACGCCGCAGTAGAGGATGTCGATCTTCACATCATTCGGGCCCACTTCGCGGCGCGAGAACGAATAGGGTGCGAGCGGGCTGTTCGGGTCGAGGGCAGCGTATGCGGTGGTATTGCTCATGACGGCTCCTTGGTTGATCGGTATGTGAGGCCAAGCCTAACGGCGACGGGCGCAGGGCGTTTGCACAATCCTGCCTATGATTGACGTGTTTCTGCCGGAAAGGGACTGTGGGTGGTCCGGCTTGGTGACCGAATTGGGAGGGCGTTGGGAGGTGAACAGTTCAGTTGTTCGCAGCTGCTGGGCGACGAGCGCGGTCGGCTGGAAACGAAAACGGGCGCCATCGCGGATGGCGCCCGTCGTTACGCTGGCTCTACAAGGGCAGGGTAAGCGACCTGCCTGATCAGCCTCAGGCGGCTGCCACCTGCGCTTCACGCAGCGCGCGGTTCATGGCGCTGAACAGGGCGCGGATGCTGGCGGTGGTGATGTTCTCGTCGATGCCGATGCCGTGCAGCGGGCGCTCGCCATCCAGGCGAACCTCGATATAGGCCGCGGCCTTGGCGTTGCTGCCGGCGCCAATGGAGTGCTCGTGGTAGTCCATGATCTCAAGCTTGACCGGCAACGCGGCCACCAGCGCCTCCAGCGGGCCCTTGCCGATGCCGCGCCAGTGGGCGACTTCGCCATTGGCCGCGACTTCCACGTCCACCGCGCTGGTGCCGTTCTCTTCCTGCAGGCGATGGCCCTTGAGCGTATAGGGAGCGGTCGCCTGCAGGTATTCGGCTTCCAGCAGCGCGTAGATCTGCTTGGCGCTCATCTCCAGGCCGAGGCGATCGGTTTCCTTCTGCACCACCTGGCTGAACTCGATCTGCATGCGTCGCGGCAGGCTGATGCCGTATTCCTGCTCGAGCAGGAAGGTGATGCCGCCCTTGCCGGACTGACTGTTGACGCGAATCACCGCCTCGTAGCTGCGACCGATATCGGCCGGGTCGATCGGCAGATACGGCACCTCCCAGACGCCTTCCGCATCCTGCTGGGAAAAGCCCTTGCGAATCGCATCCTGGTGCGAGCCGGAGAACGCGGTATGCACCAGGTCACCGACATAGGGATGGCGCGGGTGCACCGGCAACTGGTTGCATTCCTCGACCACCTTGCGCACGGCGTCGATGTCGGAGAAGTCCAGCTGCGGGTCGACGCCCTGGGTGTACATGTTCAGCGCCACGGTGACCAGGTCGACGTTGCCGGTGCGCTCGCCATTGCCGAACAGGCAGCCCTCGACGCGATCGGCGCCGGCCATCAGGCCCAGCTCGGTGGCGGCCACGCCGGTGCCGCGGTCGTTGTGGGTGTGCAGGCTGACCAGCACGCTGTCACGTCGGTCGATGTGACGGCAGAACCACTCGATTTGGTCGGCATAGATGTTCGGGGTGGCGGCCTCGACCGTGGCCGGCAGGTTGAGGATCAGCTTCTGCTCGGGCGTCGGCTGGAACACCTCGATCACCGCGTTGCACACCTCGACCGCGAATTCCGGCTCGGTGGAGCTGAAGATTTCCGGCGAATACTCGAAGCGCCAGTTGGTCTCCGGATTCTGCTCGGCCAGGCGCTTGATGACCTTGCCGGCGTTCACGGCGATCTGAACCACGCCGGCCTTGTCCTGGTTGAAGACGATGCGGCGGAAGCTCGGCGCGGTGGCGTTGTAGTAGTGGACGATGGCCTGCTTGGCACCCTTGAGCGACTCGAAGGTGCGGGTGATCAGATCCTCGCGCGCCTGGGTCAGCACCTGGATGGTGACGTCATCGGGGATGTGGCCGCCTTCGATCAGCTCGCGGACGAAGTCGAAATCGGTCTGCGACGCGGAGGGGAAGCCCACCTCGATTTCCTTGAGGCCGACCTGCACCAGGGTCTTGAAGAAACGCATCTTCTTCGCGGCATCCATCGGTTCGATCAGCGACTGGTTGCCGTCGCGCAGATCGGAGCTCAGCCAGATAGGCGCCTGGGTGATGGACTTCGACGGCCAGGTGCGGTCCGGAATGTCGATGGCCGGGAAGGCGCGGTATTTAGTCGATGGATTCTTGAGCATGGTCATGGCGTTTCCCCAGGTGAAGCTCGAGCTAAGCAACTTGTCTGCCCGGTGCGGGCACCGGTTTATGGTGCAAAGCTATTGCTTCGTATGCACGCATTGCAATACATCGAAAAAAATTGGTGATTTATTTCGATTATTGAGCTTTGTGAGTGTTTTATTTCTATCGCAGGGGGAATCTTCGTGTTCAATTGCTCGCTCGGCTTGCGGCCTCATGTCGCAGCGGACGAGGCATGGCGGACATGCGATCATCCGTGCACCTCCCGCGGGCTTGGCTCGGGTCAACCAAGGACATGCCGGTGACACGCAAACGGCTATCGACAATGAGTATCTGGCTTGGCCTGTTCGCCATGCTGATGATTCATGTCGGCCCGTTGTACTCCGCCGTCCAGGCTGCCCAAGCTAGCGCCCAGCATCACCATCATGCCGAGCATGAGCCCGCAGCCCACGGTCATCATGGCCAGGCGCGTGCAGGGGAACCGGCATGGTTGGCCGCGCTGGAACTCTGCGGCTACTGCGAACTGCTGACGCTCAATCCACCGCTCAGCCTATCCGTCGACCTGGTCCTGCCGCGGCATGAGCCAGGCACTCTGCAACCGCTTCCCGAGCAACCGCTGCCGCCGGCCACGCGCCGTAGCAGTGGCCATCCCCGTGCGCCCCCGCTTCTGCATTGCTGAGGTTCATCAGCCGCCTCCCTGGCGGCTCAATCACACGCAGAAGTGGAAGTATCTATGTCCAGCATTACTCATGGCCGTGCGGCGCGTGCGCGCCTGTCCGAATCATTTTCAGTCCAGCCGTCCCGTTTGCGCTGGCAGGTTGCCCATGCTGCACTCCTGGCGCTGCTCGCCGGTAGCGCGCTGGCGGCCGAGCACGATCATTCGACGTCCACCGGGCAGGCCGACAGCGTCGAACTGGCACCGATGGTCATTACCGGTGTCAGCCAGCAGTCGCCACTCACCGTCGTTACCGACCCGAAGATTCCCCGCCAGCCGATGCCGGCCAGCGACGGCGCGGACTATCTGAAGACCATTCCCGGCTTCTCCGCCGTGCGCAACGGCGGGGTTAACGGCGATCCGGTATTCCGCGGCATGTTCGGCTCGCGCCTCAAGCTGCTCTCCAACGGCGGCGAGATGCTCGGCGCCTGCCCGAACCGCATGGATTCGCCCAGTTCCTATATCAGCCCGGATACGTTCGACAAGCTGACCGTCATCAAGGGGCCGCAGACCGTGCTCTGGGGGCCCGGTGCGTCAGCAGCCACAGTGCTGTTCGAGCGTGAGCCTGAGCAGTCAAGTGAGCCCGACTACCGCATCAACGGCAGCCTGCTGACCGGCTCCAACGGGCGCTTCGACCGCAACCTGGATGCCGCGGCGGGCAACGGCCAGGGCTACGCGCGGCTGATGGCCAACAGCTCTCAGGCCGACGATTACGACGACGGCAATGGCGACACCATGCCGTCGCGCTACGACAAGTGGAACACCGATGTCGCCCTGGGCTGGACGCCGGATGCGGACACCCTCATCGAACTGACCGCAGGTCGCGGCGATGGCTATGCGCGTTACGCAGGTCGCGGCATGGACGGCAGCCAGTTCCAGCGCGAAAGCCTCGGCCTGCGTTTCGAGAAGACCAACATCGGTGAGACCTTCTATGGCCTCGAGGCGCAGGTCTACTACAACTACGCCGATCACATCATGGACAACTACAGCCTGCGCGACTTCGTGCCGACGATGATGATGCCCAACCCGACGCTGTCGCGCGTCGACCGTCGTACCCTGGGAGGCCGTCTGGTCGGCACCTGGCAGTGGACCGACGTCGAGCTCAAGGCCGGGGTCGACGCCCAGCGCAGTGAGCATCGCAAGGTGATGAACCCGGCTGGCGCCGCCAATCAGATGGTCAACGCCGCCGGCAGCGACGCCTTGCCCTGGGTGCCGGATGCGATGCTGCACAGCTACGGTGTGTTCGGTGAGCTGAGCTGGCAGCTCGGCGAGCGCGAGAAGCTGATCAGCGGGCTGCGCCTGGACCTGCACGAGGCGACCGACGAGCGCGCCTTTTTCCGTAGCCACGATCCTTCCAGCATGCCCATCGTCTCGCGCAACTGGGACAACCCCACTGCCGGCGAGACCCGTCGCGACACGCTGTACAGCGGGTTCGTACGCTACGAGGAAGAGCTGGTCAGCGTGCCGGCGACCTGGTATGCCGGCCTCGGCCATGCCGAACGCTTCCCCGACTACTGGGAGCTGTTCGTCTCCAACCCCGGCCCGGTGGGCACCGTGCAGCCGTTCGACTCGGTACGCCCGGAAAAGACCACGCAGCTGGACGTCGGTCTGCAGTACGCCAAGGGGCCGCTGGAGGCCTGGGTTTCCGCCTATGCCGGCGTGGTCGAAGACTACATCCTGTTCAGCTATGTGCCAGGCGTGATGCCCGGCATGGTCCGCGCCGAAGTCAGCAATATCGACGCCACCATCGCCGGTGCCGAGATGGGTGCGAGCTACCGCTTCAGCAGCAACTGGAAGGGGGATGCGAGCCTGGCCTATGCCTGGGGCGAGAACCGCAGCGACGATCGCGCGTTACCGCAGATCCCGCCGCTGGAAGGGCGCCTGGGGCTGACCTACGAGCAAGACAACTGGAGCACCAGTGGCCTCTGGCGCGTGGTCGCCGCGCAGGGGCGGGTCGCCGAGAACCAGGGCACCGTGGTTGGCAAGGACTTCGACGAGTCCGCCGGCTTCGGCGTGTTGGCGGTCAACGGCGCGTATCGCGTGAACCAGCACTTCAAGCTCAGCGCGGGCATCGACAACCTGCTGGACAAGAACTACAGCGAGCATCTCAACCTCGCCGGTAGCGCCGGCTTCGCCGACTACGGCCTCGAGCCCACCAGTCGAGTGAACGAGCCTGGGCGCACGTACTGGGCGCGGGTCGACATGAGTTTCTGAATGCAACGCTAGCGGTAAAGGAGCGGGGGCGTCCCCGCTCCGGACGTAGGTTGGCGCTGAGGCGCGGGGCGCGATGGTGCCACTGGCGGCGCTGGCGTCAGGGATGACGCAATGGGCAGTGTCCAAGGTGATGCCACACGCTTCGTGCCTCAGCGCCAACCTACGATTAGCTTTTCTCCCCGGTCGGGTGCTCATCCGGCTGCTGCAGCGCGGCATTACCGCGCGGTATCAGTGAATCACGCCAGTCCCGCATATCCCCACCGCTCGGGTGCTGGAATACCCGCAGGCCGAATTCCGGCAGGATCGCCAGCAGGTGATCGAAGATGTCCGACTGGATCGCCTCGTACTGCGTCCATGCCACCGTATTGGTGAAGCAGTAGACCTCCAGCGGCAGGCCGTCCGCGGTCGGGCTCAGCTGCCGCACGATCAGCGTCATGTTCTGATGGATGCCACCGTGGCTGCGCAGGTAGCGTTCGACGTACGCGCGGAAGCTGCCGATATTGGTGATGCGGCGCGTGTTCACCGGCTCCTTGCCACGCTCGGCGAGCTTGGCGTTCCACTCCTCGATTTCCTTGGTCTTCTCGGTCAGGTACTCGTCCAGCAGGTTGAAGCGATGCAGGCGCTCGCATTCGTCGCGGCTGAGAAAATGCACGCTCTGCTGATCCAGATACAGGCTGCGCTTGATGCGTCGACCGCCACTTTCCTGCATGCCGCGCCAGTTCTTGAACGAGTCGGAAATGAAGCGTTTGGTCGGGATGCTGGTGATGGTCTTGTCCCAGTTCTGCACCTTGACCGTATGCAGGGCGATATCGATCACGTCGCCGTCGGCATTGAGCTGCGGCATTTCCACCCAGTCGCCGACGCGGATCAGGTCGTTGGACGTGATCTGCACGCTGGCCACCAGCGACAGCAGGGTGTCCTGGAAGATCAGCATCAGCACCGCGGCCATGGCACCCAGACCGGAGAGCAGGATCAGCGGCGAGCGGTCGATCAGCGTGGCGATGATCAGGATCGTCGCGATGGCGTAGATGACGATCTTCACCACCTGCAGATAGCCCTTGATCGGGTGCAGGCGGGCGTCCGGTCGACGCTGATAGACCACGTTGATGATGTCGAGCACCGCGCCGAGGGCCAGTGCGATGGTCAGCACGATGAAGCCGCCGCAGACATTCTGCACCACGGTCACCGCAGCGTCCGGCAGGCCGGGGACCGTCCTTACGCCAATCGACAGCACCAGTGCCGGGACGATGTTCGACAGCCGCTTGATGACGCCGAAATCCTGCAGTTCGCCATCGCGCGTGTGCCTTAACAGGCGGTAGAGGCCGCGCACCAGGATGCGTTTTACGATCCAGTTGGACAGCCAGGCGGCGAAGATCAGCGTGGCGCTGGCAAGTAGGGTCTGCAGTTCGGCATGGGCTCTGAGCCAGTCCAGCCAGGTGGCCAGATCGTCAGACATGTGTTTCTCCATCGAAGGGTGGGCGGGCGGCCCAGCGGTGTGCCCGGGCTGCGATTGGCGGCGCTGGTTTAACGGATGAACTCGCGGCTGATCGTCTTGAACAACTCGGTGCCGGCGCGCTCCATCCACTCGAAGGCAACCATCTCGCGCGAGACGATCTGCGCGCCGGCCTGGCGCATGCGCTGCAGTGCCAGCGCCTTGTCGCTGTCGCGCCGCGAGCTGACGGCTTCCTCGACGACGAACACTTCGTTGCCGCGGTCGAGCAGGTCGAGCACCGTCTGCAGCACGCAGACGTGAGTCTCGCAGCCGCAGATGACGAACTGGCGGCGTTCGCCACCAGGGCGCTTGAACAGCTCGCCGTCGCCGGCTGCGGAGAAGTGCAGCTTTTCGAGGATCGCGGTGTCCTCCACGCCGTCGCGCAGCGCGGCGATGGTCGGGCCGAGGCCCTTGCTGTACTGCTCGGTCAGCAGCACCGGCACACCGACCCGCTGCGCCACCTGCTGCAACCAGGCGGTGTGCTCGGCCATGGCGGCATTGTCGAGGATCACCGGAAACAGGCGTTCCTGGATATCGATGATCAGCAGGGTGGAATCCGTTGCCTTGATGCGCATCGCTGTGCTTCCTCGTGGTTCAGGGTTTGTAGGCACCGATGAAGATCGCCGGATCGACGCGGGCGTCGTTCAGGCTCACGTTCCAGTGCAGGTGCGGGCCGGTGGCACGGCCGGTCGCGCCGACCTTGCCGAGCACCTGGCCGCGCGCCAGTTGATCGCCGACCTTCACGCCGATCTCGGACAAATGGCAGAACATGCTGATCAGCCCCTGCCCGTGATCGACGAACACGGTCTTGCCGTTGAAGAAATAGTCACCGGTGAGTATGACCTGGCCGGCTGCCGGTGCCTTGATCGGCGTGCCGCTCTTGGCGGCGAAATCCAGGCCGGAGTGCGGGTTGCGTTCCTCGCCGTTGAAGAAGCGGCGCAGGCCGAAGGGCGAGGACAAAGGTCCGTCCACCGGGCGATCGAACAGCAGATTGCTTGGCTGGTTGGCACTGAACTGCCGGTAGGCGCGGGTCTGTTCGTCCAGCTCGCGCTCGATGCGCTTGAGGTCTGCCGGATTCGGATTGACCTGGCGCTGATTCTTCAGGGTGATGTGCTGGGCGCGATAGTCGCGGCTGCCAACCTGAAAACCCGTGCTGCGGCCATCGACCTCCAGTTGCTGGGTACCTGCCTTGACCGACAGCGGGATGCCGACGATGGCAATCCAGCGCTGGCCGTCCTCGCGTATCACCAGCGTCGGTTTGCCCTGGTAGCGTGCCTGCGGTGCGCGCGGGCCATTGCCGAGTTCGATCACGGCGACGCCGCCGGGCACCGGCTTGTTCAGTAGACGGGTGATGAAGCCTTCGGCATGCGCAGGCAGTGCAAGAGCGAGGGAGAACAGCAGGGCGAAGACACGAGGCATGGGCGGGTCCGTTGCGGAAAATGGCCCAATCCTCGCGTAAACCTCGGGCAAGAGAAAGGGCCAGGGATGTCAGGAAATTTCTGGCGCGGCTTGCTTAGAGCAGTGGCAGGGTGACCGGTTGCAGATGATTGTCTTCCACCCGAACGTCCAGCTCGCCGTCGCCGAGCCTGGCCTTGAGCCGCTGGCCAGGCTCGGTCTGGCTGGCGCTGCGGATCGCCTGGCCGCGCTCGTCCAACAGGATGCTGTAACCGCGGCTGAGTGTGGCCAGCGGGCTGACCACATTGAGCGTCTGTACGAGGCCCTGCAGCTGCTGGCGGCGGCCTTTGAGATTGGCCTGCATCGCCCGTGGCAGGCGTGAGGACAGATGTTCGAGTCGCTGGCGCAACAGATTCAGTGAACGCCCCGGATGTTGCGCGGCCAGTCGCGTTTCCAGCCGGGCCAGACGCTCCTGACCACTGCACAACCGACGGTCGACGGCACGCAGCAGCCGCTGCTCGAGGTCGTCGATGCGCTGGGCCTGCTGTTGCAGCCGTTCGCCGGGGTGGCGCAGGCGGCGGGTCAGGCCTTCCAAGCGCATGGCGTCACGGTGCAGGCGGTCGCGCATGCGCAGCACCAGGCGCTGCTGCAGGCCGGTCAGCCGCTGCTGCAGGTCGGCGCTGCTGGGGGCCAGCAGCTCGGCAGCCGCGGATGGCGTTGGGGCGCGGACGTCGGCGACGAAGTCGGCAATCGATACATCGGTTTCGTGGCCCACCGCGCTGACGATCGGTGTAACGCAGGCATCCACCGCACGCGCCACGGCTTCCTCGTTGAAGCACCAGAGGTCCTCCAGCGAGCCGCCGCCGCGGGCCAGGATTAGCGCATCGAAGCCCTGGGCGTCGGCCAGCTGCAGCGCGCGAACGATCTGCGCGGTGGCTTCGCGGCCCTGGACGGCGGTGGGGATCAGGGTCAGCTCGACCTGGGGCGCGCGGCGCTTGAACACCGAGATGATGTCGCGGATCACCGCGCCGGTCGGCGAGCTGACGATGCCGATGCGCCGCGGGTGGGCGGGCAGGGCGGCCTTGCGTTCGGCTGCGAACAGGCCTTCGGCGCTTAGCTTTTCCTTGAGTGCCTCGAAGGCCAGGCGCAAAGCGCCGTCGCCAGCCGGCTCCAGCGTGTCGAGAATCAGCTGGTAGTCGCCACGGCCCTCGAACAGCGAGACCTTGCCGAGCACCCGCACCGCCAGGCCATCGCGCAGGGCCTGGCGAACCCGCGCCGCGTTCTGCCGGAACAGGGCACAGCGCACCTGGGCGTTCTTGTCCTTGAGGGTGAAATAGATGTGGCCGGAGGCCGGGCGGGCGAGGTTGGAAATCTCGCCTTCGACCCAGACCTGGGCGAACACGTCTTCGAGCAACAGGCGGGCGCGACCGTTGAGCTGACTGACGGTCAGCACTTCGCGATCAAGATTGAGACGCTGGAAGGGATCTTTGAGCATGACGGCGATGATAAGCCGGGCGCGGCCAGGCGGAAACCGAATCTGCTTCGCGTCCGTCCAGCGGGCCTTGACCGGCCAACGCGCGGCGCTAAGCTGCGCGGCCTTTCTTCATCTCCCGTTCCGAGCCGTCATGAGCCACAGTCAAGCGATCATCGTGCCGCGCATTTCCACGTTTCCAGCGCACGAAGCCAAGGCGCGGATGATTCTGCGCTGGCTGGCCGAGCGGCGTATCGTCGAGGCGCTGCCGACCACCTGCGGCCGCGGTGTTGGCGGCATGGGTTACGCCATCGCTTCCGGTGCGCGCAGCGTCGTGCAGCATCCGGAGCGCTTGCCCTTTGGCGCGGCCATCAACGGCCTTGAAGTGGTGACCAGGCGCTGCATCTACACGCCGACACGGGATTTCGCCGAGGAGGCAGGTTGCCCCGAGTGCCGCCGCGAGATTGGCGAAGCGTTGTTCGAAAGCCTCGACGAGTGGATGCCTAAGCAGACCGACAATTTCACCTGTCCGGAATGTGGCTTCGAGGACGATATTAATGGCTTCCTGTTCATTCCGGCCTGCGCGTTTTCCAACCTGGGCTTCATTTTCAACGGATGGGGTGAGGCCGGCTTGCGTCAGTCGTTCCTCGACGAGTTCGCCGAGCGCCTGGGTTTCAAGGTGGCGCTGATTATCGATCGATCGTGACCTCTTGGTCATTCCGGCGATGCTGCGCACTTTGCCGTGCGCGACATACCTCACAACCGCATTGAGCGTGATGGGGTGCGTGGGTATAATGCCGCGCTTCCTTTTTCCCGCCTGGGAGCCCCCGCCATGCTGCGTATCAGCCAAGAAGCCCTGACTTTCGATGATGTTCTCCTGATCCCGGGATATTCCGAGGTTCTGCCGAAGGATGTCAGCCTCAAGACCCGCCTGACCCGCGAAATCGAGCTGAACATTCCGCTGGTTTCCGCGGCCATGGACACCGTCACCGAAGCCCGCCTGGCCATCGCCATGGCCCAGGAAGGCGGCATCGGCATCATCCACAAGAACATGAGCATCGAGCAGCAGGCTGCCGAGGTGCGCAAGGTCAAGCGTCACGAGACCGCCATCGTCCATGATCCCGTCACCGTCACCCCGGAAACCAAGATCAGCGACTTGCTGCGCAAGGCCTACGAGCTGGGTTTCTCCGGTTTTCCGGTGGTGTCCGGCAAGGAGCTGGTGGGCATCGTCACCGGCCGCGACCTGCGCTTCACGCCGAATGCCGGTGATTCCGTCGCGGCGATCATGACGCCCAAGGACAAGCTGGTCACCGTCCTCGAGGGCACTGGTCTGGAAGAGATCAAGACCAAGCTCTACGAACACCGCATCGAGAAAATGCTGGTGGTCGATGCCAACTTCCACCTGCGCGGCCTGGTGACCTTCCGCGACATCGAGAAAGCCAAGACCTACCCGCTGGCCTCCAAGGACAGCCAGGGCCGTCTGCGTGTTGGTGCGGCGGTCGGTACCGGTGCCGACACCGGTGACCGCGTCGAGGCGCTGGCCGCGGCGGGCGTCGACGTGGTGGTGGTGGATACCGCCCATGGCCATTCCCGTGGCGTGATCGATCGCGTGCGCTGGGTGAAGGAGAACTTCCCGCAGGTGCAGGTGATCGGCGGCAACATCGCCACCGCCGAAGCCGCGCTGGACCTGGTCAAGGCGGGCGCCGACGCGGTCAAGGTCGGCATCGGCCCGGGTTCGATCTGCACCACCCGCATCGTCGCCGGTGTCGGCGTACCGCAGATCTCCGCCATCGCCAACGTTTCCGCCGCGCTGGAAGGCACCGGCGTGCCGATGATCGCCGACGGCGGTATCCGCTTCTCCGGTGACCTGTCCAAAGCCATTGTCGCCGGCGCCAACGCCGTGATGATGGGTTCGATGTTCGCCGGTACCGAAGAAGCCCCGGGCGAGATCGAACTGTTCCAGGGCCGCTCCTACAAGGCCTACCGCGGCATGGGCTCCCTGGGCGCCATGTCCCAGGCGCAGGGCTCCTCGGATCGTTACTTCCAGGACTCGTCCGCTGGTGCCGAGAAGCTGGTACCCGAAGGCATCGAAGGCCGTGTGCCGTACAAGGGTTCGCTGTCGGCGATCATCCATCAGCTGATGGGTGGCCTGCGCGCTTCCATGGGCTACACCGGCAGCGCCACCATCGACGAGATGCGCACCCGTCCGCAGTTCGTGCGCATCACCGGTGCCGGCATGGCCGAGTCGCACGTGCATGACGTGCAGATCACCAAGGAAGCCCCGAATTACCGAGTGGGTTGATCCGCTCAGCGCTCAGCTAGACAGGCGCCGGAAGCTGGCAGCGGGAGCCGGGAGAAATCCTGGTTTCGGCTTCCAGCTTCCGGCTTTCAGCTTCAGGCTCTTTCCGAAGGAAAGCTCATGGCTCACCAAGACATTCACGCCCACCGCATCCTGATCCTCGACTTCGGTTCCCAGTACACCCAGCTGATCGCCCGCCGCGTGCGCGAGATCGGTGTGTACTGCGAGCTGCATCCGTGGGACATGAGCGAGGACGACATTCGTGCCTTCGCGCCACGCGGCATCATCCTCGCCGGCGGCCCGGAGTCGGTTCACGAGGAAGGCAGCCCGCGCGCGCCGCAGGCCGTGTTCGATCTGGGCGTGCCGCTGTTCGGCATCTGCTACGGCATGCAGACCATGTCCGAGCAGCTGGGTGGCAAGGTGCAGGGCTCCGACGTTCGCGAGTTCGGCTATGCCCGCGTCGATCTGGTCGGCAAGTCGAAGCTGTTCGACGGCATCGAAGACCACATGGATGACGACGGCGTGTTTGGCCTCGACGTGTGGATGAGCCACGGCGACAAGGTCACCGAGATCCCTACCGGCTTCCACATCCTGGCCAGCACCCCGAGCTGCCCGATTGCCGCCATGGGCGACGATGCCCGTGGCTATTACGGCGTGCAGTTCCACCCGGAAGTGACCCACACTCGCCAGGGCGGTCGCATCCTGTCGCGCTTTATCCTGGAGATCTGCGGCTGCGAAGCGCTGTGGACGCCGTCGAATATCGTCGAGGACGCCATCGCCCAGGTGCGTGCTCAGGTCGGTGATGCCAACGTTCTGCTCGGCCTCTCCGGTGGTGTCGATTCGTCGGTGGTCGCGGCGCTGCTGCACAAGGCGATCGGCGACCAGCTGACCTGCGTCTTCGTCGACAACGGCCTGCTGCGCCTGCACGAGGGCGACCAGGTGATGGCCATGTTTGCCGAGAATATGGGCGTCAAGGTGATCCGTGCCGATGCCGAGGCGCAGTTCCTGGCCAACCTCGAAGGTGAGGCGGATCCGGAGAAGAAGCGCAAGATTATCGGTCGCACCTTCATCGACGTGTTCGATGCCGAGGCCAGCAAGCTGGACAACATCCAGTTCCTCGCCCAGGGCACCATCTATCCCGACGTCATTGAGTCTGCCGGCGCCAAGAGCGGCAAGGCCCATGTGATCAAGTCGCACCACAACGTTGGTGGTCTGCCGGAAGAGATGAACCTCAAGCTGGTCGAGCCGCTGCGTGAACTGTTCAAGGACGAGGTGCGCAAGATCGGCCTCGAACTCGGCCTGCCCTACGACATGGTCTACCGCCACCCCTTCCCGGGCCCTGGCCTGGGCGTGCGTATCCTCGGCGAGGTGAAGAAGGAATACGCCGACCTGCTGCGTCGCGCCGACCACATCTTCATCGAAGAGCTGCGCAACTTCGACTGGTACCACAAGACCAGCCAGGCCTTCGTGGTGTTCCAGCCGGTGAAATCGGTCGGTGTGGTGGGTGATGGCCGCCGCTACGCCTGGGTCGTCGCGCTGCGCGCGGTGGAGACCATCGACTTCATGACCGCGCGCTGGGCGCACCTGCCATACGAGTTGCTGGAGAAGGTGTCCAACCGCATCATCAACGAAATCGAAGGCATCTCCCGCGTGACCTACGATGTGTCGAGCAAGCCGCCGGCGACCATCGAGTGGGAGTGAAATCAGGTCCTTCAGGGACTATCGGCACCTATCGATAAGATGCTGTAACGTGTTGATTTAGAAGAAAATATGTCACGGCATCTATCGGTGGCTATCGCCGAGCAGCAGAACGCTCTGGCGGTAAGGGTGACGGTAGGAATCGGAAGCCGGATTAAGACCCTCCCGTTTACTATCGAGACCAAACCGGTCTTTGACGGTAAATCTCTCCTTGGGAAAGCTTGCGCCATGCGGCTTTCCCGGCATCAGCAGGTCTCCTGGCCCTTGACGGTAAAAGCCGTCATGAACAGGAGGAAAAACCTCGATGCTTACTGACACCGCGCTGCGCAATCTCAAGCCCAAAGCCAAGCCCTATAAGGCTTCCGACCGTGATGGCATGTACGTGACGGTATCTCCCGGCGGTACCGTCACCTTTCGCTACGATTACCGTCTCAATGGGCGCCGGGAGACGCTGACCATCGGACGGTATGGCCCAGCGGGAATTTCGCTGGCCATGGCTCGCGAAAAGTTGCTGGATGCCAAGCGAATGGTCGCCCAGGGCATATCGCCCTCCCTGGAAAAGCAGCGGGCCAAACGGCGTCTGACAGCTGCCAAGTCGTTCGGCGACATGCTGAAGAACTGGCTGGCTGATGCGCGTATGGCCGACAGCACGCGGTCCATGCGCAAGAGCATCATCGACCGCGACATCTTGCCGGTCTTCGAGAACCGGCTCCTGACCGAAATCACTCCTGACGATCTGCGGGCGCTCTGTGCCAAGGTGAAGGGCCGTGGCGCTCCGGCTACGGCCGTCCATATTCGCGACATCGTGAAGCAGGTCTATGCGTTCGCAATCCTGCATGGCGAGAAGGTCGAGAATCCGGCCGACGATGTGAAGGCGGCATCGATCGCCACCTTCGTGCCGAAAGACCGAGCGCTGACTCCGACCGAGATTCGCCTGGCTTTTCACCAGTTGGAGTCCATTGCTGCGTACCCCACTATACGGTTGGCCTTGCGGCTGGTGCTTTTGACCCTTGTACGTAAGAGCGAGTTGATTGAGGCGACCTGGAATGAGGTGGATTTTGAAAATGCCACCTGGACGATCTCCAAGCAACGGATGAAGGGGCGCAATCCCCATGTGGTCTACCTGTCGCGACAGGCCTTGGATATCTTCATTGCGCTACACACCTGTGCTGCTGGTTCCAGATTCGTGTTGCCCTCACGCTATGACATCCACCGCTGCATGTCGCACGCCACTTTGAACCGGATCACCCAACTCATTGCATCGCGTGCTAAGGAAGCGGGGCTGCCGTTGGAGCCGTTTACTGTTCACGACCTGCGCAGGACAGGATCCACATTACTCAATGAGGTGGGTTTCAATAGCGACTGGATCGAGAAGTGCCTGGCGCATGAGGATGGGCGTACATCGCGCTCGGTCTACAACAAGGCCGAGTACGCGGAGCAGCGGCGCCATATGCTGCAGGAGTGGGCAGACATGGTCGATGCCTGGATCGATGGTCGGACTTATGTGCCGAAGCTGCTGCCGGAACATGTGACCGTGCCGGTGTTGAGTGCCGCTGTTTAAGGGAATGGGTTGGTTGTCAGTTGACAACCTGTCGAGTCATGGGGATACTGGAGATCATTAATGGGCCGTCCCTCGCATCCGAAGAAAGAGGTCGAAGAAGCGCTCAAGCATGCCGAAGGGCAGGGGTGGCGCATCGAAGTTGGCGGCAGTCACGCCTGGGGGCGGATCTACTGCCCCTACAACGACGAGGAATGTCGCTGCGGCGAGTTCTGCATCACGAGCGTGTGGAGTACGCCGAAGAACCCCAGCAACCACGCACGCGCCTTACGGCGCGTGGCGGACAACTGCACCACGCATCGTAAGCATCAGGATGCTGCCGACGGTGCAGAGGAGTAGCACGATGGAATACACCTTCACACTGAAATACCAACTCGCCGAGGATGGCCGTACTCCGGATATTCTGGTCGAGCGCCTTGGCGAATCGGGCTGCGACGATGCCCTGGTAGGCATCGGCCAGCCGGGTCGGCTGGCGCTGGAGTTCACTCGAGAGGCGGAGAGTGCAGATGCGGCTGTGCGCAGTGCACTGGCCGATGTGCGCCATGCAGTGCCCTCTGCCAGGTTGATCGAGGTCGCCCCTGATCTGGTTGGTCTAACCGACGTGGCCGAAATGGTTGGGGTATCGCGACAAAACATGCGCAAGCTGATGCTGGCCAATCCGGGCAGCTTCCCGGCACCGGTACACGAGGGCAGTGCGTCGATCTGGCACCTGGCAGACGTGCTGGCCTGGCTACAGACCAAAGGTGGTTATTCGCTGGCCAGGGATGTTCTGGAGGTGGCGCGAGTGGCCTTGCAGGTCAATCTAGCCAAGGAAAGTCGACGTTTACCGCGCTCGGCTTCCGAGGAGCTGGAGGCTCTCGTTGGCTGAGGTGACTGCCGGCCTCATGCCTGATCCGAACCCGCCCGAACAGGGCGAGTTTTCCTTAGGCGGACATCCGGTCCGCTGATGTCTTTACGAGGCGCCTGCTTGCGCTCCTCGATCCATGCTTCGATCTCGGCCAAGTCCCACACCACGCAACGTGGTGTCAGGTTAAAGCGTCTAGGGAACTCGCCACGTCGCTCCATCTCGTAGATGGTCGTCTCAGATAGCGGGATGATCTGCCTCAGCTCTTGTCGTCGAATGGTGCGCCGGAAGGGAAGGGGGCTTCCCTTCGGAAACTGCGGCAATGCCTCGTAGGCTTCCGTGTTAGGCCTCGGAAGAGGCTGGACGAATTCGAGAATTGACGCGCCGGGTGTAGGCGATAGATGTTCCATCTCGGACTCCGTGAGTCTGGTTGGATGGGGCATCTTGCGGTTCGGTGCTTATCGGGACAACCCGCTGCGGCGTACAGGGGCAGACCTGGTGCGATTATTGGCTGCTAGAAAGCTTTCAGTGATGTTATTTCATCGCTGAGGTTGTGGCAGTTCTCCAGTTAATTCGATCCTGCTCCCTTATCCAGCAGCTCAGCCGGAGGTGATCATTCTGTAGGTGTCGATTTTGGTGCCTTCTTTCGTGATGCTGAAGAAGTCAGCGACGGCAGGCACTCAAACAGACGTTCCGCATACACAAACCCCATACGTCTGACGGCACTCTGATCGAAATACAGCAGCCAGGCCGCGAGTAGCGCCATCGAAATAAGCAGTGTCAAGCCAGCGGCGAGTCCCGGGTCTGCAAAATGCACGGGGTAAAAATGGGGAGGCGTTATCTGCAGAACCTTTGCAATCAGCAATCCGTAGAGGATTCCCAGGAGGCTCGACAGGATGCCGACGGGCTTCATCGCCAGCATATTGCGGTGGAATCCGTAGGCAATATTCTCTTTCAGTAGGAGTTGCTTATTGGTACGCGTGAGTTCGCGAAGTCGCTTGGTTGCTCCGATGTAGATGTCGTCCGCTTTGTCAGGGTTCGCTGATTCTTCTTCTGCCGTTGGTATGTCGATACCCAGTTTAGTAGTGATCGCAGAGTGGTACCTCTGCTTGCTTACGCTATCGAGAAAATTGTCGCGATGCCGCAGGGCTATGGTTGTAGGCATGCCGCCCCATTTCTTGACTAAAAGCTCTTCAAGCTTTTTACCGCGCCCACGTGCCACGCTCGCAAGCGCGTAAATGGCGCCGCAGCCGCCAAGTAAACCGATAACGCCTGTGAGCACAGGATGCTTTGCTCCGTATACGCATAGCAAAGGGACGAGCAATGGCAACGCCACGAGAAGACCCGGAACCACTCGAGCCTTGCGCTCGTATGGGTCTTTAACTAGTTCGAAAATTGTTGTCATGGGAGGTCAGGCCTGGGCTGTCAAAGCATCGATGTAGGGTTGGATTTCATCGCGATTTCTCAGCGTGATCTGTTGCGCGAGAGGGTCTGCGGCTTCCTTGGTATGCAAGCCCAGGGTTCGAGAATACTTGGACGTTACAACAGCCAGGTCAGCTACGGGCAGAGCCGCGTGCAGGTGGTGTGGAACCGCATCATCCTGCCGGACACAAGTTCGCTGACGCTGGATAATTTGATCGGCACCGACCCGGCCGGCTACGCCGGCCTGGAGGATGGGACCGACTGGCATTGGAATCGCGTCTTCGCCGGCGCTGCGTTGACCACGCTGCTGGGTATCGGCGCCGAGCTGGCAGCACCGGAAAACCGACAGGGCGGAGACCGCGTCATCATCGCTGGTCGCGATGGCCTTCAAGACAGCGTCAATCAGGTGGGCCAGGAAATGACCCGGCGCAATATGAACATCCAGCCGACATTGACCGAACGACCAGGCTTGCCGGTGCGCATCATCGTTAACCGGGACTTGGTGCTGCGACCTTACCAACCCTTGTTCTTTAACAGTGGAGGATCACGATGAGCGCGACGCGCAAGCTGAGACTGGGGCCGCTGCCTAAGACTGAGAACACCAAGCTGACCTTTCTCTGTCCTGCAAGTCTTAAGGCCGATCTAGACCGTTACGCCTCGATGCACGTGGAGACATATGGCGAGCCGGTTGATGCGGTAACCCTCGTCCCGTACATGCTGGAGGCCTTCATGGCGGGGGACCGCGGGTTCAAACGTGAGGCAAACCGCTCTGGATCCTCGTCGCTTTCTACGCCGAGCGCTCAGAGCGCTTGAAGCCCGCCGTTGCGCAAGGCACAGCGGGGCTTGAGGTTGTAGCTGCAGCAAATCCTGGCGAGTGCCCACTGGACTCGTGGCTCAGGTCCGTACCTATGCGTCCAGAGAGCGCAAGCCTGTCGGTTGGTGGCCGGAATGATCATCCATGCCGCACGCAACCCGTGCCACTCGGTCGATAAAACGATCCAATGGTGCTGACGGCTCGCTATTGCGACGAACCAAGTAGGTGGTCAGCTTGCTCTGGCCCGCCAGGGGACGGGTGGCGATGTCCGGATTATGGAGCTCTGAAATTCGCGGCAGGCTGGAGAACCCCAGACCGTAACCGGCGGCTACCAGCGCGATCATCAGATCGAGGGTTGGGACACGCTCCGCAATGGTCAGTCTGGGCGCAATAGGCCTTAGTACGAGCTGTAGCTGCTGCCAGAACCCTTCGCAGACTTGAGGCTCACAGAGCACCAATGGGAGCCCGGCGAGTTCCTCCAGCGGAATCTCGCGGTGGGCGAGCAATTGGTGGCGTGCTGGCAGGGCAACGACAAGCGGGTCATGCCATACGGGCACGGCCAGCAGCCCGTCAGCCTGGTATGTGGTTTGCGACAGACCGACATCGAACAAATCGTCCAGCAGGCCTCTGGTCTGCATCGCAGACGGCACTTCGCGCAGGAAGATTTCGATGTCGGGGTCTTCCTCGCGGCACAGCGCGAGCAGCGACGCCAGCCGCGATTGCGGGACGCCGTCGGACAGGGCAATACGTAGCTGACCTTGGTAACCCGAAGCGGCGCCTTTCACGCTCGCTTTGGCCTGCTCTACGACCGCAATGACACGCCGGGCTTCTTGCAACAGGACCGTGCCGGCCCAGGTGAGACGCGTTCGGCGCGTTGTGCGTTCGAACAGCTGCACACCCAAGCGGTACTCCAAGTCCTTGATGGTCCGCGACAAGGGCGATTGCTCCATATGCAAACGTTCGGCAGCCCGTGCGAAATGCAGCTCCTCGGCGACGGCCACGAAACAGCGAAGATGACGAAGCTCCAACTTGCACCTCCGGCTAGGTCAATGGTTGGTTTCAGGTTGGACTGTGCGCGGCCAGGCTCGCTGACGACGAAGGTTGAGAACCTGAAGCAGTGCGCCGAGTAAGGCGATCAAGCCGGCACAGGCGGCCAGCGTCCAGGTGGGCATCTGTAGCAGCAGGACGAAGCCTCCGGCGGCCGCACCTATGGCGCTGCCCAGGTATAGCGCCGATTCGTTGAGAGCGATGGCAAGGTTGCCATCGCCGTGTGCCTGCCTGGCCTGTATCAGTTCGTTGTTCTGCGGTACCTGCAGGGCCCAGCCTACGGCGCCCCATGCCATGATCGGCAGCATGACCAGCCACGTGCCGAGCGTGGCCGCAACCGGTAAGAGAAACAAGGAGGCCGAGAGGATGACCATAATGGCGAAGACCAGCACGGGCCCCCTGACTCGATCGACAACCGGGCCTACAAGAAAGCTGCCGAGCACGCCGCCGATGCCCCAGATCCAGAGATAAGGCGTTACCGAGCGGACTGCACCGAGTTCCGGGTCGGCGAGCAGTGGAGCGATAAAGGTATACATGCCCAGACTGGCAACGGCAGCTAGTAGGGAAATAAGAAGTATGGTCATCACGTGCCCATCGGCAAGGATCCTGAGCTTTTGTCCCAGGGAGCTGGTGGGCGCCGCTTGCAGCCTCTGCAACATCAATACCAGGCCCGCAAAAGCTAACAACCCCAGCAAGGTGACGAGCCAAAGTGCAGCTTGCCAGCCGAAGCGATCTGCAGTTATCAAACCCACTGGAACACCCAGCACAACGCCGCTGGCCATACCCCCCATGATGATGGCGATCGACTTTCCGCGCCGCTCGGGCGATGAGAGCGCTGCTGAGGCGCCGATGCCCATGGCGAGGTAGACGCCAGCGCCGATCCCGGCTACGGCCCGCCAGATCACTAGTTCGGTAAACTCTGCTGCGAGGGCGCTGGCCGCGTTTGCTAGAACGAACAATCCAAGCGCGAATAGCAGACTGGTGCGTTGATGATCGGGCGGGGTCAGCGCAACGAATACCGGCGAGCCAAGGCCATAGGCGAGGGTAAAGGCGGTCACCAGCTGCGCAGCCACAGCGACCGAAACGGAAAAGGAGGCCTCGATTAGGGGAATCAGGCCTGCTGTGACATAGGAGGCCATGCCCAGCGCGAATGCACCGAGTGCGATCAGGTAGATGGGAAGTTGCTTGTTGGAATACGGGGTATTCATAGTATCGCCGCTCCAGGAAGAAGGCTGGACGCGGCCGCCGGACCGCGTCGCGCTGAGTTAAGGTTCGAGGCTGACATCCTGTTCGGTCAGCCAGGTGTTCAGGCCAACCGCCAGCTCCATGCCCATGCGGTCGTACATGGGCGAGGTGTCGCCAACGGGTCTCTCCAGGGTGCGCTTGACCTGCGATGCATCGAGAAGGGCTCGCACAGGTGCGTCCTTGTCGGCCATGATCTGGATGAGTGAGGTGCGAAGCGCCTGCTCGTAAGCAGGATCCTGCGTCGAGGGGTAGGGGCTCTTGACCCGATCGCTGATCGATTCGGGTAACAGGTCACGAGTCGCCGCACGCAAGATGCTCTTTTCGCGCCCGTCGAAGGTCTTCATTTCCCAAGGAATGTTGAATGCGTACTCGACAAGCCTGTGGTCACAGAAGGGCACCCTGACCTCAAGACCGACGGCCATGCTCATCCGGTCCTTGCGATCAAGCAATGTCTGGACGAAGCGGGTCAGGTTGACGTAGCTCATCTGGCGCATGCGCCGATCCGTCTGCTCCTCCGACGGCAGTACTGGGGCTTCGCTGAGCGCCTGACTGTAGCTATCCTGTACGAACCCGGGCAGGTCTAGCTGATGTAGGAGCGCCGGCTCGAAGAGGGTCTTGCCGTCGAAGTATTTGCCCGTCACAGACACCAGCCAGGGAAAGGTCTGGGCCTGGATTGCCGCGGGGTCGTGGAACCAGCGGTAGCCCCCAAAGACCTCGTCCGCGCTTTCTCCGGACAGTGCAACGGTGGAGTGCTGGCGCACTTCCTGGAACAGCCGATAGAGCGATGGCCACATGTCGCCCCAGAAGGCAGGCGGTAGATCGAGCGCCTCGATGACTCGATGGCGAAGCGCCGGATCGGCCAGCTCTCGGCTGTCCAGGACGATCTCGTGATGACTGCAGTGGATACGCTCAACCAAGTCGCGAACGAAGGGCGCATCAGGCGTGCCCCTCACTGCATCGCTGGCAAAACTGCTGCCGTGATCGAGAAAATCGACCGAGAACGAATGAATGTTTTCCTTGCCTTCAGCAAGCAGTTTTCTGGACGCTAAGGCGGTGATGATCGACGAATCGAGACCACCGGAAAGCAGGCTGCACAGGGGTACATCCGAAACGACTTGCCGCTGCACGATATCTTCCAGGAGATCTCGCGTATGCCGGACGGTCTGGTCAAGCGTATGACCATGCTCACGAGCCTCGAGTCGCCAATAACGGTGTCGTGTGAGGCCCTGACGATTGATGCGAACGACCTCGCCAGGCAAGACTTCACGCATGCCGTCATACACTGCATGGCCCGGAGTTTTGACCATCTCCAGGATCTCACGCAGCCCGTCGGCCCTTACGGTACGGGGCACGAGCGGGTTGGCTAACAGGGCCTTGGGTTCGGACCCAAACACCACCCCGTCGACCGTCTCGTAGTAATAAAGCGGCTTCACGCCCATCCGGTCACGAACCAGCAGTAGTTCCTGCGTTGTGAGGTCCCAAACCGCGAAGGCATACATCCCGTTGAGCCGCTCGACGAATCCCTCTCCCCATTCTAGGTAGGCGCGCAGGACCACTTCAGTGTCGCTGAGGCTTTCGAAACGATGGCCGCGTCCTTTCAGCTCGGCGCGCAGTTCACGAAAGTTGTAGGCCTCACCGCTGTAGGTGATCGCCGCCGCTTCTAACCCGTCGTCGCGTCGAGCCAGCATGGGCTGCCGACCACCTTCCAGGTCGATTATTGACAACCTTCGATGGCCAAAGCCGATTGGACCCGTTATCCAGATCCCCTCGGCGTCGGGCCCCCGATTTGCCATCGTCTCGGTCATGCGCTTCAGCGTATTGCGTTGCGCCTGCATGTCCTGGCTGTAGGACAGCCATCCAACTATTCCACACATGTGGTTCTCCCGCTGATATCCATTTAGCCGAGGGCTTCCAGGTCGCTGCCCTCGACGAGCAAGGCGCGCTGAGCGCCACGGTTGTAACGGGCCGCGGCAGGGGTGAGCGCGCGATGCTCCAGTTGATTGAGCAATTCCTGTAGCTCGACGGCGTCGTCCAGGCTGGCGAATGGGAGGGGAGGCGGCTGGCGCCGCACGACCCAGTCAAGGACCTGTTGGCAGAACTCAGAAAGCTTGTGCAGAATCTCGAGTCCCGACTGGCTGGGAGAGAGTCGGAGCTCGTGCAGCACGAGTTCCGTGCCGTCGATATCCCGCATCCAGATCCGCAGATGGTCATGATCCCAGCGCGGCGTATCGAAGGTCAGTCGCGCATGGATAAGCTGGTCTTCCCGATCGATAAAGCTGAAGTCGACGGTGCGTTGGCGAACGACGTTGACAAAGCTGCTGTAGCCGGTGACTGGCGCGGAACCAAGGACAGCAGTCAGCTGCACGGTGTCGAGAACCGCAAGTCCAGATACCGAAAAGTCTGACCGGATACCCAGAACGCCATCCAGCCGCAGCGGACCCGCGGTCGGGCATACCCAGCGCAGCAGATCCAACGCATGAATCGCTTCACTGGTAACTCCGCAAGTGGGCCGGTAGTCATTGATGCGATCCTTGCCCCAATAGAAGCTGGCACGTGCCAATTCCCACCCATGGCGGGCGACCCATTCACGCAAGATCTGCGTCGCCTGCGAATAGCGCTCAATCAGATTCAACGCGAATCCGCCGACACCGCTGAGCGCGTCTTGGACGCCGTTCAGCGCGTCAGTGGGTGTGGCGAGCGGCTTTTCGCAGACGACAAAGCCTTGGTAGCCCGCAAGCTGGCGCAATACATCGGCGTGACTTATATCGTTGGCACTGACCACTACGATATCGGGTGTGAAATGCTGGAGCGCACTGTCAATGCAGGCGAAGTAACGCAGTGGCGTAGCTTTCTGACGTCGTCCGACATATGCGATAGAGGTCGAAACACCGGCTCGGTTTGTGACATGTTCGAATGCTTGGCGAAATCGCTGTCCGGCGTATCCCAGGCCAATAATCAATACGTTCATGCTGACGCCCCCTGGCGAAGCAGGAGGCCCTCGCCTGTTGGGCAGAAGCCAAGACGTTCGTACAGCCCGGATGCGCCTGCTGTAGTCTGGAGCGCTACCGTTGCAACGTCCCGGTTGCCAAACCAGCGAAGCAGATGATTCATGAGCTGAGTTGCGATGCCGTGCGCCCTCCATTGCGGATCAACCACAACCGACTGGATCCATCCGGACAGACCGTTAGCATTCGCAGCGGTGGGCGCCCTGAGATCGATGATTCCAGTAGCACAGCCGGCGACTTGCCGAGTTTCACAGTGTTCAGCTACGAGCACCTGCACACTGTCATGTACCCCTAGGTGCGCGGCTAGCCAGTGCTTATACGCCGTACGCCATCTTTCAGAGTCCGTCTGGCTGCGGCTGGCGTAAATGGCCGACGTACCGTCTAGCAAGAAGGACCTCAGTTCTATCAGCCACTCGATGTCCTCCTGCGTCGCGTTTCGCACGGTGAACGATAAGTTGTTCATCAGGCCACCTCCGAAGTGAAGGTTTTGGATGCCAAAGGGATCGCAAAATGGTCGAAGGTTTCGCGCAGGCAAACGGCTAGATTCTCGATCTGGGCTTGGCTGTGGTTGGGCGTTGCGTTAACCCGAAAGCGCTCCGTACCGACCGGCACAGATGGGTAGTTAATTGGTTGGAGATAGACCCCGTGTGTGTGTAGTAGCCGCAGGGCGGCAACTTTGCAGCGCTCAGCGTCACCGACCAATACCGGCAATACGTGCGTTTTCGAGCAGGGCATGACGGGAATGTCGTGTTGTTTCAAACGCTCGCGCAATAAGGCGGTGTTGATCTGTAGCTTCTGGCGCTCGTCATCGCTTGACTTGAGATGCTCGACACTTGCCAGGCAGCCAGCCGTGACGGCAGGAGGAAGGGACGTGGTAAAGATGAAGCCTGTCGCAAAGGAACGTACTGCGTCCACGATGACGCGGGTCGATGCGATGTAACCACCGATTACGCCGATGGCCTTGGCCATGGTGCCTTGGATGATGTCGATCTTGTCGACCAGGTCGAGCTCGGCAGCGATGCCAGCCCCTCGAGCGCCGTACATGCCGACCGCATGAACTTCGTCGAGATAGGTCAGCGCGTTGAAGCGCTTGGCAACTTCCACGATGTCGGCAATCGGTGCGATGTCGCCGTCCATCGAGTAGATCGACTCGAACACAATCAGCTTCGGTTGACCAATTGGATAGCGGGACAGTATCTGGGCCAGGTGTTCCACGTCATTATGGCGAAACACCTGCCGTTCATTCGGTGTTGCTCGGATGCCGTTGACGATCGATGCGTGATTCAGCGCATCGCTGATCACGACACAATCGGGGATTTGCCTCAGCAGGCATTGGAGGGTGGCGTCGTTCGAGCCAAAGCCGGTCGGGAAAACCAGTGCCGCTTCTTTATCGTGCCAGTCGGCAAGACTCGCCTCGAGTCGCTCATAAAGCTCGTAGGAGCCACCTATGTTGCGCGAACCGCCTGAGCCAGCGCCGTACGTTTCCAATGCCAGGTGCATCTGCTCGCGTACGGTCGGGTGCTGCGACATTCCTAGGTAGTCGTTGCTGCACCACACAACGACCGGATCCGGCTGCTCGCCGTTCAGCTTGGCGAACGGATACTGGCCGCAGATGCGACTGAGAGTGGTGAAGGTGCGGTACTGGTTGGAGGACTTCAGTAACTCCAATTGCTGACGAAGCAATGATTGGTACATCCGAATATCTCCTGAACGATCAAGCCGCTCGATGCCGGCCAGCTGGCTGGAACGGGGCATTGGCGACGAGGAGTTATTCTTAATCCCGCTTCAATGGGGTTACAATTTGACCTCTTATACTATTACTGGAGAGTAATTGGATGAGCGCTCCTCGCAGCCTTGAGCGAAACCGGGCGGAGCTGGCTAACTTTCTGCGAAGCCGCCGTGAACGTATTTCTCCACAGGACGCGGGCTTGCCTTCTGGTGCAAGACGGCGGACTCCGGGGCTTCGACGGGAGGAAGTCGCAGCCCTCGCCGGGGTAGGCCTGTCTTGGTACACCTGGCTGGAGCAGGGGCGAGAGATCAGCGTATCTGCGACTTTCCTCGAAAATCTGTCGCGCACATTGAAGCTGGACGCCACCGAAAGACGGCATCTTTTTTTGCTGGCGCATCAGAGGCTCCCGCCAGAGCCGGGCAAAACCTGGTGTGTCGTGCCACCGCTCGTTCATCGGTTGATGGCCGATCTCCCAATGCGTCCGGCGTACGTCCTCAATCTTCGCTGGGATGTGCTGGCTTGGAACGCGGCTGCAGATAAGGTCTTCGCTTTCTCGAGCGTTCCGACAGAGCGGCGCAACTTCCTTTGGCTGTTGTTCACCGCATCTTCGATGCGCGCATTGCTCGACCCGTGGGAGGATCAGTCCTTGCAAATGCTATCGAGTTTTCGCCGTGATTTCGTCAGGGCAGCCGAGGACCCCGACATTGGAGCATTGGTTAAAGATTTGGAGAAGATCGATACCGATTTCAGGACCTGGTGGCGGCAACAGGATATTCATGGACCCTGCCAGGGCATCCGGAATTTTCAGATCGACGGGATCGGCAAGGTGGTGTTCGATCACACCTCACTCACGATCGATGTCGACCGTGACTTGCGGCTTGTCTACTATGCGGCGAAAGACGGGCAGGTACAAAGCCGGCATTTTGAGCGATGGCTGACGACCTCGAGCGGAAACGCGATCGGCGTGTAGCAGGCCTTTACCCAATACTTGGGGTAAGTGAGGTAGGCGGGTCGCACAGAGTACATGGTTACTAAGACTCCGGTGTACGCCGAATTCAAACAAGCTTCAACGATACGGTGTTTCTCTCATCAGGCTGTCGGACCGCTTTGCAGCATTACGTACTTAACCGCGGGGCTTGTAAAGGCGCACGAAGCCGATGATCCGAACTGGCCTGAGAGGCTATGAAAAGGCTGGAGCTACATGGGTAGGTTAGGCCAACCGCTGATGGTTGTTGCGAACATCGGCCTGCCTAATTTACTCAAGCGGCATGGCTCCTATAAAGCCTTTGAAAAGGTAAATGATCAAGTTACCAATGCTACCGGAAAACAGTAATTTTTTTTAGAGCTAGTCTTTCTGACTTGCCAGCGCATTTCGGTCACTATGTTTTGCAGCGACGTTGTTACGTCAAATCCATAAAATCTTGACAGCAAGGATGCCAAGTCGTTAGATACTGTCCCAGTTTCTGACGAGGCCTCGAAAAAGCGGGTCGATCAACGGACCGCTGTCCACTATGGGATCGAACAATTGCGGGTTTCTTGTCCAGTCAGTGAACAAGCCAATAATAAGAGTATGTATCGAGATTGCAGCCATTCGAGGTGTAACACCTTGCTGCAGTATCTCAATGTTGCTGGCAAATATCTGCTCGCATTGATCAATAAGCTGAATTATCAAGAAATTGTGGCGAGCTTCCGCTGCGATAAGCTCGTCGGTGAACTCGCAGCGATGCAGAAGAATTTTCATGACGCGGCTTTTTTGCTGGTCTATCGCCAGAGCATTTAGGCCTTCTACACATAAATCCCGTAATAAGCGCAACGAATGTTGTGAAGAATTATCATTGGTCACTCCCATTATTTTCTCAGGTGATATTCGAACCTGGTCGAGTAGTTGGTTTAATAGGTCGGATTTGTTTTCGAAATGCCAATAAACTGCGCCACGCGTTACGCCCGCATCATGGGCAATCTGGCTGAGACTCGTTCGTGTCACTCCGTTAGCTAGAAAGAGCCGCTCCGCAGATGCGAGAAGTGCCGTCCGAGTTTTTTTGGCGTCTTCTTTTGTTCGTCGCATTGTTTCTCTCAAACTTTTCTCTACTGGTCGTACCACTAGGCAGTTGTAATTGTGTTCCTGACGACAGGTGATTGCCTCAGCCTAGCGGTTAGTCACCCTACGAAACTCAGCAAAATGCCCGCGGCGACCGCCGAGCCAATGACGCCCGCTACGTTAGGCCCCATGGCATGCATGAGCAAGAAGTTCTGCGGGTCCGCCTCTAGCCCCAATTTATTGGACACTCGCGCCGCCATTGGCACTGCCGATACACCGGCCGACCCAATCAGCGGATTGATCTTGTTTGTGCTGAAGATGTTCATGACCTTCGCCATCAGCACACCCGCCGCCGTACCACCACAGAACGCAACCATTCCAAGCAGCAAGATCCCAAGCGTTTTCATCTGCAGGAAGGCTTCAGCGGACAGCTTGGAGCCGACAGTCAGCCCCAGCGCAATGGTCACGATATTAATCAGCGCATTGCGCGAGGTATCGGCCAGACGATCAACGACCCCAGCCTCGCGCAACAGGTTACCAAACGCGAACATGCCCACCAACGGCGCTGCGTCAGGCAGCAGCAAGCCAACCATCAGCGCAAGCATGAGCGGGAACACAATCTTTTCTGTCTGACCGACATGGCGCAGCTGCGTCATGACAATGGCGCGCTCCTCCTTTGTCGTCAGGGCGCGCATGATGGGTGGTTGAATCAGCGGGACCAGCGCCATGTACGAGTAGGCCGCGACGGCGATCGGCCCCAACAGATGCGGCGCGAGTTTGGCCGTAACGAAGATTGAGGTCGGGCCGTCCGCACCGCCAATGATCGCAATCGACGCCGCTTCACGGAGGGTAAACTCCATTCCCGGAATGCCCATTGCGGCTATCCCCAATGCACCGAGCAAGGTCGCGAAGATACCGAACTGCGCTGCTGCACCGAGCAACAGTGTTTTGGGGTTAGCCAGCATTGGCCCGAAGTCGGTCATGGCACCGACGCCCATGAAGATCAACAGCGGGAACACACTGGTCGGCAGACCGACTTCGTAGAACAGGTGGAGGATGCCAGCACCCTCGGCCATGTTTGCGACCGGAATGTTGGCGAGCACACCGCCGAATCCGATCGGGATCAGCAACAAGGGTTCGAAGCCCTTGCGAATTGCCAGATAGATCAGCCCCAGGCACACGACCATCATCAGCAACTGACCGGGCTCTATATGATAGAGACCGGTGCTGTGCCACAGCTTGAGCAACTTATCCATGCCGCACTCCTTAAGCGATCATCAGCAGGCTGTCGCCCACCGACACCGCGTCGCCGACCTTGACGTTCACAGCTGAGACGGTGCCGGCCTTGAATGCACGGATTTCAGTTTCCATCTTCATGGCTTCGAGGATGATCACCAGATCTCCTTCCTGAACCATCTGACCGGGCTGTACGAGGACTTTGAAAATGTTGCCGGCTAACGGTGCCGGCTGAGGCTCGCCCGTACCTGCGGCCGGCGCAGCAGTCGCTGCTGCTATGCCTGATTCGCCGCCAACAGGCTTGATCCCCTCGATGTCGCCGCCCTCGTTGACCCGTACGACGAACGACTTGCCGTTGACCTCGACGGTATAGACCTCGGGTGCGCCCGCTTCGCGTGGCGCCTGCTGCTTGCCGGTCGGCACCGGCTCGAAAGCAGCGGCATTACCGCGGTTCTCCAAAAACTTCAGGCCGATCTGAGGAAACAGCGCATATGTGAGGACGTCATCGATCTCGTCCTGGGCCAGCTTGATGTATTTTTCTTGCGCTAGCCCTTTTAGCTCGGCCGTCAGCTTGTCCATTTCTGGCTGCAGCAGATCAGCAGGGCGGCAGGTGATGACCTCTGCACCGTCGAGCACGCGTTGCTGCAGTTCGGCATTGAAGGGAGCAGGCGCGGCGCCGTACTCGCCTTTGAGGATGCCTGCGGTTTCCTTGGTGATGGATTTGAAGCGCTCGCCGGTAAGCACGTTAATCACGGCTTGAGTTCCGACTATCTGCGAAGTCGGCGTCACCAACGGAATGAAACCGAGGTCTTCGCGAACGCGAGGAATCTCGGCGAGCACTTCATCGAACTTGTCGAGTGCGCCCTGTTCCTTCAACTGGCCTTCCATATTGGTTAGCATGCCACCCGGCACCTGCGCGACGAGGATGCGCGAATCGACGCCCTTGAGCGTGCCTTCGAATTTCGCATACTTCTTGCGCACTTCACGGAAGTACGCAGCGATCTCTTCAAGCAGCAACAGATCGAGCCCGGTGTCACGCTCGGTGCCGTGGAAAATAGCCACCACCGACTCGGTTGGCGAATGCCCATAAGTCATCGAGAGCGAGGAAATGGCGGTATCAACGTTGTCGATGCCCGCCTCGACAGCCTTGAGAATGGCCGCAGTGGACAGGCCCGCCGTGGCGTGACATTGCATGTGGATCGGAATGGACAGGCTGGCCTTCAAGCGCGAAACCAGCTCAAAGGCCATGTAAGGCGTGAGAATGCCGGCCATGTCCTTGATCGCCACCGAATCGGCGCCCATGTCCTCGATCTGCTTGGCCAGATCGACCCACATCTCCAGGGTATGCACCGGGCTGGTGGTATAGGAAATCGTGCCCTGCGCATGCTTGCCCTGCCGCTTGACGGCACGCAGGGCGGTTTCCAGGTTGCGTGGATCGTTCATAGCATCGAACACACGAAACACGTCAACACCATTGATCGCCGCGCGCTCGACAAATTTTTCGACCACGTCATCGGCGTAATGCCGATAGCCCAGCAGGTTCTGCCCACGCAGCAGCATTTGCTGCCGGGTGTTAGGCATCGCCTTCTTCAGTTCTCGAATGCGCTCCCAAGGGTCTTCACCGAGATAGCGAATACAGGCATCGAAAGTCGCCCCACCCCAGGATTCGACGGACCAGAAGCCAACCTGATCCAGCTTGCCGGCAATCGGCAGCATGTCTTCAAGACGAACGCGGGTGGCCAGAATGGATTGATGGGCATCACGTAGCACCACATCGGTGATGCCGAGCGGCTGTTTGGCAGATGTCATGAAGGGAACTCCCTGTTCTGAATCAACCACGACGAGCGCGGTGCTGATGGATAGCGGTCTGGATGGCCGCGAGGAGATCGGCGTCCACTTCAGTCACAGCGGGTTTGCTGGAAGCCAGCTGAGCGATCGGCGCAGTATCGAAGCGGCCAATCACAGAAGACATGAGACGAATGCAGGCAATCAACAAAACGAGGAAGATGAAAACGGAACCTAAGCCGAACAGCATAAGTTCAACGCCTTCCCAGATAAGCTGGTTTGAGGTCATAACGGAAACCGCCTGGTTAGGTTCAGATTAAACAGCTACCACGTCGATCTTGGCCTTGGCCGCAGACTCGCGGAACTCGGCGATCTGATCGAAGCTCAGGTAGCGGTAGACATCCGCGGCCATTGTGTCGATTTGCGCGGCGTAGACCATGTACTCTTCGACAGTCGGCAGGTGGCCTAGAATCGAAGCGACCGCTGCCAGCTCGGCAGATGCCAGGTACACGTTGGTCGCGTCGCCCAGGCGGTTGGGGAAGTTACGGGTCGAAGTGGAGACTACCGTCGAACCGGTTTCCACGCGTGCCTGGTTACCCATGCACAGCGAGCAGCCCGGCATTTCAAGGCGCGCACCGGCGCGGCCGTAGATGCCGTAGTAGCCTTCCTCGGTCAGCTGATGCTGGTCCATCTTGGTCGGCGGCGACAGCCACAGACGGGTCGGCAGGGAGCCTTCGACCTTGTCCAGCAGCTTGCCGGCAGCACGGAAGTGACCGATGTTGGTCATGCACGAACCGATGAAGACTTCGTCGATCTTCTCGCCCTGTACGCTGGAGAGCAGACGGGCATCGTCCGGGTCGTTCGGTGCGCAGAGAACCGGCTCGGTGACTTCGGACAGGTCGATCTCGATAACTTCGGCGTACTCGGCGTCAGCATCGGCAGTCAGCAGCTGAGGGTTGGCCAGCCAGGCTTCCATGGCCTGAGCGCGGCGCTCGAGGGTACGGGCATCGCCGTAGCCTTCGCTGATCATCCAGCGCAGCAGGGTGATGTTGGACTGCAGGTATTCGGCAATCGCCGCTTCCGGCAGCTTGATGGTGCAGCCGGCAGCAGAGCGCTCTGCCGAGGCGTCAGACAGCTCGAACGCCTGTTCTACGGTCAGCTCGTTGAGGCCTTCGATCTCGAGAATCCGGCCGGAGAAGATGTTCTTCTTGCCTTTCTTCTCTACGGTCAGCAGACCTTTCTGGATTGCGTAGTAGGGGATTGCATGGACCAGATCGCGCAGCGTGATGCCAGGCTGCATCTTGCCTTTGAAGCGAACCAGTACCGACTCCGGCATGTCCAGCGGCATGACACCGGTGGCAGCGGCGAACGCGACCAGACCGGAACCTGCCGGGAAAGAGATACCCATCGGGAAGCGGGTGTGCGAGTCACCGCCGGTACCGACAGTGTCCGGCAGCAGCATGCGGTTCAGCCAGCTGTGGATGATGCCGTCGCCCGGACGCAGGGAAACACCGCCGCGGGTCATGATGAAGTCCGGCAGGGTGTGGTGCGTGGTGACGTCGATCGGCTTCGGGTAGGCCGCGGTGTGGCAGAACGACTGCATTACCAGGTCAGCCGAGAAGCCCAGGCAAGCCAGGTCTTTCAGCTCGTCGCGGGTCATCGGGCCGGTAGTGTCCTGGGAACCGACGGTGGTCATCTTCGGCTCGCAGTAGGTGCCCGGACGAACGCCTTTGCCTTCCGGCAGGCCGCAGGCACGGCCAACCATCTTCTGCGCCAGGGTGAAGCCTTTGTTGCTCTCGGCGGGGGCTTTCGGCTTCTTGAACAGGTCGGATGGGCCCATGCTCAGTTCGGCGCGGGCCTTTTCGGTCAGGCCGCGACCAATGATCAGCGGAATACGGCCGCCAGCGCGAACTTCGTCGAGCAGGACGTCTGTTTTCAGCTGGAAGGTAGTGACCAGCTCGTCACTACCGTGGCGGCGGACTTCACCCTTGTAGGAGTAAACGTCGATCACATCGCCCATGGCCAGGTCGGAGCAGTCGAACTCGATCGGCAGGGCGCCTGCGTCTTCCATGGTGTTGTAGAAGATCGGCGCGATCTTGGTGCCGAAGCAGAAGCCGCCTGCACGCTTGTTCGGTACGTTCGGGATGTCGTCGCCGAAGAACCACAGCACCGAGTTGGTAGCGGACTTACGCGAAGAACCTGTACCAACCACGTCACCGACATAAGCAACCGGGAAGCCTTTGGTCTTCAGCTCTTCCATCTGCTTGAGCGGGCCAACCGAGCCAGGAACGTCGGGAGTGATGCCGTCGCGAGCCATTTTCAGCATGGCCAGGGCGTGCAGCGGGATGTCCGGGCGCGACCAGGCGTCAGGCGCGGGGGAGAGGTCGTCGGTGTTGGTTTCGCCGGTGACCTTGAATACGGTCAGGCTAATCTTTTCGGCGACCGGGGCGCGGTTCTTGAACCATTCGCCCTCGGCCCAGGACTGCAGAACGGCTTTGGCGTTGGCATTGCCAGCCTTGGCTTTCTCGGCGACGTCGTGGAAGGCGTCGAACATCAGCAGGGTGTGCTTCAGTTGCGCTGCGGTGGTATCGGACAGTTCCGGGTCGTCCAGCAGGTCGACCAGCGTGACGATGTTGTAACCGCCCTGCATGGTACCCAGCAGTTCGACAGCGTGCTGCTTGCTGATCAGCGGAGAAGCGGCTTCACCCTTGGCGATGGCGGCGAGGAAGCCGGCCTTGACGTAGGCGGCTTCATCCACGCCCGCCGGAACGCGGTTGGTGATCAGGTCGAGGAGAAATTGCTCTTCGCCAGCTGGCGGGTTCTTCAGAAGCTCGACCAGGCCTGCGGTCTGCTCGGCGTTCAGGGGCAAGCCGGGAAGTCCTTGGCTGGCGCGTTGTTCGAGTAGGATTCGATAAGCTTCGAGCACAATGTTCTCTCATGCGGGCCCTGAAAGCAGGCCGGATAGTCGGGTTAAGTTGTGAAAGCCGAAAGGGCAGAGCAAGCCGGGCGTTATAAAACGAACAAGGCTGATCTTGCAGCCTGCTGCGCTTAGAACTGTTCAAACAGATTTCTAAAAGATGTACAAAATATCAAAAAGCGTGCAGAAAGTAAGTTGCACGCGATTCGTTGTCAAACGCAAATTTGCTAAAACGAACCCGCTGTGAACCGAGAATTGACGCGCGCCGCAGCAAGGTGAATGCCGAGGTGGTTGTTTATATCTGTGCCGATGGATGATGCACAATGACTTTGATAGGCAGACCTGTGTGTCGGAAAAGGCGCAGTGAAAGCGGGGTGCCTATTCTTGGCTCGGGGACTTTCTTAGCGGCCGGGTTGCTTGCCGCAGCGAGTTGGGTGACCGTCAAAAAAGCCCGCTGCTGTCAGCCTGCGATAATCGATTACCTCATTTGGGGAGGTCAATGAACGCCGGGTTTTGCCAATGACAGGCTGCAGCTATCCCAGGCGTTTGTGACGCGCCCAGACGATCCCGCCAACTCTGAAGGTTGCTGGTTCGCCGATGCCAGGTTGGGCTAGCTAAACGGGCGCGAGCATCGCTTCGTCATGCGTGCGCTCATAAATTCCGCTCTGTCTGTTTTTCGATTTTCATCGCCTTGATGGCTACGAATTTGGACGTCGGTGTATGGGTTGCTTCACCGAAGCTGCCAAGCGGTACCGGTGGATTGGTCTCGCGTCCGCCTGGCCCACGGGGTGCCGTAGGCGAGAAGACTGAAACCATGCACCCTTCCGATCGACGCCGTCGTCCGAGAGCGCGACCTTCCACAACTTCTCCATTCTCGAACCCGAGCCGTGGAATGTCGCGCGGACTGACAAGCACAACCTCGCGCAACGCAGGGTCTGCAAGATGAGGTCCGGCGTCTGGCCGTCGCGGCTGGTCGTTTCCGTCAACAGGTCCAATGGCAGTGGATGATGCTTGGACTGAGCACGAACGCTCGCGGTGTTCCAGATTCGGCATACCGCATCGGTTTCCAGTCCAGGGCGGGATTCAAGCCGCGACTGCGCAACGTGTGATCGAGTGATTGCCGAAAATGCATGCCGCTCCACAACGTGCCGAGCGGAAGCTTCGCCAGCGCCTTCCCACTTCACAGGCACCTGGAAAGCGAAAGTGACGCCGGTCGTGCAGCAACCGTGTTGCACCCAGCGGCAGGCTCGCGAAATACGCCTGGTCGAGACGCTCAAGATAGGAATGCCCACGTCGAACTGGTTTTGGTTCAGCCTTCCCAAAATCTGATCGCTGCTCAAGGCGAACAGCTGGAAGCGCAGACTTGGATGCCGCTCGGTGAACAAGGTTGCCAATTGCCAAAGTAATCGCATCGGGAGTGCGCCGACAGGTAGCTGTGAGCAGCCTGTATTCAGCAACGCCCTTAAAATGAACACAAAATAAAAAATTGCCTATTTTATTGTTGTCTCGTCCGGCGCCACGGTCTACTTTGCTCTGAAGCGATGGTTTAGGCGTCCGGGGACCAACTGATCGCACAAACAACAACAATACGAGGCAAACATTCGATGGCGACCAGCTCATGGTGGGCTTCGGCCCTTTGCGAATCCGTGAATAATGTAAAGCCTCTCGCAGTGATCTGCGGCGGGGAAGAACTGGTTCTGTTCCGCAACGCTGAAGGGCAGGTCTTCGCCCTGGAAGATCGCTGTCCGCACCGGCGGGTGCCGTTATCGCTAGGCTGCGTGGTGGGTTCCGGGCTGCAGTGTGGCTATCACGGCTGGACGTTCGATGGAGCCAGCGGCGCCTGTACTGCCATCCCGAACCTGAGCGCCAGCGAACGCGTCCCGCAACGCCATGCGGCGCGCGCCTTTATGGCAAAAGAAAGTAACGGTTTCGTGCATGTATGGGTGGGCGACGGCGAGCCGGACGCCACCCTGCCAAGTGCCGATTATTGTCCTACGGAGCGTGAGTACACGGGAAGCGCCGTCGTCAGTATGACGCACGATGAGTACCTCGCCGTGATGCTGGATGGGCCCAACTGCCTGTTGAGCTTCGACGCAGTGCAAATAACGGATTTCTTCCTGGGCGATCCGCAACTGATGAACGACCGTCTCGTGCTCGACAGGGGCGCGGTCTGGTCGAGTCAGATTTTGCCGTCGCAGTTCGTTGCCGACTACCCGCTGATCGTTCGAACGGCGGTTCCGCTGCGTGGCGGCACCATCCGGGTGGATCTGCTGAGCCAGGACGAAACGCCGCTCAGCACGCTTTTCATCAGTGCGAGCGCCAACCGACGAGGCACCACCAGCCTCTGCTGGCGCGGCTTCCAGCACACGACCAGCATGGCGGGTGCGCCGTTGCGCTGGCGCGCCTCACGGACTGCAGGCAGAGCTCCATTCAGCGTGAATGCCACGATCAATGGCTCGGCCATCGCCGCGTTACTGGTCGCACCCTCGCGTGACTTACATGAGTTGCGTCAGCAGATAGTCGTTGAACAACGCCTCGCCGTCTGACCTTCATTCAGCTGAACCCGGAGAATTCCATGCACGCTGCCACGCCTCTTTCCGATGCACAGCCGCAAGCCGCTGCGCGCCGGATTCGCAAAGACTGGACACCGACCAACTACGACCTGCGCGATACCTGGTTCCCGGTATCCCACAGCCGCGATGTCACCGAGCGGCCCATCCGCCGGATCATCCATTCCCAGAGCTATTACCTCTGGCGAAAGGACGGTCGGCCATTTGCGGCCGAGTTTCATCCCGAGCGCCTGCATGCCGAGCGTGCATCGTTCACCGAGTTTACCGGCGGTATGGGCTACTACCCGGTTGTCGAGCGCTACGGTTACATCTGGGCCTGGTATGGCAATCCTGATGCGGCCGATTCCTTGCTGCTGCCGCACATCCCGTTTCTGCCGGTTGATGGCAGTCTTCCTGGTTACACCCAGCGCACGGTTCGTTTCGATGCCAGTTCTGCCTTGTCGGTGGAAAACCTCATCGACCTGACCCACGCCGACTTTCTACACGCCAATACCATCGGCGACGGAATATCGGAATCGGACGTGGTGGAAGTGGAGTGGACCTCGGAAACCGTGACCCGTACCCGCACGGTCGCGCAGAAGTCCGTCGCGCCAGTGATGCGTTGGGTCGGCGGTGTGCGAGCGAAGTACCAGGATTTCCGCGCCGTGCTGCATATTCATCTGCGCAGCAACGTGTGTATCTCCTATCCGCGCTTTCGTCCGGGTTACGACGTGCCCAACCTGCAGCCATTCCTGCCGGTGGGCAAACACCGCTCGCGCTGCGACGTGACGTTCAACACCACGGCGGCACCGGCACCGTTCCGCTATCTGATGCCGCGCATCAATTACATCATCCAGCCGCAGGACAACTCCGTGGTGCGTCCGCAGAACCAGCGTTATTTCGAGCCGGGTGAACGCATCGACCTGCACTCGCGCTTCGATGCGCCCGGCACGCGTTATCGCTTTCAGATGGAGCAACTGGCCGAACGTCAGCGCAAGGGCGATTTTTCCTATGGCTCCGATGCCGAACCGGGTCGGGACATCACCCAATTGCTGGGTATGGACGGCTGATACCTCACTTGCGCAAGGACGTCAAACACTCAATACGCCGACACCGTTGGCAACCACAGGAAGCAGCGTTATGGATTTGGGAATCGCAGGGCGCAGCGCAATTATCTGCGCTTCGTCTCGTGGCCTCGGCAAGGCCTGCGCGCTGGCGTTAGCGCAGGAAGGTTGCCGCGTATTGATCAACGGCCGCGATGCCGAGCAGTTGGAGCGCACGGCGGCGGAAGTCGAGACCGCCACAGGTCACAGGCCGCTTGTCGTGCGCGGCGATCTGAATACCGAAGAAGGCCGAGCCGCCCTGATCGCCGCATGTCCCGCGCCCGACATCCTGATCACCAACAACGGCGGCCCCGCGCCGGGCAGGATCGAAGACTGGGACCATGCGGCCTGGCTGCGGGCTATCGAGGCAAACATGTTGTCGGCGATCATGCTGATCCAAGGCGTGGTCGGTGGCATGCGCGAGCGTCGCTTCGGACGGATCATCAACATCACCTCGGCCATGGTGAAGTCGCCGCGCCTGCCCTTGGGACTTTCTACCGCCTCTCGGGCAGGGCTGACGGCGTTTTCCAAGGCGTTGTCCAGCGAAGTGGTGCGCGACAACGTGACCATCAACAACCTGCTACCTGAACGCATCGAAACCGACCGCTTGCGCTACATGACCGAGCAGCTGGCCAAGCACAGAAAGGTGAGCCTGGAAGATGCCCGCACCGAGATGCTCAGGCCCGTAGCGGCGCGGCGGTTCGGCAAGCCGGAAGAATTCGCCGCGGCTTGTGCCTTCCTTTGCTCTGTTCAGGCGAGCTACATCTCGGGGCAAAATCTTCAAGTGGATGGCGGCAGCTACGACGGCTTGATCTGACGCGGCGGCAAGCGGGCTTTCCAGTCTTCGGGAGGCGTTTCCTCAGCCGCGAAGTCCAGCTCCACTTCCACGCCATTTGGGTCCAGGAAAAACAGCTGCCAGGTACGGACCGCCCCCGGCGCTCTGATGACACGAAATTCGATGCCGCGATCTTCGAGCAGTTGCCATGTCTGCTGCAGCCCTTCGGCCCAAAACGCCATGTGGTCGAGCACGCCGCGGCGGGGCTCTGGCATTCGCTGCACCTGCACTACGTGCAGCACTGGGTGGCCGTTGGCATAGAGCCACAAGCCAGCCACTGGGAAAGGCGGGCGCGGGCCTTCCGTCAACCCGAGCAGGTCAATATAGAACTCCCGCGTTGCCTGCAGCTGATCCGTCACGATCGTGAAGTGATCCATCCGTTCGATCACGCGGTTCTCCCATGGGTGCGGTTGTATCGCTTACGAACATAGCCTGACACTGCGATTTTTACGTAATTGTACATATAGAGGATAACTGTCTATATTCAAGTGGATTCCCACAATAAGAACGGCTTGAATGTATGCGCCCGATTTTTGCCTCAGGCTGTGCGTCAATTTTCTCAGCTTCCGGCGACGCGTGTGACCGTATCGGCGTCCGGTGACGGAGCGCTCGCCGAGCCATTTCCCTACGCCAATCTGTTGGTTCTGGTGTTGTGTCAGATCGGCATGCACTCATGCCTGACCGGGATGCGCATGGCGGCGCCACTGCAACTACTGCAACGCGATGTGGATGTCTGGGCGGTTGGCGTGGTGATGGCGATGTTCGCGACCGCTCCGGTACTTCTCGCCCTCACCGCAGGTCGCATGGCGGATCGGCACGGGTACCATCGCCCGACGCGCATCGCCGCCAGCCTTTCCTGTGCCGGCGCTGTGCTTGCGAGTTCGACGGACCACTATCTGTTGCTTTGCCTGGCCGCCGCGCTCTGTGGTGGTGGCTCCAGCTTTGGATTGATCGCGCTTCAGCGCACGGCGGCGCGTCTGGCTCGTAATGCGGGTGAGCGCATGAAGGTGTTTGGCTGGATCGCCATCGCACCCGCCTTGGCCAGCCTGGTTGGGCCGCTGGTAGCCGGGTTGCTGATTGACCAGTACGGCTTCCGCATTGCATTTGCAGCCCTGGCGATGTTGCCCCTCGGCACGCTGCTGCTTTCGCTGTGGGTGCCACGCGAGCGGATGGCCGAGCCGGTTTCCCGCGAGCAGCGGCGACCCGCATGGGACCTGCTGCGAGAGCCGGCGTTTCGCCGATTGTTGTTCATCAACTGGCTGGTGTCGGCCAGCTGGGATGTGCACTCCTTCGCCTTGCCGATTCTGGGTAATGCGCGCGGCATGAGCGCCTCGGCAATCGGTGCGATCCTTGGCGCTTACGCGGTCACCTCGACCCTGGTGCGGCTGCTGTTGATACCACTACTGGCCAATCGCTTGCGGCAGCGCTCGATCATTCTGGGCGCCTTGCTTCTTACCGCAGCGGTATATGCCGTTTATCCCTGGTTGGGCCCCGCTTGGGCGATGGCCCTGGGAACCGCCACGCTGGGTGTCGCGTTGGGCACCATTCAGCCTGCATTGATGACTCAACTGCACCACGTCACCCCCAGCTCTCGTCACGGCGAAGGTCTGGCGGTGCGCTCGGTGTTTATCAATTTTTCCGGAGCAAGCATGCCGCTGCTGTTTGGCGTGCTGGGCGCGGCGCTTGGTGCCGCGTCACTGTTCTGGTTGATGAGTGGCGTGCTGCTGGCTGGGAGCTGGCAGGCGCGTCGGCTAGGTGCTGCCGGGGGGTTAGCCGCTCGTGAGACCTGACTGCAAAAAACAATCAGAGGGTTCGACATGCATCGTTTGACTGGAAAGGTTGCCATCGTTACGGGTGGTGGTGGTGGGATTGGTTCGGCGACGGCGCTGCGACTTGCCCAGGAAGGAGCCAAGGTCGTCTGCGCCGATATCCACCTGGCTTCGGCGCAGCGTGCTGTTGAGATACTCGGCCCCAGCGGGCTGGCGCTGGAGTTCGATGGCGCGCAAGCCGACAGCATCGAGGCGATGGTGAGCCGGACAATAGAGCACTTCGGCCGGCTCGACATTCTGCACAACAACTGCGCCGTTACCGATCCGGAAATACAGCGACACGACCGGACGGCCGTCGAGATCCCGCTCGATATCTGGCAGAAGATCCTCGATGTGAACCTGACCGGCTATCTCATCGCCTGCAAGCATGCCATTCCGCACATGATCGAAACGGGTGGCGGCTCAATCATCAATACCGCGTCAGGTTCTGGACTGCTGGGCGATCTCGTGCGCATCGCTTATGGCACCTCGAAGGCCGGGGTGATCAACATGAGCCGATATATCGCCACGCAATACGGCCGTCAAGGCATTCGCTGCAACGCCATCGCGCCAGGCCTGATTCTCACGCCTGCGACTGAGAGCAATGCCCCGGAAATCAAAGCCCTGGCCAGCCGATATGTGCTGACGCCGCGCTTGGGAACGCCCGAAGACATCGCAGCGCTGGTGGCATTTCTGGCCTCCGACGAGTCCGGTTTCATCACGGGAGAGTGCATTGAAATCAATGGCGGCAAAAACAGCTGCCAACCGCATTTTGCGGAAATGCTCGAGCAAGACCTGCAGTAGATGAGCTGGTCCGAATAGGCAGATTGCTAGATTCTGTATAAGAAACACCAATCTATAGCTGGAGCTATATTGATTCCTGCACTAGGTTCTCAATTGGCCGGACGAGCCCGGGCACGGCTCCGCAACAGCATTATGGACAATAACAAGACACCCAGAGGTGCTTATGAGTGAGTCAACGTTGCACGGTCTGCGTGTGGTCAGCCTGGGTTCCGGTATCGCGAGCGCTGCGGCAGGTTTGCAGCTGTGTGAGGCGGGTGCCGAGGTGATTCTGGTCGAGCCGCCTGTCAATCCGGCTCGGGGACAGGAGGCGCTGTTCGCGGTGCTCAATCGGGGCAAGCGCAGTGTCATCCTGGATATCGAAGTACCGGACGGGCAGCAGCGACTCGAACAGCTGCTGGCCGCCGCCGACGTGTTGATCCACGAGTTCACCCCCAAACAGGCCGCGACGCTTGGGCTTGACGATGCCCAGCTGGCGCAGCGCTTTCCTGGCCTGATCGTTTCAGCCATCACCGGCTGGCCGAAAAAGCATCCATTGGCCGAGGCAATGCCACGCGAAACGCTGGTGCTGGCGCGCCTGGGTCTGCTTGACGAACAGCCGGGCCACCGTGCAGGGCCGGTATTCGTGCGCATGCCCTTTGCAAACTGGCTGGCAAGCTGGCTGTGTGTGGTGGGCGTAATTGCGCGGTTGATCGCCCGTAATCGAGATGGTCGCGGTGGCGCGGCGCACACCAGTCTGGCCCAGGCCGCGTTGGTCCCGATGACCATGCACTGGAGCCGCGCGCAAACGCCGACTCCGGTATTCGCCAAGGGGCTGGACAAGCACATCCCGATCCCGCTGCACCAGTGCGCCGATGGTCGCTGGATTCACGTGCATTACTCACCCGATAAATCGCCGTGGATGGCCGGCGCCATGGCTGAACTGGGCGAGGCGGAAGTTGCCCGGCTCAATGCGCAGTGGCCACCGAGCCATGTGGCGCCGAATTTCGGGGCCAACCGGGCCATCATCGCCACGCGGCCCGCTCAGGATTGGGTCGAGCATTTCTGGCAGCACGATGTTTCCGCGCAGATTGCCGCACCGTTTGGTGACATCTATTTCGATGAGCAGGCGAGGCTGAATGGCTATGTCGTTGAAGTGGATGACGCCACGCTCGGCAAGACACTGCAGCCGGGGCCAGCCTGGAAGATCACGCCGCCGGCACGCATAGGCCGTTCGGCACCTGAGGCTGGGATAGACAACGACGCCCGCTTCGAGGCCTCGCCACCGCTGCGTCTGATTCCGGGCACGGCGCGCCAGGGCGGGCCGTTGCCTCCGTTGCATGGCCTCAAGGTGCTGGACCTGGGCGCCTATCTGGCTGGACCGTTCGCCTGCATGATGCTGGCCGATCTGGGCGCGGAGGTCATCAAGGTGGAAGCCCCTACCGGCGATGCCATGCGCCGGCTGGAACGCATTTTCAGTGGCACTCAGCGCGGCAAGCTCGGCGTCGCGCTCAAACTCGGCGATGAGCTGAGCCAGCCGGCGGTCGAGGCGCTGGTGCGTTGGGCCGATGTGGTCCATCACAACATGCGCCTGCCGGCGGCGCGCAAGCTGAAGGTCGATTACGACAGCCTCAAGCTGATCAATCCGCAACTTATCTATTGCCACGTCAGTGCTTATGGACCCACCGGTCCGCGTGCGGATTGGCCCGGTTTCGACCAACTGATGCAAGCTTCCTGCGGCTGGGAAGTGGAGCAGGGCGGTGCCGGCCAACCGCCGATGTGGCTGCGTTTCGGCGTTGGTGATTTCTTTGCGGGGCTTGCTTCTTTGTACGTTCTGCTATTGGGTCTGTATCAGGGGGCGCGGACAGGCGAAGGGCAGATGGTGAACGCGTCGTTGCTTGGCGCGACCTTGCTCACCATGAGCGAAGCGGTGGGCCGCGAGGACGGCAGCGTCACGCCCATCGCGCATCTGGACGCCAGCCAGACCGGCCTATGCGACACGCATCGGCTGTATCGCTGCAATGACGGCTGGGTTGCCGTGGCGGCGTTGGAGCCCGAAGAAACGAAGCGTTTCCGTGCGCTAGCCGGCGCTGATTCCGAGGCGCATTTCGCCGCGCAAACCCAGGCCGCCGCGCTGTCATCCCTGAGCGCGCACGGCGTACCCGCCGAAGCCGTTCTCGAGGCGCAGCTCGACCCCTTTCTCGACAACCCCGACCACGCCGCGGCTGGCTTGCATACCCACTATCAACATGCGGTGTACGGCGAGCTGCAACAGATTGGCGCGTTCTGGGATTTCGGTGATCTGCCGTTGTCGCTGGATCGTCCGCCGCCCGCCCTAGGCCAGCACAGCCGCGATGTACTCGGCGGGCTTGGCTTTGAAAACAGCGAACTGGAACGTCTGGCCGTGGCCGGTGTGGTTCGGCTGTAAGCAATTTATGCACGAAGGCGGCCCACTCCGTCTGAAGTCAACTATGAACCCGACCCGATCGTTCCATTGCGGGTTGGGTTGAACACACAGGAACAACGCATGAACGAATTGGATTTCAGCGGCAAGACGGTGCTGGTCGTCGGTGGCTCCAGCGGCATCGGTAACGGCATCGCGCAGAACTTCCGTCAACGCGGCGCCGAGGTGCACGTCTGGGGCACTCGTCCGAGCGTGCAGGATTACGCCGACTCGGTGGATTCGCATCTTGAAGGGCTGCACTACGCGCAGGTCGATGTATCCAACGCCAACCTGATCGAGGTGGCGGTCGTGCCGTTCACTCGGCTCGACGTGTTGGTCCAGGCGCAAGGGACGGTGCTGTACGACCGTCAGGAATTCCTCACCGAAGGCTTCAAGAAAGTGGTGGATATCAACCTCACCAGCCTGATGGTCTGCGCACAGAAATTCTTCGAACTGCTCAAGGAATCACGTGGCGCGATGATTACCGTCAGTTCAGCGGCGGCCTTCCATTCGACCCGCGGCAATCCGGCCTACAACGCCTCCAAGACCGGCGCTTTTGGTCTTACCCGCACGCTAGGCGAGGCCTGGGCGCGTGATGGCATTCGCGTCAACGGCATCGCGCCGGGCCTAGTGGAAACCAAGCTCACCCGAGTCACCACTGGAAATCCCAAACGCCTCGAAGGTGCGCTACGTGGAATCCCACTGGGCCGCCTCGGCACCCCGCAGGACATGGCCAACGTTGCCCTGTTCCTGGCTTCGCCGCTGGCTGGCTACATGCTGGGCCAGACCCTGCTGGTAGACGGCGGCATGCTGCTCGCTTGAGCGCTACTCATATTTTTAGGAGTAAGACATGGCCTGGGATTTCGAAACCGATCCGGACTTTCAAACGGAACTGGACTGGATCGACCGCTTCGTTCGTGAGGAAGTCGAGCCGCTGGAACATGTACTGGGCAGCCCCTGGAACATCCACGATCCGCTGTTCAAGCAGCTGGTGCGCCCGCTACAGGCGCAGGTAAAGGCGCGCAAGCTCTGGGCCTGTCATCTTGGCCCAGAGTTGGGCGGGCCGGGTTACGGCCAGGTGCGCTTGGCGCTGATCAACGAAATTCTCGGCCGCGCACTGTTCGCGCCTATCGTCTTCGGTTGCCACGCGCCGGATTCGGGCAATGGCGAAATTCTCGCCCACTACGGCAGTGAGGAGCAGAAACGCAAATACCTCGAACCCTTGCTCGATAACGAGATCGTCTCCTGTTTCGCCATGACCGAACCCCAGGGCGGCGCCGACCCCAGCGTGTTCACCACCGAGGCCGTGCGCGACGGCGATGACTGGCTGATCAGCGGCGAGAAGTGGTTCGGCTCCAATGCCCGCTATGCGGCGTTCTTCATCGTCATGGCGGTGACCGACAAGAGCGTTTCGATGCACAAGGGCACCACCATGTTCATCGTGCCGGCGAATGCGCCGGGCGTGACCATCGTGCGCAACGTCGGCATAGCGGATGATCCGGAGGCGACGCACGCCTACCTGCGTTTCGACAAGGTGCGGGCATCGTCCGCCGACCTGCTCGGCAAGCCCGGCGAAGCCTTCGTCGTCGCTCAGGTGCGACTCGGCGGTGGTCGCGTGCACCACGCCATGCGTGTGATCGGCCAGGCACAGAGAGCGCTCGATGCGTTGTGCGAGCGCGCCCTGTCGCGCACCACGCAAGGTGGCCTGTTGGCCGAAAAACAAATGGTGCAGGAAAAGATCGCCGACTCCTGGATCGAACTGGAGCAGTTCCGGCTGCTGGTGATGCGCACCGCCTGGCGTATCGACAAGTACCAGGACTATCTGCGCGTGCGCAAAGACATCGCCGCGGTAAAGGCGGCGATGCCCAAGGTGCTGCATGACATCGCCGCCCGTGCGCTGCATGTGCATGGCTCGATCGGCGTATCCGATGAGATGCCGTTCGCCGGATACATTCTGCGCTCCTTCCAGATGGGGCTGGCGGACGGGCCGACCGAGGTGCACAAGGTGACGGTGGCCAGACAGCTGCTGCGCGACTATCAGCCAAGCGACAGCCTGTTTCCCAGCTACCATCGCCCGACTGCGGCGGCACTGGCGCGTGAAAAATATGCTGACGCGCTGGCGACGCTGGAACAAAGCGGAGAGCAGCGTTGAGCGGCGGGGCTGACTGGCATGAGCTGGTCGATCTCGCCCGCTTGGGCGCCTGGATGGATGAGCGGGGTCTCGCATCCGGGCCGCTGGAAAACGCCGTGCGACT
>NZ_JACBXH010000006.1:0-160556 GCF_041381355.1 Pseudomonas sp. LM13
TTTTTTTTTGCCCTTCCACTACTGGTGCGACAGCGTGTCGCGCGCCGAAAGCCCTGATTTGGCTGCGTTGCAGAGGCATTGTGACAGGCTATTACCTTGTCATAAGGAGGCCTTTTCTTTACCATTTAGCGAATTTTTCGCGGCCCAATTTTACGTGGTACATGCCTGCTCCTGAGCAGGCCATAAGAAGCTGATGGGAGACGACTGAATGAGCAATGACGGCGTGAATGCAGGCCGGCGTCGCTTCCTTGTGGCCGCCACTTCGGTGGTGGGTGCTGCAGGAGCGGTAGGTGCTGCGGTCCCGTTCGTGGGATCGTGGTTCCCTAGTGCCAAGGCCAAGGCTGCCGGTGCGCCGGTAAGGGTAAATATCAGCAAGATCGAGCCGGGGCAGCAGATGGTCGCCGAGTGGCGCGGTCAGCCGGTATTTATCGTGCGTCGAACCGAGGAGATTCTTGCAAATCTGGAAAAGGTTGCCCCACAGGTGGCCGATCCCGAGTCCAAGGCTTCTGATCAGCCCGCATACGTTGATCCGAAGAACCGCGCCATCAAGCCGGAGCTTCTGGTTGTTGTGGGGCTTTGTACCCACCTGGGTTGTGCACCGTCTTTCCGCCCCGAGGTGGCTGCAGCCGATCTCGGTGCTGATTGGTTGGGCGGTTATTTCTGCCCTTGTCACGGCTCGAAGTACGATATGGCCGGGCGCGTCTATAAGGCGCAGCCAGCTCCCTTGAACCTGCCGGTGCCCCCGCACTCGTACGAGACCGATAATGTGATCATCATCGGTGTGGACCAGGAGAACGCCTGATGAGCAAGTTCATGGAATGGGTTGACGCCCGCTTCCCCGCCACCAAGATGTGGGAAGACCATCTTTCTAAGTACTACGCCCCCAAGAACTTCAACGTCTTGTACTTCTTCGGTTCGCTGGCGCTGCTGGTGCTGGTCAATCAGATCCTGACTGGTATCTGGCTGACCATGAGCTTCGAGCCGTCGGCCGAGGGCGCCTTTGCCTCCGTCGAATACATCATGCGTGATGTCGAATACGGCTGGATCATCCGCTACCTGCATTCGACCGGTGCTTCGGCGTTCTTCGTCGTGGTCTATCTGCATATGTTCCGTGGTCTGCTCTATGGTTCCTACCAGAAGCCGCGCGAGCTGGTATGGATCTTCGGCATGATGATCTACCTGGCGCTGATGGCTGAGGCCTTCATGGGCTATCTGCTGCCGTGGGGTCAGATGTCCTACTGGGGTGCCCAGGTGATCATTTCGCTGTTCGGTGCCATTCCGGTCATCGGCGACGATCTGACTCAGTGGATCCGCGGTGATTACCTGATCTCCGGTATCACGCTGAACCGCTTCTTCGCCTTGCATGTGATCGCCCTGCCAATCGTGATTCTGGGTCTGGTGGTGTTGCACATTCTGGCGTTGCACGAAGTCGGCTCGAACAACCCGATGGGCGTGGACATCAAGAAGACCAAGGACGAGGCTGGAGTGCCGCTGGACGGTATTCCGTTCCACCCGTACTACACCGTGAAAGACATCGTTGGTGTGGTGGTGTTCCTGTTCGTCTTCTGCGCTGTCGTGTTCTTCTTCCCGGAGATGGGCGGTTACTTCCTCGAGAAGCCGAACTTCGAAGTGGCCAATGCGTTCAAGACTCCGGAACACATCGCGCCAGTTTGGTATTTCACGCCGTTCTACGCGATTCTGCGCGCGGTACCGGACAAGCTGCTCGGTGTCATCGCCATGGGCGCGGCCATCGCTGTTCTGTTCGTTCTGCCTTGGCTCGACCGTAGTCCGGTCAAGTCCATGAAGTACAAGGGCTGGATGAGCAAGATCGCGCTGCTGGCGTTCTGCATCTCCTTCATCATTCTCGGTGTGCTGGGCGTCCTCGCTCCGACGCCTGAGCGTACTCTGGTGTCGCGGATCTGTACTGCTATCTACTTTGGATACTTCATCCTGATGCCGTTCTACACCAAGCTCGAGAAGACCAAAGTGGTTCCGCAAAGGGTGGATGGCTGATGAAAAAGCAATTTGCTGCATTGATTCTTGCAATTCTGCCGGCCTTCACCTTCGCGGCGGGCCCGTCGGTTCAGCTGGACAAGGTCGAGATCGACCTGACCGACAAGGCTGCCATGCAAGATGGTTTGAAGACATTCGCAAACTATTGCATGGGCTGTCACAGCGCCCAGTATCAGCGCTATGAGCGCGTGGCCACTGATCTTGGCATCCCAGAAGAAGTGATGATGGAGAACATCGTCTTCACCGATGCCAAGTTTGGCGATCACATGAAGATCGGCATGAAGCCTGAAGATGCCAAGGTCTGGTTTGGTGCTGCTCCGCCGGACCTGACGCTGGTGGCCCGTGTGCGTGGCAACGACTGGCTGTACTCCTACATGCGCAGTTTCTATGAAGATCCGGCGCGGCCTTATGGCGTCAACAACACGGTGTTCCCTAACGTGGGTATGCCGCACGTGCTGGCTCCGCTACAAGGGCGTCGTGTAGTGGGCTGCAAGCAGGTGCAGGTTGTCGAGGATGGTCGCAAGCAGTTCGACCCCCTGACTGGTACGCCGATTACCGAAGAAGCTTGTGATCAGATGGTTGTAGAGCCTGGTACCGGTTCGCTTACCGAGGCTGAGTACGACGAGAAGATCAAGAACCTGGTGACCTTCCTGGCCTATTCGGCCAATCCGGTCAAGCTGGAGAGCCAGCGCATCGGTACCTACGTACTGTTGTTCCTGGCGGTGTTCTTCGTGTTTGCCTACCTGCTCAAGCGCGAGTACTGGAAAGACATTCACTAAGCAGCTTTGCTGCCATCGCTGTATCCTGCGCGCGCCCTATGGGCGCGCGTGTTTTTTCTGCCTCCAGATAATTGAGTGAGGAAGGACCTATGGCTGCAACCAACCGGTTGAGCTGCTACTCCGATCCCGCCGACCATTACTGCCACCGAGTTCGTCTCGTACTTGCCGAAAAGGGTGTCGGCGTTGAGATTCTTGACGTCAAGCCCGGTCAGTGTCCTGAAAAGCTGGTTGAGGTGAATCCCTACGCCAGTGTCCCGACCCTCGTCGACCGGGATCTCGCTCTGTATGAGCCGGGGGTCATCCTGGAGTATCTGGAGGAGCGTTATCCGCATCCGCCGCTGCTGCCGGTTTATCCCGTCGCCAGAGCCAATACCCGATTGCTGGTGCATCGCATCCAGCGAGACTGGTGCAGCCTGGTCGACCGCATTCTCGATGCCCGTGTACCCGAGTCGCAGCGTGCGCAGGCTCGCAAGGAGCTGCGTGAAAGCCTGACGGGGGTCTCTTCGGTCTTTGCCGAAATGCCTTACTTCATGAGCGACGAGCTCAGCCTAGTCGACTGCTGCCTGTTGCCTATCCTCTGGCGTTTGCCCAGACTCGGGGTTGATTTGCCGCGAGCGGCCAAGCCGCTGCTCGATTACATGGAGCGCAATTTTGCTCGCGAGGCCTTTCAGGCCAGTCTTTCCGCCGCCGAGCGCAACATGCGCTGAGAGAGGATGCCGTCATGAATTCGAGCCGACCCTATCTGGTAAGAGCGCTCTATGAGTGGATCGTCGACAACGACTGTACGCCACACCTTCTGGTCAACGTCGATTATCCAGGGGTTCGGGTGCCCCCCGGATTCGCCAGCGACGGACAGATTGTCCTGAACGTTGCGCCAAGTGCCGTGCGGCATCTGCACATGGATAACGAGGTGATCACCTTCGAAGGGCGCTTCGGTGGCGTGGCCCATTCGCTCAATGTGCCGTCTGCCGCGGTGATGGCTATCTACGCCAGGGAGAACGGGCAGGGAATGGTCTTCGAGATCGAGCCAACCCCGCCTGATGATGGCGGGGCTGGGGAGGGCGCTGCTGGCGAAGGTGGCGCTCCTCGCCCTGGCCCGCGACCTAGCTTGAAGGTCGTCAAATAAGCGATGGGGAAGCCCGGTCGGCATTTGCCGTCCGGGCGTAAGGCTGATCAATCGATGTATTCGAACAGCTTGACGATCCGCTGAACGCCCGAGACGCCTTGCACAAGATTGGTGGCGCGATTGCCTTCCTGGCGGGTCACCAGGCCAAGCAGGTAAACGATGCCGTTCTCGGTGATGACCTTGATCCGGGAGCCGGGCACGCTATTGTCGGCAAGCATCTGCGCCTTGATCTTGGTCGTGAGCCATGAGTCGTTGCTGCGGGCCAGTGCGGATGAGGGCTGCAGGACCTGCAGTTCGTTGTGAACGCGCTTGACCCGCTGTACCTGACTGGCAGCCTGCTCGGCCATTTGCTTCAGTTCTGCCCGTGGGGTTTGCCCTGCCAGCAAGACCACGCCATTGTAGCTAGCGACGACGATGTGGGACGCCTGGTCCAGATCCGGGTGCGCCTTGGCGATGTTTACCGAGGCCTTGGTTTCGATCAGTGAGTCGTCGATCTTGCTGCCGATTGTACGGGTGCCACGGTCGTCGGCTATCGGCTCGTCACGGGTGGCGGTCAACACCGAGCTGCAACCGCTGATGGTCAGGCACAGCCCTAGCGTGATGGCGCACAGGCGAAACAGGTTCATTCCTCACTCCCGAACAGTTGATTGTCGATCAGATCGCAGAGGCAATGGATAGCTAGCAGATGGACTTCCTGGATGCGCGCCGTGACTTTGGCTGGCACGCGAATTTCGACGTCCTCTGGCAACAGCAGCGAGGCCATGCCGCCCCCGTCTCGACCGGTTAGCGCAACGACGGTCATCTCCCGGTCATGGGCGGCCTGGATGGCCTGGATGACGTTGGCGGAATTGCCGCTGGTGGAGATGGCGAGCAGTACATCGCCTGGTTGCCCCAGTGCGCGGATTTGCTTGGAAAAGACTTCGTTATAGCTGTAATCGTTGGCGATCGAGGTAATTGTCGAGCTGTCGGTCGTGAGTGCGATTGCCGGCAGGCTAGGGCGCTCACGCTCGAAACGGTTCAGTAGCTCGGACGAAAAATGTTGCGCATCGCCGGCCGAGCCGCCGTTGCCGCAGGTGAGTATCTTGCCTTCGCTCAGCAGGGCGTTGACCATGACTTGGCCGGCTTGCTCGATGCTGGGCGCGAGCACATCCATTGCCTGCTTCTTGGTGTCGATGCTGGCCTGGAAGAGCTGGCGGATTCGGGTTTGCATGTCCATCGGTGGTTGACCTTCAGTGTGCGTGCCCAGCGGTTGCGGGCGACGCGCTTGCGGTTCTCGGAGCTGATCGGCTAGGTGGTGGCGCAATTGCTTTATTGTCGCTCAGCTATCAAACGCGTTACGGATCCAGTTCAGGTCCTGTGTCTGGCCTGCTGGTGCGATGGCGATCACGTCGAAACGGCAGGGATTGCGGGCCCAGCGGCTTTCGTTTTGCAGAAACAGCTGGGCGGTCTTGATCAGCTTCTGCTGCTTGCGCGCGTCGACGCTTTCCAGGGCGCCACCCCAGGCGGCATGCCGCCTGTAGCGGACCTCGACAAATACTACTGTATCGCCGTCGAGCATGACCAGATCAAGCTCGCCGCTGCGGCAGGACCAGTTGCGCGCGAGCAGGCGAAGCCCGCTGTTGCAGAGGTGCTGCAATGCGAGTGTTTCGGCAGAGCGTCCGCTGCTCTGGGCATCGCTCATAGTGGCTGGTTATCCAGGCGCTCGACCTTGCCGTCGCGAAACTGAGCCCACGGTAACTGCCGCTCTATGCGTTGATCGCCATTCAGTTGCAGCATGCCGGAAAGCCCGTCGAGCTGCGTATCGGGCAGGGCCAATAGCTGGTTCAGCCGAGGTGCAAGCAGATATGCATCGGCTCCCATGGCGTACAGCCTGCCCAGGCTACCGCCTGCCTGCGGCCACTTTTGCTCGACCTCCTGGCGTAACGGCAGCTGCTCGTCCAGCAGCCAGGGTGTTTCGGCAAAACGGATGCCCTCGAGGTCAAGATACTGGGTGCGATTCTGACTGGCCGAATGCAGGTGGGATGTCGCATAGATCGGCAGGTCGCCGGCGTACTGGAAGATCAGCGTGGGCCTTACCTGCTGCGCCTGTTGCGGGGTGGCCGCGAGGAAAATGAAGTCCACGTCCTGGCGACGGGTGGGTCGGCTGGCGGCCGACGCATCCAGTGTGCCCTCGACGCGGCGTGCGCGCTCTTCGCTATTGCGCAGCTGCAGCAGGTCGGCGATCTGATTGGCCAGTTGGACCGGCTCGGCCAGTGGTTCGGCCGCGACCAGAGTCCCTCCGGCCTCCTGCCAGCTGTGGCGGAATGCCTCTAGGATGCGATTGCCCCACTCGCCGCGCGGTGCCAGTGCGATAGCTCGGCGATGTCCGTCGGCCCAGGCCCGTCGGGCCACTTCCCGGGCTTCGTCTTCCGCAGCGAGGCCGAATTGGAACAGCTGGGGCGGCGTTTGTTGTCCGGCATCGCTGTAGTTGAGTGCCAGCGTGGTGATCGGTAGCTGGTCTCGTTCGGCGAGTTGGCGTACCAGATCCTTCTCAAGGGGCCCGACCACAAGTTGCACCCCGGCTGCCTGAGCCTGACGGTAAAAGTCGTCGACGGAGCTGATGCGGGTGCTGTCGTACAGCTCGATGCGCATTTCCTGGCCGGCCTGCTGGGCGTGCAGGTGTGCCGCGAGGAAGCCATCGCGCAGCGCGCGGGCGACGCTAGCCAGCTGGCCGTCCATTGGTAGCAGTAGCGCCACGTGGGTCAGTGGCTGGTCTGCCAGTTCGCGCAGTTTCTGCAAGGGCTCTGGTAGCTGTCGTGCAGCCGGATGCTGCGGATTCTGTGCAACCCAGTCGTCGATTGCTCGCTGTTGTTGAGCGACCGTGCCGGCACGCTTCAGCGATAACGCGAGAGTCTGCCAGCCTGCTAGGTCGGTGTCGGTGTCGGTGCTCGCAGCGCTCTGTAGCTGAGTCTCGGGCAGGGCGGAAACCAGCTCCCAGATGGTTTCATGGTTCGCCTGGGCTTGCTTGCCGCTCAGCAGTGGTGCGGTGAAGACTCGCTCGCGAGCAGCTGCTATTGGCTTGCCGTTAGCCTCCAGAGCCTGGGCGCGTGCCAGTTGGCTGCGCACCTGCTGCTCGACGGGAAGCTCGGCTAGGCGCTCGAAGGCGGGGTGTTGGAAAGCCTGCTCGGCCTTCTGTGGCTCGCTGGCGGCCAAGGCAAGCTCTGCCTGAAGCGTGAGGGCGAATATCTGTAGCGCGGGCTTGAGGGTTTCCAGCTGAACCTGTTCAAGGATGCTGCGAGCCTGGGCGGCATTACCCTGCCGCAGGCTCTGATCTGCCGCCGCCAGGCGCAGTTGGGCAGCCAGTTCGGGATCGCTCTGGTCTGCTTTGCTCAGCAGTTGCTGAGTGGTCGCCTGCGGAGTGCGCGGTAGTTCGCCTAGCGTGGAGGAGGGAGTGCTCGAGCATGCCGCAAGGACGGCGGTGAGAAAGAGGAAGAAAAAGGGGCGTAAGCAGGCCATTGGTATGTCGTTCCTGGGTGCGCTGGCGGGAGTTGGCGGATTGTACCCAAGCACCGAAGCGGTCGCGATGTTGCGGCGGCGAATCGGGCTACAATGCGCATTTCCGTGACAGAGGTAAGCCCTGTGACTGCCAGCGATGGTATGAATTCCGGCATGGGTACGCTTTATGTCGTAGCCACACCGATCGGCAATCTGGAGGACATCAGTGCTCGTGCGTTGCGAGTATTGCGTGAAGTGGCGTTGATTGCTGCGGAAGATACTCGGCATTCGTCGCGCTTGCTGGCGCACTTCGGGATCCAGACGCCGCTGGCTGCCTGCCACGAGCATAACGAGCGCGATGAAGGGGGACGCTTCATCGGGCGGCTGCGGGCCGGTGAAGACGTAGCGTTGATATCGGATGCGGGTACGCCGCTGATTTCTGACCCGGGTTATCACCTGGTGCGTCAGGCTCGTGCGGCCGGCGTTGTCGTGGTTCCGGTTCCCGGGGCGTGCGCACTGATTGCGGCGCTTTCGGCCGCGGGGTTGCCTTCGGATCGCTTCGTTTTCGAGGGGTTCCTGCCGGCCAAGGCTGTCGCGCGTCGTGCGCGGCTGGAGGCGCTTAAAGAGGAACCTCGGACCTTGATCTTCTACGAGGCTCCGCATCGTATTCTCGAGTCGCTCTGCGATTTCGAGGCCGTGTTCGGCGAGGCCCGCTCTGCTGTGCTCGGGCGGGAGTTGACGAAGACATTCGAGACGCTGAAGGGGTTGCCGCTGGGGCAGCTGCGTAGCTGGGTCGAGGCCGACAGCAATCAGCAGCGTGGTGAATGCGTACTGTTGGTCGAGGGCTGGCAGGCGCCGCAGGGCGAGGAAGCTGTCAGCGCCGATGCGTTGCGTATTCTGGATCTTCTTCTCGCTGAAATGCCATTGAAGCGGGCCGCGGCGATCGCCGCGGAAATCACTGGGGTGCGCAAGAATCTCCTCTATCAGGCGGCCTTGGAACGCAAGTAATCGACGTTTTGGGCAGATAGCTGTCGCCGCTGCGCTTGCAGCGCGGGGGCTGCGACGATACCCTGACGCCCGGAGAGTCGATCGGACAGTCGCTGTCTCTTTTTGTTCCGGCAAGAAGGGAGGGAGGAAAGTCCGGGCTCCACAGGGCAAAGTGCCAGGTAACGCCTGGGAGGCGTGAGCCTACGGAAAGTGCCACAGAAAATAACCGCCTAAGCGCCTCGGCGCCGGTAAGGGTGAAAAGGTGCGGTAAGAGCGCACCGCACGGCTGGTAACAGTCCGTGGCTAGGTAAACCCCACTTGGAGCAAGACCAAATAGGGATCCATTGGCGTGGCCCGCGCTGGATCCGGGTAGGTTGCTAGAGGCAGTCAGTGATGGCTGTCGTAGAGGAATGGCTGTCCTCGACAGAACCCGGCTTACAGATCGACTCTCCTCCTTTCGCTATCTCACTTTCGTGACGCGCGTTTTTAATTCCGAAAGATTCTTTCTCTTAACAAAGCACTTTAACTTTGTTGAGTAACTCCCCGTGGTGCTGGAACTAGATTTCCGCTCTCGCCTCCGATTTCCGTCGCGCCTTCCCTAAGCATCGCTAAATTGCCGCTCCGTAAGGGTTTTTCCCGTCTGGCTCGCCTTGACGGTGGGGCTACGGCGTTTCTATAGTGCGCACAAGTGGTAGGAAGTGGCAGAAAGTGGGTAGATATGGGCACGGATAGCTAATTCAGGGGAAGCGCAAGCGTGTTTCGCGGAGCTAACGCCATCAGTCTCGACGCCAAAGGCCGGCTAGCCATGCCCAGCCGGTATCGTGACGAGCTGAATTCCCGTGGCGATGGCCAGCTGATCATCACGATCGATGCCGTGGACCGCTGCCTTTGTATCTACCCATTGCCTGAGTGGGAGTTGATCGAGGCGAAGCTGCGCGAGCTGCCCTCGTTACGTGAGGAGGCACGGCGACTGCAGCGCTTGCTGATTGGTAATGCTGTCGATCTGGAAATGGATGGCAGCGGTCGTGTGCTGGTACCGCCGCGTCTGCGCGAATACGCCAGGCTGGACAAGCGAGCGATGCTCGTAGGGCAGCTCAACAAGTTTCAACTGTGGAACGAGGACGACTGGAACGCGATATCCGACGCGGACCTGGCGGCCATCAAACAACCCGGCGGCCTGCCGGAAGAACTACGTGACCTTATCCTGTGAGCCAGATCAGCAGCCTGCGACATATCACCGTGTTGCTCGACGAAGCCGTCGCGGCGCTGAACGTGCGTCCGGATGGCCGCTATGTCGACGGAACCTTCGGTCGCGGCGGGCACAGCCGGTTACTGCTTCAGCAGCTTGGGCCTGATGGCCTCTTACTAGGGTTCGACAAGGACCCATTAGCCATTGCTACGGGGCAAGAGCTGGCGGCCGAGGACGGCCGCTTTGTCGTTGTGCAGAGGAGTTTTGCCGAACTGGGAGAGGAGGTCGCGCAACGCGGCTGGAACGGGACTGTCAGCGGTGTTCTGCTGGATCTCGGGGTTTCCTCGCCGCAGCTGGATGATCCTGAGCGAGGCTTCAGCTTTCTCAATGATGGCCCGCTGGACATGCGGATGGACCCGGCACGCGGTGTCAGTGCGGCCGAGTGGATTGCCCGGGCTGATGAGGACGAGATCGCTCGCGTGTTCAAGGATTATGGCGAGGAACGCTTCGCCAAGCGCATGGCGCGAGCCGTGGTGCAGCGCCGTGCGGTGGCGCCCTTCGAGCGTACGGCTGATCTCGCCAAGGTGCTGACCGACGCCAATCCCGCCTGGGAGAAAGGCAAGAACCCCGCAACGCGGGCCTTCCAGGGGTTGCGCATTCATATCAACAACGAGCTGGGCGATCTGGAGCGCGGCCTTGATGCTGCGCTGGATGCATTGGCTGTGGGCGGCCGTCTGGTTGTCATCAGTTTCCACTCGCTGGAAGACCGCATCGTCAAGCAGTTCATGCGGCGCCACGCCAAGGGCGAAGCGGACAAGCTCCCGCGCGATCTGCCGATCATTCCCAAGGCCTTCGAGCCCCGGCTGAAATTGATAGGCAAGCCGCAGTACGCCTCCGAGCCGGAGGTTCGGGCCAATCCGCGCTCGCGCAGCGCGGTAATGCGTGTCGCGGAGAAGCTGCGGTGAGTCGCATGCTGCGATCCATGCCCAACGGCAGTCTGCTGATGCTGGTGCTGTTCGTCAGTGTCCTGCTGTCGGCAATTGCGGTGGCTTACTGTGCGCACTGGAATCGTCAGCTGCTCAACGAGCTCTACGGCGAGCTCAGCGTGCGTGACAAGGCGCAGGCAGAGTGGGGGCGCCTGATTCTCGAGCAGAGCACCTGGACTGCTCACAGCCGCATCGAGACGCTGGCGACCGAGCAGCTGCGCATGCATATTCCCGCGGCGGCCGACGTCAGGCTGGTGAAGCCATGATGACCATCAAGGGCGCACTTTATCCCTGGCGCTTTCGCATCGTATTAACGCTGCTGGCGCTGCTGGTCGGTGTGATCGCCTGGCGTATCGTCGATCTGCAGGTCATGGACCAGGCTTTCCTGCAAGGGCAAGGCGATGCACGCAGTGTTCGCCACATCCCGATTCCCGCCCACCGCGGGCTGATCACTGACCGCAACGGCGAACCGCTTGCGGTGAGCACGCCGGTTACCACGCTTTGGGGCAATCCAAAGGAGTTGCAGGCTGCTCGCGCGCGTTGGCCGGAACTGGCCAAGGCACTGGGGCAGGACGCAGCATCTCTCAGCGAGCGACTTCAGTCGCAGGCCTCGCGCGAGTTCATCTATCTGGTGCGCGGGCTCACTCCTGAGCAGGGGCAGGACGTGCTGGATATGAAGATTCCAGGCGTTTACTCGCAAGAGGAGTTTCGTCGGTTCTATCCAGCCGGCGAAGTGGCCGCCCATGTGGTGGGCTTCACCGATATCGATGATCGTGGCCGCGAGGGCATGGAGCTCGCTTATGACGAGTGGCTCGCGGGCGTACCGGGCAAGCGCCAGGTGTTGAAGGACCGTCGTGGGCGTCTTATCAAGGACGTGCAAGTGGTGAAGAACGCCAAGGCCGGCAAAGCCATGGCGCTTTCGATCGACCTGCGTCTGCAGTATCTGGCCCACAGCGAGCTGCGCAATGTGGTGCACGAGTATGGCGCCAAGGCCGCCAGTCTGGTCATGGTCGACGTCAAGACCGGCGAGATCCTCGCCATGGCCAACCAGCCCACCTACAACCCGAACAACCGTCGCAATCTGCAGCCGGCGGCCATGCGCAACCGCGCCATGATCGACGTGTTCGAGCCTGGCTCGACCGTCAAGCCGTTCAGCATTGCTGCGGCCTTGGGCACCGGCAAGTATCAGCCAGACTCGGTGGTCAACACCTTGCCGGGCTGGATGCGCATTGGTCGCTACACGATCCGCGATGTGTCGCGCGGCGGCATGCTCTCGTTGACCGGCATCCTGATGAAGTCGAGCAACGTCGGGATCAGCAAGATCGCCCTGGATATTGGCGCCGAACCGGTCTATGCCGTGATGCAGCAGGCTGGCTTCGGCCAGGATACCGGGCTCGGCTTCCCGGGCGAGCGCGTCGGCAATCTGCCCAATCATCGCAAGTGGCGGGATGCCGAGACCGCTTCGCTCGCATATGGCTATGGCCTGTCTGTTACCGCGGTTCAGTTGGCGCATGCCTATGCCGTACTCGGCAATCAGGGCGTCAATGTCCCGCTCTCCCTGCTGCGGCTGGATCAGACGCAGGATGGCGTGCAGGTGATCGACAAGCAGATTTCCGCCACCGTACTGCAGATGCTGCGCGCAGTCGTCGAAGAAGAGGGCGGTGGCGGCGCGCGCGCCAAGGTGCCGGGCTATCACGTGGGTGGCAAGAGCGGTACCGCGAAGAAGATTTCCGGCACAGGTGGCTACACCAAGGACGCCTATCGCTCATTCTTCGCTGGCGTCGCGCCGCTTTCCAATCCGCGTATCGCCGCGGTAGTGGTCGTGGACGAGCCGAGCAAGGGGCAGTACTACGGCGGTCTGGTCGCAGCGCCGGTGTTCGGCAAGGTCATGGCCCGCGCGCTGCGGCTGATGAACGTAGCGCCGGACAATCTGCCGCCACCAGCCGAGCTGCAGACCGCAGAGACCTCTGAAGGCAAGGGAGGGCGCAGCTGATGCCAATGCCGTTGAGTCATTTTCTGCCGCAGGCCGGCAGCGATGTATTGATCCGCGAGCTCACGCTCGACAGCCGCAAGGTGCGCGGCGGCGATCTGTTCCTGGCGGTTCCGGGCTTGCAGCAAGACGGACGCGACCACGTCGCGGATGCGATAGCCCGAGGTGCAGCCGCGGTTGCCTATGAAAGCGAGGGGCTCGCCGAACCATTGGCCGGTGCTGCCGTCATGGTTCCGGTTCTGCACCTGAGCAACCAGCTCTCGGCAATTGCCGGGCGGTTCTATGGCGAGCCGAGTCGCAATCTGCGCCTGGTCGGTGTCACCGGAACCAACGGCAAGACCAGCGTCAGTCAGCTGATCGCGCAGGCATTGGATCGGCTCGGCGAGCCGTGCGGCATCATCGGTACGCTGGGCAACGGTTTTCATGGCCAGCTTGAGCAGGGACGGCATACGACGCCAGATGCGATCGGCGTGCAGGCGACGCTGGCCAGCCTGAAGCAGGAAGGTGCCAAGGCGGTGGCGATGGAGGTGTCTTCGCATGGCCTGGATCAGGGGCGGGTTGCCGCGCTGGACTTCGACGTCGCGGTGTTCACCAATCTGTCCCGCGATCACCTGGACTATCACGTCACCATGGACGCCTATGGTGCCGCCAAGGCACGTCTGTTCGACTTCCCCTGCCTGCGCTGCCGGGTGGTCAATATTGATGACGGTTTCGGTCGTGAGCTGGCGGGTCGGGAGCATGAGTCTCGGCTGATCACCTATAGCCTGGAAGACCCGTCGGCGTATCTGTTCTGCGCCGAGGCCCGGCTTGACGACAGCGGTATCCACGCGCGCCTGATCACGCCGCAGGGCGAGCGCTCGCTGCGCAGCCCGCTGCTGGGGCGCTTCAACGTCAGTAACGTGCTGGCCGCCGTTGGCGCCTTGTTGGGCATGGATTACCCGCTGGACGAAATCCTGAACGTGCTGCCCGAACTGGAAGGGCCGACCGGACGCATGCAACGTCTGGGTGGCGGTGATCATCCGCTCGTCGTGGTCGACTATGCGCATACTCCGGATGCGCTGGAAAAGGTGCTCACTGCGTTGCGCCCGCATGCGCGTGGCCGGTTGTTCTGCTTGTTCGGCTGCGGTGGTGACCGTGACAGCGGCAAGCGCCCGCTGATGGCCAAGGTCGCCGAGCGACTGGCCGATGGCATCGTGGTTACCGATGACAACCCGCGCAACGAGGCGCCGGAGCGAATTCTCGACGATATCCGCAGTGGCTTCGTCAATCCTGACACGGTGACCTTCGTGCACGGTCGCGCCCAGGCGATTGCCGGCCTTATCGCGGCCGCGAATGCCGACGACGTGGTAGTGCTCGCGGGCAAGGGGCACGAGGACTACCAGGAAATTCGCGGCGAACGGCTGCCGTTCTCCGATATCGAGGAAGCCGTTGCGGCACTGGCCACCTGGGAGAAGCCCCATGCTTGAAGCCATGCGCCTGAGCGAGCTGCAGGGCCCCTTGTCGGGCCGTCTGGTGGGCGGCGATGCCAGCTTCTCGGCTGTCAGCACCGACAGCCGGGCGATCCAGCCGGGACAGCTGTTCATCGCGCTGACCGGTCCGCGCTTCGATGGACATGCCTACCTGGCTGAAGTGGCAGCCAAGGGCGCGGTGGCTGCACTGGTCGCACGCGAAGTGGAAGACGCGCCGTTGCCACAGCTGGTGGTCGCCGACACCCGTTTGGCGTTGGGCCGCCTGGGCGCGCTCAACCGCGACGCGTTCAAGGGGGCGGTCGCCGCTATCACCGGCTCCAGTGGCAAGACCAGCGTCAAGGAAATGCTCGCCAGCATCCTGCGTAGCGCTCATGGACAGGATGCTGTGCTCGCCACCCGCGGCAATCTGAACAACGACCTCGGCGCGCCGCTGACACTGCTGGAGCTGGACGCCGTACACCGCAGCGCGGTCATCGAACTTGGTGCCTCGCGCGTGGGCGACATCGCCTACACCGTCAAGCTGGTGCGTCCGGATGTCAGCCTGATCACCAACGCCGGCAGCGCCCATGTCGGCGAGTTCGGCGGGCCGGAGAAGATCGTCGAGGCCAAGGGCGAAATCCTCGAAGGGCTGAGCGCAACAGGCTGCGCCGTGCTGAACCGTGACGACAAGGCCTACCCGATCTGGGCCGAGCGCGTGGCCGGCAAGCGCATCGTGTCGTTCGGTCTGGACAACCCGCTCGCGGACTTCTCTGCCGGTTCAATCGCCTACGACCAGCGCGGTTGCCCGAGCTTCGTATTGACCGGCCCGCTGGGTAATCTGCGCTTGCAGCTCAACCTGCTGGGTCGCCATAACGTGGCGAATGCCCTGGCTGCGTCCGCTGCCGCCTTTGCCATGGGCATCACCGCCGAGTCCATCGTCGCCGGCCTGCAGAGCCTGCAGCCGGTCAAGGGGCGCGCCGTGGCGCAGATGCTGGACAACGGCGTGCGTCTGATCGACGACAGCTACAACGCCAATCCCGCATCGCTCTGCGCCGCCATCGACGTGCTCGCCAGTTTCGCCGGACGCACCGTTCTGGTGTTGGGCGATATGGGTGAGCTGGGCGAGTGGGCCGAGCAGGGCCATCGTGACGTGGGCGCCTATGCATCGGGCAAGGTCGACACGCTTTTCGCCGTCGGGCCACTGATGGCGCATGCGGTTGTCGCTTTCGGCCCGGGCGCCCGCCATTTCGCCGACCAGACCAGCCTCATCGAGAGCCTGCGTGCCGAACAGGGCAGCGGTACCACCATTCTGATCAAGGGTTCACGTAGCGCGGCGATGGACAAAGTCGTCGATGCGCTCGCCGGGCCATCCATGGAGAAACAGTGATGCTGCTGCTGCTCGCCGAGTATTTGCAACAGTTCCACAAGGGCTTCGCGGTCTTCCAGTACCTGTCGCTGCGTGGAATCCTCGGCGTCCTCACCGCGCTGGTACTTTCGCTGTGGATGGGCCCCTGGCTGATCCGCACCCTGCAGCTGCGCCAGATCGGCCAGGCGGTGCGCACCGACGGGCCGCAGTCGCACCTGTCGAAATCCGGCACGCCTACCATGGGCGGCGCGCTGATTCTCAGCGCCATCGGCATCTCCACGCTGCTCTGGGCGGATCTGGCCAACCGCTATGTCTGGGTGGTGCTGGCGGTGACCCTGCTCTTCGGCGCGATCGGGTGGGTCGATGACTATCGCAAGGTGATCGAGAAGAACTCCCGCGGCCTGCCCAGCCGCTGGAAATACTTCTGGCAATCGGTCTTCGGCCTCGGTGCCGCGATCTTCCTATATATGACGGCGCAAACGCCGATCGAAACCACGCTGATCCTGCCGCTGCTGAAGAATATCGAGATCCCGCTCGGGATCGGTTTCGTGGTGCTCACCTATTTCGTCATCGTCGGTTCTAGCAATGCGGTCAACCTCACCGACGGCCTGGACGGTCTGGCGATCATGCCCACCGTTATGGTCGGCGGCGGTCTGGGCATCTTCTGCTACCTCTCCGGTAACGTGAATTTCGCCGAATACCTGCTCATTCCCTACATTCCCGGCGCAGGCGAGCTGATCGTGTTCTGCGGTGCGCTGATCGGAGCCGGCCTCGGCTTCCTCTGGTTCAACACCTATCCGGCGCAGGTCTTCATGGGCGACGTCGGCGCGCTGGCCCTGGGCGCGGCGCTGGGCACCATCGCCGTGATCGTGCGCCAGGAAGTGGTGCTCTTCATCATGGGCGGCGTGTTCGTCATGGAGACCCTCTCGGTGATGATCCAGGTCGCCAGCTTCAAACTCACCGGCAAGCGTGTGTTCCGCATGGCGCCGATCCACCACCATTTCGAACTCAAGGGCTGGCCTGAGCCCCGGGTAATCGTGCGCTTCTGGATCATCACCGTGATCCTGGTGCTGGTTGGCCTCGCCACCCTGAAACTGAGGTAACCGAACGTGCTCATCGCTTCCGACCAGTTCCGCATCGTTGTCGGCGTCGGCAAAAGCGGCATGTCCCTGGTTCGCCATCTGGCGCGCCGCGGGCTGCCGTTTGCCGTGGTCGATACCCGTGCGAATCCGCCGGAGCTGGCCTCGTTGCAGGCGGAGTACCCGGACGTGCAGGTGCGCTGCGGCGAGCTGGATGTGGACTTCCTCTGTACCGCCAGCGAGCTGCTGGTGAGCCCCGGCCTGCCGGTCAGCACTCCCGCGCTGCAGGCGGCGGCGGCCCGCGGGGTCAAGCTGTCTGGAGATATCGAGCTGTTCGCCCGTGAAGCCAAGGCACCGATCGTCGCAATCACCGGCTCCAATGCCAAGAGCACTGTAACCACGCTGGTCGGCGAGATGGCCGCTGCGGCCGGGCGCAAGGTAGCGGTTGGCGGCAACCTTGGCACGCCAGCGCTAGATCTGCTGGCCGACGATGTCGAGCTGTACGTACTGGAGTTGTCCAGCTTCCAGCTGGAGACCACCGAGCAGCTCAATGCCGAAGTGGCCACTTGTCTGAATATCAGCGAAGACCACATGGACCGTTACAGCGGGCTACCGGCTTATCACCAGGCCAAGCACCGCATCTTCCGTGGTGCACGCCAGGTGGTGGTCAATCGCGACGACCGCCTCAGCCGGCCGCTGGTGGGTGAGGATGTTCCGACCTGGACCTTCGGTCTCGGCAAGCCTGACTTCAAGGGCTTCGGGCTGTTCGAGGAGCGCGGCGAGAAGTACCTGGCGTTCCAGTTCGAAGCGCTGATGCCGGTTCGCGAGCTGAAGATCCGTGGCGCACACAACCAGTCGAATGCGCTGGCGGCTCTCGCTCTCGGGCATGCCGTAGGTCTGCCATTCGAGCCCATGCTCGAGACGCTGCGGCGTTTCGCCGGTTTGCCGCACCGTTGTCAATGGGTCGGCGAGCGTCAGGCCGTCAGCTATTACGATGATTCCAAAGCCACCAACGTGGGTGCGGCACTGGCTGCCATCGAAGGACTGGGCGCGGATATTGACGGCAAGCTGGTGCTGATCGCCGGCGGTGACGGCAAGGGCGCCGATTTCTCCGGGCTGCGTACCCCTGTCTCGCGTTATTGCCGCGCCGTGGTTCTGCTCGGTCGCGACGCATCGCGTCTGGCCGAGGCACTGGGCGATGCAGCACCTCTGGTGCATGTAGCCAGCCTGGAGGAGGCGGTGCAGCGCGCTGCCGAACATGCACAGGCGGGGGATGCTGTACTGCTTTCGCCTGCCTGCGCCAGCCTGGACATGTTCAAGAACTTCGAAGAGCGCGGTCGCCTGTTCGCCGCTGCGGTGGAGGCGCTCGACTGATGCTCGCCTTCCTGCGTCATGCACCTTCGCCTTTGTTCGGCCGCCGCGGCGTGGATCTGGATTTCCCTATGTTGGCTGGCTGCCTGGCGCTGCTGGGGCTTGGCCTGGTGATGATCACCTCGGCGTCGTCGGAGGTGGCCGCAGTCAACTCCGGCAACCCGCTGTACCACATGATCCGTCACCTGATCTATGTGCTGCTGGGCCTTGGCGCAGCGGTTGCCGTTCTGCTGGTGCCGTTGTCCGCCTGGCAGCGCCTTGACTGGATGCTGTTGCTGGCAGCGTTCGGGCTGCTGATTCTGGTGCTGCTGCCAGGCATCGGTCGCGAGGTGAATGGCTCGATGCGCTGGATTGGTTTCGGCGCGTTCAACGTGCAGCCTTCCGAACTGGCCAAGGTGTTCGTGGTTATCTATCTGGCCGGTTATCTGGTGCGCCGCCAGGAGGAAGTCCGCGAAAGCCTGTGGGGCTTCGCCAAGCCGTTCCTGGTGCTGCTGCCAATGGCGTTCCTGTTGCTGCTGGAGCCCGACTTCGGCGCGACAGTGGTGATGATGGGCGCTGCGGTGGCCATGCTGTTTCTCGGCGGGGTCGGCATGATCCGCTTCAGCCTGCTGGTGATCGCAGCGGTCGGGGCGGTGGTGGTGCTGGTGCAGACTCAGGAGTACCGCCTGCAGCGTCTGATCACCTTTACCGACCCTTGGGCGGATCAGTATGGCGCCGGCTATCAGCTGACCCAGGCGCTGATCGCCTTCGGACGTGGCGAATGGTTCGGCGTCGGTCTGGGCAACAGCGTGCAGAAGCAGTTCTACCTGCCCGAAGCGCACACCGACTTCGTGTTCTCGGTACTGGCCGAAGAGCTGGGCATGATCGGTGCGCTGGCGACCATCGCCCTGTTTGCCTTCGTCGGCGTGCGTGCCCTCTACATCGGCCTCTGGGCAGAGAAGGCCCGGCAGTTCTTCGCCGCCTATGTGGCTTGGGGCCTGGCGTTCCTCTGGCTGGGCCAGTTCCTGATCAACGTCGGGGTGAATGTCGGCCTGTTGCCGACCAAGGGCCTGACGCTGCCGTTCCTCAGCTATGGCGGCAGCTCGTTGGTGGTGACTTGCGCGAGCATGGCGCTGCTGCTGCGCATCGAGTGGGAAAGCCGCACCGTGCTGGGCAGCGAGGACACCGAGTTCGACGAGTCCGACTTCGCCGAGCCGCCGGCCAAGGAGGTCGCCCATGGCCGCTAACGTGCTGATCATGGCCGGCGGTACCGGTGGCCACGTGTTCCCGGCGCTGGCCTGCGCGCGTGAATTCCAGGCGCGTGGCTATGCCGTGCATTGGCTCGGAACGCCGCGTGGCATCGAGAATGAACTGGTCCCTGCCGCTGGGCTGCCGCTGCATCTGATTCAGGTCAGCGGATTGCGCGGCAAGGGCCTTGCGTCGTTGATCAAGGCGCCGCTGCAGCTGGTCCGCTCGCTGTTCCAGGCGCGCCGCATCATCCGTGAGCTGCGCCCGGTGTGTGTGCTGGGCCTGGGTGGCTACGTAACCGGTCCCGGCGGGCTGGCCGCCAAGCTGGCTGGCGTGCCGCTGGTGATCCACGAGCAGAACGCCGTCGCCGGTACGGCCAATCGTAGCCTCGTACCGCTTTCCAGCCGTGTCTGCGAGGCCTTCCCGGACACCTTCAAGGCCAGCGCCAAGCGCCGCACCACCGGCAATCCGGTGCGCGAGGAGCTGTTCCTGGAAACCCCGCGCGACAGCCTGGCTCAGCGCCGGCCGCGCCTGCTGGTGCTGGGCGGCAGCCTGGGTGCCGAGCCGCTGAACAAACTGTTGCCCGCCGCGCTGGCGCAGGTCTCCGTGGAACTGCGGCCGGAGGTGTTCCATCAGGCCGGCAAGCTGCACGCCGAAATCACCAAGCAGCGCTACGCCGAGGCGGGTGTCGAGGCCGAGGTTGCGCCCTTCATCAAGGACATGGCGCGGGCGTACGCCTGGGCCGATCTGGTGATCTGCCGCGCCGGTGCGCTCACCGTGTGCGAGCTGGCCGCCGCCGGGCTGCCGTCCTTCCTGGTGCCGCTGCCGCATGCGATCGACGACCACCAGACGCGCAATGCCGAATATCTGGCGAAGGAGGGCGCTGCCGTCCTTCTGCCACAAGCCAAGACTGATGCGGCCACGCTCGCCGCTCAGCTGACCGAGGTAATGATGCAGCCGGAAAAACTCAAGGCCATGGGGGCCACCGCGCGCCGTCTGGCCCGGCCCGACGCCACCCGCCGCGTGGTCGATATCTGTCTGGAGGTGGCCCATGGCTAAGTCTCCCGCCGCGGTGAAAGCCGAAGTTCGCCGTATGCGCCGTATCCGTCGCATCCACTTCGTCGGCATCGGCGGGGTCGGCATGTGCGGCATCGCCGAAGTGCTGCTCAACCTCGGCTACGAGGTGTCCGGCTCGGACCTCAAGGAATCGGCCAGTACTGAGCGCCTGCAGAGCTTCGGCGCACAGATATTCATCGGCCACCAGGCAGGCAATGTCGCCGGTGCCGATGTGCTGGTGGTGTCCAGTGCAATCAATTCGGCCAATCCGGAAGTGGCTCTGGCCCTGGAGCAACGCATCCCGGTCGTGCCGCGCGCCGAGATGCTCGCCGAGCTGATGCGCTATCGGCATGGCATCGCCGTCGCCGGTACCCATGGCAAGACCACCACCACCAGCTTGCTGGCTTCGGTGTTCGCAGCAGGCGGGCTCGATCCGACCTTCGTCATTGGCGGCCGCTTGACCGCGGCCGGCACCAACGCCCAGCTGGGCAGCAGCCGCTACCTGATCGCCGAAGCGGACGAAAGCGACGCCAGCTTCCTGCACCTGCAGCCGATGGTGGCGGTGGTAACCAACATCGACGCCGACCACATGAGCACCTATGGCGGCGACTTCGGCAAGCTGAAGAAGACCTTCGTGGAGTTCCTGCACAACCTGCCGTTCTACGGTTTGGCGGTGCTCTGCGTCGACGATCCGGTGGTGCGCGAGATCATCCCGCAGATCGGCCGTCCGATCACCACCTACGGCTTCGGCGAAGACGCCGACGTGCGTGCCATCAACGTTCGCCAGGAAGGCATGCGCACCTATTTCACCGTGCTGCGCGACGGCTGCGAGCCGCTCGACGTGTCGGTGCACATGCCCGGCAACCACAACGTGCTCAACGCCCTGGCCACCATTGCCATTGCCACAGACGAGGGCATCGACGACGAGGCCATCGTCCAGGGCCTGGCTGAGTTCGCTGGTGTCGGCCGTCGCTTCCAGGTTTATGGCGAGCTGCCGGTCGAGGGTGGCAGCGTGATGCTGGTGGACGACTATGGTCACCACCCGCGTGAGGTCGCCGCGGTGATCAAGGCGGTGCGTGGCGGCTGGCCGGAGCGGCGCCTGGTAATGGTGTATCAGCCGCATCGCTACAGCCGCACCCGCGACCTCTACGATGACTTCGTGCAGGTGCTCGGCGAATCCAATGTGCTGCTGCTGATGGAAGTCTACCCGGCCGGTGAAGAGCCCATCCCCGGCGCCGACAGCCGCCAGCTGTGCCACAGCATCCGCCAGCGTGGTCAGCTCGATCCGATCTACGTCGAGCGCGGCGTAGATCTGGCGCCGCTGGTCAAGCCGCTGCTGCGTGCCGGCGACATCCTGCTTTGCCAGGGCGCCGGCGATATCGGCGGGCTGGCTCCGCAACTTCTCAAGAGTCCCCTGTTCGGTGGCGAAGACGCCGCAAGGAAAAGCAAATGATGGCTTTGCAATCGACGCGCGACCCCAAGGAATTCGGCCGCGTCGCCGTGCTCTTCGGCGGCAAGAGCGCCGAGCGCGAGGTCTCCCTCAAGTCCGGCGCTGCTGTGCTCGAAGCCCTGCGGGCGGCGGGCGTGGATGCCTTCGGCATCGATGCTGGCGATGACCTGCTGCAGCGGCTGAGCAGTGAGCGGATCGACCGCGCGTTCATCGTCCTGCACGGCCGTGGCGGTGAGGATGGCAGCATGCAGGGCCTGCTGGAATGTGCCGGGATTCCGTACACCGGCAGCGGCATTCTCGCCTCGGCGCTGGCCATGGACAAATTGCGTACCAAGCAGGTCTGGCAAAGCCTCGGCCTGCCGACGCCGCAGCATGCGGTGCTGGCCAGCGAAGCCGATTGCCGGACTGCGGCCGAGACCCTGGGCTTTCCGCTGATCGTCAAGCCGGCCCATGAGGGGTCGAGCATCGGCATGGCCAAGGTTGGCGATGTCGCCGAGCTGGTCGCCGCCTGGCGCGCCGCGAGCACCTATGACGCGCAGGTGCTGGTCGAGCAGTGGATCCAGGGTCCCGAATTCACCGTGGCGGTGCTGCACGGTCAGGTGTTGCCACCGATTGGCCTGGGCACGCCTCACACGTTCTACGACTACGACGCCAAGTACCTGGCCTCCGATACCCAGTACCGGATCCCTTGCGGGCTGGACGCGGCCCGTGAAGAGGAGCTCAAGGTCCTCTCGGCGCGCGCCTGCGAGGCGGTGGGTATCCGCGGCTGGGCGCGGGTGGACGTGATGCAGGACGCCGAGGGCAATTTCTGGCTGCTGGAAGTGAATACCGTTCCGGGCATGACCGACCACAGCCTGGTGCCAATGGCGGCGCGTGCCGCCGGTCTGGATTTCCAGCAACTGGTGCTGAGCATTCTCGATGACAGCCTTGAGGCGGGGAACTAAGCCATGATCACCACGCTGCGCCATTCGCAACCCGCCAACGGACGTGCCTCGCGCAAGCCCGTGCAACGGGGTGCGAGTCGCCTGGTGACACCACAGCCGCTGTCGCAGCGCCTGCCCAGGCCCAGCCTTGCCGGGCTGAAGCGCTTCGCCTGGCCCGTGCTGCTGGTCGGTCTGGCGGTCGGCTTGTACGAGCTGGGCGAGCGCTTGCTGCCCTATGCCGATCGGCCAATCGCCAAGGTCAGCGTGCAGGGCGAGTTGGGCTACGTCAGCCGTGAGGCGGTCCAGCAGCGGATCGCACCTTTCGTCGAGCAGAGCTTCTTCAAGGTTGATCTGAACGGCATGCGTCACCAACTCGAACAGATGCCCTGGATCGCCCATGTCGAGGTTCGCCGTGTATGGCCGGATCAGGTGATGGTGCGTCTGGATGAGCAGTTGCCGATTGCCCGTTGGGGAGGCGAAGCATTGCTTAACAATAAAGGACAGGCTTTCTCGCCGGATGACCTGAGCCGATATGAACACTTGCCACATTTGTATGGTCCGAAGCGGGCCCAACAGCGGGTCATGCAGCAATACCAGATGCTCAGCCAGATGCTGCGCCCGCTGGGATTCTCCATTTCCCGTCTCGAGCTGCGTGAACGTGGAAGCTGGTTCCTGACCACCAACCAGGGCATCGAGTTGTTGCTAGGGCGGGACCAGGTTGTAGAAAAAATGCGTCGCTTCACTGCCATCTATCAAAAGGCGCTGGAGCAGGAAAGCGAGAAGATCGCACGGATCGATCTGCGCTATGCGAACGGCCTGGCCGTTGCCTGGCATGAGCCGATCCCGACCGCGACGGATGCGACCGTCGCTGCGAAGAATTGAGGAATGAAACACATGTCGAGCGTGCAAAGCGGCAAGATGATCGTCGGCCTGGACATCGGCACCTCCAAGGTGGTGGCGCTGGTGGGTGAGGTGACCGCCGATGGCGAATTGGAAATCGTGGGGATCGGTACCCATCCTTCGCGCGGTTTGAAGAAGGGCGTGGTGGTCAACATCGAATCCACCGTGCAGTCGATCCAGCGCGCCATCGAAGAAGCTCAGCTGATGGCCGGCTGCCGTATCCATTCGGCATTCGTCGGTCTGGCCGGCAACCATATCCGCAGCCTGAATTCCCACGGGATCGTGGCAATTCGCGACCGCGAAGTCAGCAGTGCCGATCTGGAGCGCGTGCTCGATGCGGCGCAAGCGGTGGCGATCCCCGCCGACCAGCGCGTGCTGCACACGCTGCCGCAGGACTACGTGATCGACAACCAGGAGGGAGTGCGCGAGCCGCTGGGCATGTCCGGTGTGCGCCTGGAAGCCAAGGTCCATGTGGTCACCTGCGCGGTGAACGCTGCGCAGAATGTCGAGAAGTGCGTACGCCGCTGTGGCCTGGAAGTGGACGACATCATCCTTGAGCAGCTGGCCTCGGCCCATGCCGTGCTGACCGATGACGAGAAGGAACTGGGCGTTTGCCTGGTCGATATTGGCGGGGGCACCACCGACATCTGCATCTTCACCGAGGGTGCGATTCGCCATACGGCCGTCATCCCGATCGCCGGCGACCAGGTCACCAACGACATCGCCATGGCGTTGCGTACGCCGACCCAGTATGCCGAGGAGATCAAGATTCGTTATGCTTGCGCGTTGGCCAAGCTGGCCGGTGCGGGTGAGACCATCAAGGTTCCCAGCGTCGGCGACCGCCCTCCGCGTGAACTTTCGCGGCAGGCCCTGGCAGAGGTGGTCGAGCCGCGTTACGACGAGCTCTTCACCCTGATCCAGGCCGAGCTGCGGCGTAGCGGATACGAGGATCTGGTCCCGGCCGGGATCGTTCTCACTGGCGGTACAGCGAAGATGGAAGGAGCCGTCGACCTGGCCGAGGAAATCTTTCACATGCCGGTGCGCCTGGGCGTGCCGCACAGCGTCAAGGGACTGACCGACGTAGTACGCAATCCAATTTATTCGACGGGCGTGGGCCTGCTGCTGTACGGACTGCACAAGCAGGCCGACGGCGTTCCCGTGCCTGGGCTCGGCAATTTCGCCGACGAATCAAAGGCGTCTGTTCTGGACCGGCTCAAGGGCTGGATCCAGGGCAATTTTTAAGCAGTGCGCTGTAAAACCAAAACTAGAAAGCTGGAAGGAGAGAGGGAAATGTTCGAACTCGTAGATCATACCCCGCAAAGTGCAGTCATCAAGGTCATCGGCGTTGGTGGTGGTGGCGGCAATGCCGTGAACCACATGGTTCGCAACAACGTCGAAGGCGTCGAATTCATCTGTGCCAACACCGATGCGCAGGCGCTGAAGAAAATCGAAGCGCGTACCGTGCTGCAGCTCGGCTCGGCCATCACCAAGGGCCTGGGCGCTGGCACCAACCCAGACATCGGCCGTCAGGCCGCGATGGAAGATCGTGAGCGCATCGCCGAAGTACTGGAAGGTGCGGACATGGTGTTCATCACCACCGGCATGGGTGGCGGTACCGGTACCGGTGCTGCGCCGATCATCGCCTCGGTCGCCAAGGAAATGGGCATCCTGACCGTCGCTGTGGTCACCCGTCCGTTCCCGTTCGAAGGCCGCCGTCGCATGCAGGTTGCCGACGAGGGCATCCGTGCGCTGTCCGAGTGCGTCGACTCGCTGATCACCATTCCCAACGAGAAGTTGCTGACCATCCTCGGCAAGGACGCGAGCCTGCTGGCTGCTTTCGCCAAGGCTGACGACGTGCTCACCGGCGCGGTACGTGGCATTTCCGACATCATGCAGCGTCCGGGCCTGATGAACGTCGACTTCGCCGACGTCAAGACCGTCATGGGCGAAATGGGCATGGCCATGATGGGCACCGGTTGCTCCACCGGCCCGAACCGCGCCCGCGAAGCGACCGAGGCGGCCATTCGCAACCCGCTGCTGGAAGACGTCAACCTGCAGGGCGCACGCGGCATTCTGGTCAATATCACCGCTGGTCTGGACCTGTCGCTCGGCGAATACGCCGCAGTGGGTGAGATCATCGAGGCCTTCGCTTCCGATGAAGCCACCGTCAAGGTTGGTGCCGTGATCGATCCGGACATGGCCGACGAGCTGCATGTCACCGTGGTCGCCACCGGCCTGGGTCCGCGCAACGAAAAGCCGGTGAAAGTTATCGACAACACCGTGCAGACCGTTGCCGCCTCGGCGCCGGCCCCGCGTCAGCAGGAGCAGGCGGCTGTGAACTACCGCGATCTGGAGCGCCCGACCGTCATGCGCAACCAGGCTCATGCGGCGGCCACCGCGGCCAAGCTGAACCCACAGGAGGATCTGGATTATCTGGATATTCCGGCGTTCCTGCGTCGTCAGGCCGATTGATTGAAGTTATCAGGAGTATTGTTGTGATTGGTGTTCAGCAAAGTTGGCATCTGCTATTATCGCCGCCAATTGTTGAAAACTATTCGCAACTAGTGCTACAGCGAAACAAAAGGCCATGATCAGACAACGCACCCTGAAGAACATCATTCGCGCCACCGGCGTCGGCTTGCATTCGGGAGAGAAGGTTTATCTCACCCTGAAACCGGCACCGGTGGACACCGGGATCGTGTTCTGTCGCACCGACCTCAACCCGCCTGTGGAGATTCCCGCGCGGGCCGAGAATGTTGGGGAAACCACCATGTCCACAACGCTGGTCAACGGTGACGTCAAGGTCGACACAGTGGAGCATCTGCTTTCGGCAATGGCCGGCCTGGGGATCGACAACGCCTACGTCGAACTCTCCGCGTCGGAAGTGCCGATCATGGACGGCAGCGCTGGGCCTTTCGTATTCCTGATTCAATCCGCCGGCCTGCAGGAGCAGGACGCCCACAAGAAGTTCATCCGCATCAAGCGTGAAGTGACGGTCGAGGAGGGCGACAAGCGCGCGACCTTCCTGCCTTTCGACGGCTTCAAGGTGAGCTTCGAGATCGATTTCGATCACCCGGTTTTCCAGGGTCGCACCCAGACCGCCAGTGTGGACTTCTCGAGCACTTCCTTCGTCAAGGAAGTCAGCCGCGCACGTACCTTCGGGTTCATGCGTGACATCGAGTTCCTCCGCTCGCACAACCTGGCTCTGGGCGGCAGCGTCGAGAACGCCATCGTGGTGGACGAAACCAGTGTGCTCAACGAAGACGGCCTGCGCTACGAGGACGAGTTCGTGAAGCACAAGATTCTCGATGCCATCGGTGATCTGTACTTGCTGGGCACCAGCCTGATCGGCGAATTCCGCGGCTATAAATCCGGTCACGCGTTGAATAACCGTTTGCTGCGCACCCTGATGGCACAGAAGGATGCGTGGGAACTGGTGACCTTCGATGACCCGCAGACCGCACCGATCTCCTACATGCGTCCGGTGGCAGCCGGCTAAGTTGTACCTCTCTTCCTAAATTCAAGGCCACCCTCGGGTGGCCTTTTTTTATTCTGTAACGCAGCTGGCATGCGAGCCGGCGGATCGCGGTTCAGTTCATGCCGTCCAGCAGGCCGGCCAAGTCGTCGGCATGCTCCTCTTCCTGCGCCAGGATGTCTTCGAAGATGCGCCGAGTGGTAGGGTCCTTGTCGCCGATGTACTGGACGATCTCGCGATAGCTGTCGATGGCAATGCGTTCGGCCACCAGGTTCTCGAAGACCATGTCGCGCAGGCCATTGCCCTCGGCGTACTGCGCATGGGCGCGTTCGGTGAGGCTGTCAGGATTGAAGTCGGGCTCGCCACCCAGCTGAACGATCCGCTCGGCCAGGCGATCGGCGTGCTCCTGCTCCTCATTGGCGTGCTCGAGGAACTCGGCGGCGGCGACGCTGGATTTCAGTCCGGTCGCCATGTAGTAGTGACGCTTGTAGCGCAGGTAACAGACCAGCTCGGTGGCCAGCGCCTCGTTCAGCAGGTTGATCACCACCTCGCGGTCGGCCGAATAGCTCTCGGTGACCGCGCCATTCTCGACGTGTTGACGGGCCCGTTCGCGCAGGCTCTGTTTGTCGCTCAGTTGTACGTAACTCATCGCCATCTCCTGGTCTATGTACCCTGTGCAGTGCTTCACGGTTCGCCAATTGAGATCGGGATGCTGGCGAAAAGTTTAGCCCGCCACCTGTTCCGGTGGCGGACGCTCCGGTTCGGACTGGCCAGGGCCGGGCTCGTCGATGGGCACCGGCTCGTCTGGGTCCTCGCGCTTGGGATTGCCCGGTGCCGGCACTGGAGGCTGTTGGCTGGTCTCGATTGAGATCATCAGCTTAGCGCCTTCAGCAACTCGTCCTTGCGCATCTTCGAGCGGCCACGAATGTCGCGCTCGCGAGCCTTTTCCATCAGCTGGTCGCGGGTCATGTCGGCAAGGCTGGTGCTGGACGAACCTGAGCCGCGTGCCGAGCCCTTGTTGGGCGATTTGCCCTTGCGCGCATCTGCGGCGCGATGGGCCGAATCCTTGCGGTCGGCGCGCTTGGCCGTTTCGCTCTTGCCCTTGCCGGAACCGCCCTTGCGTTCACCGCCACCGGACTGCTTGTTGACCGTGGCCCAGGCACGTGCTTCGGCCTCTTTCTCCGAGACGCCACGCTCCTCGTAGCTTTCCTCGATGTGCTCAGCCTTGCGCTGCTGCTTGTCGGTGTACTTGGATTTGTCTCCACGGGGCATGGTGAAACCTCCTCTGGCATCTACCACTGTGCTTGGACGTGAATGCGAGCCTCAGCGACGCAGGTTGCGCTGGTTTTCCTCGAGCTGCTTGCAGGTCAGGAAACCCTGGCCATCCACCCGGCCGGCACTGTCGAAACTGACGTAGTAGGGCTGCTGCTTGCCGTCCCGGTTGAGGATGTAGTCGTGACACAGGCCCGGTACCACGGTGCGTGCCGTAGCCCGGGACGGCTCACCGCCGATGCTGAGCACGCGCGCCTGCGTCATGCCGGTTTCCACGTCCCGTACCAGCGGCTCGTCGCGATAGGTGATTCGGTCGACGGGGTTCTGCACGTTGCCGGAGCAGCCGATCAACAGAGCCAGCGGAGCGATGAAGAAAAGGGTGCGCTTGAACATGTGAGAGCCTCAGGCCGGACGGTCATGCTTTTATGGCCATCGGGCGCCTCGCAAGGTTCAACGTGGCGACGCATCGGCGGCTCGGCGGTCGTCTGGAGTGACGCGCCAGATGACGTCACCCACGTCATCGGCAACCAGCAGCGCGCCGTGCCGGTCCACCGCGACGCCGACGGGCCGGCCCATGGCTTCGCCCGCGGCGTTGACGAAGCCGCTCAGCACGTCTTCTGCCTGCCCGGCCGGCTTGCCATCGCGAAAGGGAATGAACACCACCTTGTAGCCGCTACGGGGCCTGCGGTTCCATGAGCCGTGCTGTCCAACGAATGCGCCGTGCAGGTAGCGTGATGGCAGCAGCCTGCCCTCGTAGAAGGCGAGCCCGAGGGAGGCGGTATGCGCGCCGAGCGCGTAGTCCGGGACGATGGCGCGTTCGACCAGATCCGGTCGCTGCGGTTTGACCCGAACATCGACATGCTGGCCGAAGTAGCTGTAGGGCCAGCCATAGAAGCCGCCGTCCTGGACCGAGGTCATGTAGTCCGGAACCAGATCACTGCCGATCTCGTCACGCTCGTTGACGGTGATCCAGAGAGCGCCGGTTTCAGGGTGCCAGGCCAGGCCGTTGGGGTTGCGCAGGCCGGAGGCGAACATCCGCAGCGTGCCAGCCTGTGGGTCGACTTCCAGTATCGCGGCGCGGTTGACCTCGGCGGCCATGCCGTTCTCCGCCACATTGCTGTTGGAGCCGCTGGTGACGTACAGCCGCGAGCCGTCCCGGCTGGCGATGACGTTCTTGGTCCAGTGGTGGTTGATCGGCCCCGCCGGCAGGTCCACTACCTTGTGCGCGGGCGCAGTGATGCGGAGAGCACCGCGTTCGTAGGGGTAGCTCAGCAGCGCGTCGGTATTGGCCACATAGAAGCTGTCGCCGATCAGCGCCATGCCGAACGGCGAATTGAGGTTTTCAAGGAAGGTGCTGCGCACTTCCGGCACGCCGTCACCGTCGCTGTCTCGCAGCAGGGTAATGCGATTGGCGCTTGGTCCACCCGAGCCGGCGCGCGCCATGAGCTTCTTGGCGATCCAGCCGCGTAGGCCCTGGCTCTCCTGTTTCGGCGGCGCGTCGCTTTCGGCCACCAGCACATCCCCATTGGGAAGCACGTACAGCCAGCGTGGATGGTCCAGGTCCGTGGCGAATGCGTTGACGCGCAGACCGGGCGCGGCCTGCGGCTTGGCGCCGGATGGCCAGCCCTTGGCCGGGGCGATGTGAACCGTTGGCAGCAACGTCTTGTTCGGCTCGGGCAGAGCCGGTGTCGGGCCATAGCCGCTTTCCACCGGCAGCTTGGCGGTTTCGCTGCAGCCTCCAAGGAGGAGGGCGCTGAGAAGCAGCGTGACGATCCGTGTATGGAACAGCATTGAGTGATCCTCGGTTGAACGATGGCCGGTCAGGGCGCGCGATTGGCCTCGCGTCGCTTGCGTGCTGCGCGTCGGGCGGAGTGCCGTTCCAGGCGTGGCATCAGCACGAAAATCGCGAGCGCCAGCAGGGTGCTCAGCACCGCCGTGGCCTCGTGTCCCAGGCCGACGGCGACGCCGATCGCTGCAGTCAGCCAGATACCGGCAGCGGTAGTCAGCCCCTTCACATCCTCGGCCGAATTGCCCTTGAGGATGGTGCCTGCGCCGAGAAAACCAATGCCGGTGACAAGCCCCTGAATGACGCGGGAGATGTCTTCCGGCGACATGCCGACCTGAACTGGCACCAGCACGAACAGCGCGGCACCCAGGGCAACCAGCATGTGCGTACGCAAGCCGGCGGCCTTGCGCTTGAGTTCCCTTTCGTAGCCGAGCAGGCCCCCCAGCAAGGAGGCGATCAGCAGGCGGCTGCTGACCCGTGTCGCATCCCCCAGGTCGGTGATATCGGAAAACTCCGCGGTTACGGTACTGGAGACGATCGCCCACCATTCCATGTCCTTCTCCATGCCACGCTGGTCCTGATATGGAGTCGCGGCAGTGGCCGGGGGTTCGCTACTCGGTGACACGGAAGCGCAGCATGCCGATCATCTGGCCGGCTTCGGTGACGATGCGAACGCGCCAGCGGCCTGCGGGCTGCGCGGGAAAGTTGCGCTTGTGTGTCCATGCCCGATAGCCGGCCTCGCGGCCGCCGCTGATGTCCAGAGCGATCCGGTCAACGCGACGGCCGTTGTGCGTCCATTCGTGATAGATGCGCTCCTTCAGACCCCGTGGCGCGTTGATCGCGGTGTAAGCGTACAGGCCGTTGATGCTCAGTTCGGCGGTACTGACCTCTCGCAGGCCTTTGCCGGGCTTGCGCTGGCGATCATCGAGGCTCATGGTCACGGCGACATCGGTCAGCCAGAGCGTTGCCGGCGGGACCCAGGTGCGCCCCAGCCATCCGGCTGCGCCGACCGCTACCGCCAGCAGCAGGACGCCCGGCACGTTGCGCCAGCGCCAACGAGGAAAAAGCCCGCCGAGGCTGGGTAGCGCCAGGAGCACCGCCACCGCGAGCGCCAGTTGGTAGCTCTGCGGCGTCGACAGGTGGACGATGATCGGCGAGGCCGTGAGCAGCACCGCGAAGAGCGTCAGCGCATGGAAGCCGAGATACACCCAGCGCTTCGGGGCGAGCCATCGGTAATAAAGCGGATCGATCAGCGAGACCAGTGCCGCCGCCCCGAGCAGGCCGGTGAACAACGCCTGGCCGCTGTTCCAGGTGGTGGTGATGGCGAAGAACGGAATGATGAAGAACAGGCTCTCCTGGTGCACCATCTGCGTCGCATAGCGCAACAGAGGGCGCGGCACCTGCCAGCCGAACCAGCGCTGCAGGCTGCGGCGCAGACTGGACTCCAGCACCAGCCAGAGCCAGCTGATCAGCATGATGAACGCGATGACCTTGGCCAGCCCGGCATGCCGTTCGACCAGCACGAAACTGGCGACTCCGGAAATGAACCCGAACAGCGCGACGGTGCCTGGGTAGCGCCGGATCAGCCGGTTTGCCAGTTCGAACAGGTTTGACAGCAAGGGTCTGAGGCGCATGAGTGACTCGAGGATTCTAAAGCGACGTGCCTGCCTGAAGTATCAGGCATGTCGGGAGTGCTGCATACGCGCTACTGACTCGATACCCCTGGCCTCCACCAAGTGGTTCGGCCGGACAGCGCCGGCCGACCAGGGTGCACTCAGTGGGCGCTGTTGGGTGCCTGCTGTGCGGCCTCCGCCTTTTGTGGCATGGCTGAGGAATGGTGGCTGGTAATCAACCACTCGCCAGCCTCATCGACCCACTTGTAAGTAAAGGTATAGCGTGCCGGGACCGTGTTGCCGTCGCCCAGCCTGAAGCTGTATAGCCCTGTGTCCAGCGCAGTGTTGCAATCGATCATGATCATCCGCGAGACGATCTCGCCCTTGGGCTTCAATGCCAGGAAGTGTTCGAAGTAATCCCGTTTGGCTTCCGGCGTTTCCCGCGGCGTGTTGGATACCGTTGGCAGCAGCATCGAGTTCTGAGTGTAGTTTTCGACTACCCGCTGCGGATCGCCGGATTGCACATCTTCATTCCAGCGGTCGAACAGCGCGGCAACCTGCTTTTCGTCGGTGGCCTGGCAAGCCTGGTCATTCGCCAGGGCCGGGAATGCGGCAAGCGAGAGGAGTAGGGGGAATGCGTATTTCATGGCGTGACTCGTGGACGGTGGTCGAAACGCGGAATGAATCCGCTGTGATACGGCGCGGCGCGAGCGAAGCCGCGCACGGTTGTGACCGTCCGGTTCCCGAGTCATTCCCGCCAGTGGTCGCTCAGGCTTCGATGGCGGCCATGATCGCCTCGTGCACCGCGGTGTAGGAGCTGGCCTTGTCCGCTGGCAAACGAACTCGCGGCAGGCCGACGGTACTGCATAACCGCTCCCTGAATTCATCGTCGGTATCGTCCAGATCGACCGCGCAGACGGGCTGGAGTGTCTGGCTGTCGCACAGCAGGAAGTCGAAACGTGCTGCTGCGATGCGGTTGGTGGCCCGATACCAGTAAGCTCGCCGGGCTATGGCGGTCACCTCGACGACCTCCGCAACGCCGACCTTGGGCAGAATCAGGTACGTCTGGCCGACGGTGCGTTGCAGCATCTCGAGTAGTTCACGTTCTGCCGGTGAGAACACCGGGTCCTTCAGACGATAGGGATACTGCAGTGCCGGATGGTTGAGCTGGCGATTCTTGACGAAGAACACCAGCACGAAACAGAGGAACGCCACCAGCGTCAAGGCGAGCCAGCTCATAGGTGCCTCCAGCGAAGGTTGGATTTCTGATCGGCGCCGGCAAGCCGCGGCGCATGTCGTCCAGTTGAGTGCTGAGTATGGAATTGGTTCGTCTGGCTTATCCACGATAGCTGTGCGCGATGCTGTGGATAACCGCTGAGTTGTCTTCTGTAACGCCTGCCGGACAAGCGTTCGGGCGAACTGTTCAGGATTTGAGCAGTATTGGCTCAAGCGCTTGCGCGAGGGCTTTGAGGCTGCAGTGAGCTAGGACGATGGACGCTATCAGAGATTTATCCACGGCTATTGTGGATGCTCATGTGGATAACATGGGGGCGCTGCCCTGCAGGCCAGTGGTGCCCTGGCCTGCAGCGCGCTGGTTGGATTTTGATCAGCCGTACCCGCTCAGCGGGGAGCAGCCTTTGCCCAGCGACTGTGCGCTGGAGGCTGCCACGCCTCGAGCAGCTGGATGAGAGCCTGTGGATCGTCGCTGCGCTGCAGCATCTCGCGGTGTGGACTGCGGACGAAGCCCTCTTCCACCAAGTGATCGAGGAAGTGGCTTAGCTTGCTGTAGAAGTGATGTACGTCCAGCAGGCCAAGCGGCTTGGGATGGTAGCCAAGCTGGCCCCAGGTCCAGACCTCGAACAGTTCTTCCAGTGTTCCCAGCCCGCCGGGCAGGGCGATAAAGGCGTCCGCCAGTTCGGCCATGCGTGCCTTGCGCGCATGCATGCCGTCGACCACCTCCAATCGGGTTAGGCCAGTGTGGCCGACTTCGGCATCCTTCAGGCTCTGCGGAATGATGCCGATGACCTCGCCACCGGCCGCCATGGTGGCATCCGCGACCACCCCCATCAGGCCGACGGCACCGCCGCCGTAGACGAGGCGGATACCGTTGGCGGCCAGGGTGCGGCCGAGCTCTTGGGCGGCTTGTTCATAGACGGGATTGGTACCGCGGCTGGCACCGCAGAAAACACAGATGGAACGCAGGGACATCGGCTACTCCGCTGGTTGGGGCTGGCAGCGAAGGTTACGCCGCCATGCCCCGCGGGCCAAGGGAGACCGACGTCTTGGATTGAGCGCCAGAAAATGACACTTAGCGGTCGCTCAGCACCCTGCGGCAGCCGAAGCGTAATTGGCGAACAGACGCTCGAACAGGCTGTGGCTGAACATGGTGGGACTCCTCGCTTCGTTGATGGACTCATGCTATGACCCATGCGCCGGCGTTGCTCTTAGTTTTTGGCCATTACGACGATAGCGCCATGTCTATGCTGCTGTTTTCCCCGAATTGTGTGCGTGACTCTGTGGATAACCTTGGGAAGGCAGGCTGCAAGCGAAGCGCAGCAAGGCATGGGGCGGCTAGTACGTTTTTTGCCCAACCATGTGCTGTGCGACTGCAGGCCGCATTGCAGAAGGCTTGACGAGAGTTTTGTCAAAGTCGAGGGCCATGATATCCCGCGGTTGGATCGCCCCCGGTTATCCACGAAAGCTGTGGAAAACTCTGTGAGTTGTTTGGGTAAACAAAGCCGCAGGCGGCTAACGGCGTGGCCGAGACGATGCTGGGTGAAATCCGCTCAGGTCCATGACTGATCAGGACGGGTCATCCCCAGCCCTTATGCCGCGGCATTCATTTCTGGCGGATTGCTTGTGACGGCGCCAAGGCCTGTTGAACACTCCGGTCCTCGCATCTCATCCAACAAGAAACCGCTGAGGGAGTTCGCATATGACTGATGCCATCCGCTTCGAAGACAAGGTCGTGATCGTGACCGGGGCCGGCGGTGGGCTGGGGCGCGCCCATGCGCTGCTGTTCGCCCGCCATGGCGCCAGGGTCGTGGTCAACGACCTGGGCGGCAGTACCCAGGGCGAGGGCGCGAACAGTTCCGCGGCCGATCGGGTGGTCGAGGAGATTCGCCAGGCCGGTGGCCAGGCTGTCGCCAATCATGACTCGGTCACCGACGGCGATCGCATCGTTCAGCAGGCGCTGGACACCTACGGTCGTATCGACGTGGTGGTCAACAATGCGGGCATCCTGCGTGACAAGACCTTCCACAAGATGGATGACGCCGACTGGGATCTGGTCTATCGCGTGCACGTCGAGGGCTCCTACAAGGTGACCCGTGCCGCCTGGTCCCATATGCGTGAGCAGGGTTATGGCCGGGTGATCTTCACCGCCTCGACCTCCGGCATCTACGGCAACTTCGGTCAGTCCAACTACGGCATGGCCAAACTCGGCTTGTACGGCCTGACCCGGACCCTGGCGTTGGAAGGGCGCAAGAACAATGTGCTGGTCAATGCCATTGCGCCTACCGGTGGTACCCGGATGACCGAGGGGCTGATCCCGCCCCAGGTGTTCGAGCAGCTGAAGCCGGAGCTGGTCAGCCCGCTGGTCGTCTACCTGGGCAGCGAACAGTGTCAGGACACCGGCGGCCTGTTCGAAGTGGGCGGCGGCTGGATGGGCAAGGTACGTTGGGAGCGCAGCCTTGGTGTGGGCTTCGATCCGAAGGCCGGGTTCGATGCCGAGGATGTCGCGGCGCAATGGCAGCAGATCTGCAATTTCGAGAACGCGGCGCATCCGGCCGACAACATCGAAGCGCTGAAGGAGATGATGGCCAACCTGCAGAAGTATGCCGGCTGACCGTCCTCCGTATGAGCGTCCGCCGGGCTGCCGGCGGATCGTCAGGCCGGGGCCGCGTCTGGCTCCGGTCGCAACAGGCGCAGCGCTTTTTCCCGCGCCTGACTGAGATTGCGCACGTACAGCAGATGCCCCTGCAGGCGATGGATGCCGGCACGGCGCAGCTTCAGCCGGACCTGCGCACTGCTGCCGCTGAGGATGAGGGTGACGCCCAGCCTGCGGTAATCCACCAGCACGTTTTCCAATGCGGCCAACGCGGTCATGTCCAGCATCGGCACGGCGCTGATGTCGACGATCACCACCTTGACCTCGGGATTGAAGCGCCGCAGCGCGCCCAGCGCCTTTTCCGCAGCGCCAAAGAACAGCGGGCCGCGAATGGCATAGGTGGCGACATGTTCGGGCATGTCCTGAAGCACGCGACGCTGCTCGCGGGAGAGCGTGGTGGTGTCGGTCAGCTCGCTCATGCGCTTGATGAACAGCCCCGCCGCCAGCAGCAGGCCGACACCCACGGCCAGCACCATGTCGAACAGTACCGTGAGAATCAGGCAGGTCAGCAACACCAGCACGTCGCTGCGCGGCGCGATGCGCAGCACATGCATCACGTGCGGCGCCTCGCTCATGTTCCAGGCCACCATCACCAGCAGCGCTGCCAGTGCTGCCATCGGCAGGTAGCTGAACAGCGGCGCCAGCCAGAGGATTGCCACCAGTACCACGCCGGCGTGGATAATCGAGGCCAGCGGGGAAAACGCGCCGGCTCTGACATTGGTCGCGCTGCGGGCGATGGCTGCGGTCGCGGTGATGCCGCCGAACAGTGGCGCAACCAGATTGCCGAGGCCTTGACCGATCAGCTCGCCGTTGGGCTCGTGGTTGCTGCCGGTCATGCCGTCGGCCACTACGGCGCAGAGCAGCGATTCGATGGCGCCAAGCATGGCGATGGCGAAGGCCGGCGCCAGCAGTTCGCGGAACAGTTCGTAGCTCAGTTCCAGGGGCTGGCCGTCCGCTCCGGGCAGCAGCCAGGGCCAGGCGAAATCAGGCAGGAATGGCGGAATGCCGGGGTGAGTGACGCCGTCCAGGGTATAGCTGAACCGTTCGCCAAGGGTCGCCACTGACAATCCGGACGATTCCAGCAGCAAACCTGCCAGCGCGCCGACGGTCAGCGCTACCAGATGACCAGGCACCTTCGGCACCCAGCGCGGCCAGATGATCAACAGCGCCAGACAGATCGCCGCCACCAGCGCATCGCCCATATGTGCATCGGGCAGTGAGCGCAGCACCAGGCCGACCTGCTCGACGTAATGCTGCGGCTGCTCGGTGAGGGGCAGGCCGAACAGGTCCTTGATCTGCAAGGTAGCGATGACGATACCGATGCCCGCGGTAAAGCCGAGGGTAACGGGGTAGGGGATGAAGGCGATCAGGCGGCCGGCGCGCAGCAGGCCGAGGGTGATCAGGATCAGGCCGGCAAGCATGGTGCACAGCAGCAGCCCGCCAAGGCCGAACTGCTGGGTGATCGGCAACAGGATCACCACGAACGCCGCCGTCGGCCCTGAAACGTTGAAGCGCGAGCCCCCGGTCAGTGCGATCAGCGGAGCAGCCACCAGCACCGTGTACAGGCCGTGCTGGGGTGCCACGCCGACTGCGATCGCCAGCGCCATGGCCAGCGGGATGGCGATGATGCCGACGGTCAAGCCGGCACTGATGTCTCCGCGCAACGCGCGGGCTCCGTATCCCAGGCTCAGGGCCTGCCGCCATGCCGCAAACAGAGGGGGGAACTTCATGTGCGGAACGCTCCTTGTAGGCGAGGGCGCCATTATAGGCGCCAGATACCACTTGTTATTTGTGACGAACAATCGCTCGCGATGGTGGCCAGGCGATGTACGACCTTGGTCGCAAGCAGGTCTGGCGCGTTGAGTGAGCCGGCTGCGAGGAGTAAACTGCCGCCCCCGTGAGACCCCGTGGACCGGAGGCGGCATGCGTAAAGACAAGAAACAGGTGATTGGCGACGAGATCGCGGACGATTCGATCAAGCTGTTTCTTCAGCCTGAGCCGGCTGACGATACGCCCCCTTCGCTGCACAAGCTGATCAAGGCCTATCGTGGCCTGCGCATCGATGACTTCGAACGCTTCCTCGGCTTCTTCGTGGCTGCCGGCTATGACCTGGACGCCCGGGATGCCAAAGGGCAGAGCTTTATCGACCTGGTTGCCGACCAGCGTCAGGCCAGGCCCTATATCGAGCTGATCGAAGCCATGCGCGACTGAACCGCCGGTCGCTGTTTCGTATCGAACGCATCGGATCGCCTGTGCGCGCCATACGAGCGCGACGACGATCAGGCTCGGCAACAGATTCGCAATCGTTTTTTCTCGCCGCGTCCGCCGTTGAGCATTGGGTAAGGCCCGCTCCGGAGGGACGGCAGCGAGAGGAAGGAGGCCAAAAGCCGCCCTTCCGACAGCTGGCAGGCAGCCTGTGGCTGCCTGTTCTCGGGCACATGTTCCCGAGCAGCGGTCCAGGCACATGCTCCGTTCCTGACCGTCTGGCTGGTGGGTTTTACGGGGCCGCGTACTGCGGTCTCGACAGTTTAATGCTGTGATTCTGGAGAACGCGTTGATGACGCAACACGATAGCGAAGCAGTGGATATGGTGCTGGTGGGAGCCGGCATCATGAGCGCGACCCTGGCGGTACTGCTCAAGGAACTCGATCCCAATATCAAGCTGGAAATCGTCGAGCTGCAGGAGTCCGGAGCCATCGAAAGCTCCAACCCGTGGAACAACGCGGGTACCGGTCACGCCGGACTTTGCGAGCTGAACTACACCCCCGACAGCAAAGACGGCGCGATCGACATCAAGAAGGCCGTGCTGATCAACACGCAGTTCGAGGTCTCCAAGCAGTTCTGGGCCTACCTCGCCGACCGTGAAGGCTTCGGCTCCCCGCGTGATTTCATCAATGCCGTGCCGCACCTGAGCTTCGTGCGCGGCAGCAAGAACATCGACTATCTCAAGCGTCGCTTCGATGCGCTGAAGACCCATCACGCCTTCGCGGACATGGAGTACAGCGAGGATCGCGCGACTCTGGCCGAATGGATGCCGCTGATGATGCCGGGCCGCGATCCGAGCGAGCCGATCGCCGCAACACGCGCCATGAACGGCACCGACGTCAACTTCGGTGCGGTGACCAGCCAACTGCTTGGCTATCTGTCGCGCAGCGGTGGCGTCAAGGTGTCCTACAACCAGAAGGTCACTGGCCTCGATCGTACGGCCAGCGGCTGGAAGGTCGACATCAAGAACACCCGCACCGGCGACTCGCGCCAGGTGCAGGCCGGCTTCGTTTTCCTGGGTGCTGGCGGCGCTGCGCTGCCGCTGCTGCAGATGTCCGGTATCGAGGAAGGCAAGGGCTTCGGCGGCTTCCCGGTCAGCGGCCAGTGGCTGCGCTGCGACAACCAGGAAATCGTCAAGCAGCACCAGGCCAAGGTCTACAGCCTGGCCGCGGTCGGCGCGCCGCCGATGTCGGTGCCGCACCTCGATACCCGCGTCGTCGACGGCAAGAAGTCCCTGCTGTTCGGACCCTATGCCGGCTTTACCACCAAGTTCCTCAAGCGCGGTTCGTTCATGGACCTGCCGCTGTCGATTCGTCCGAGCAACATTGGCCCGATGATGGCCGTGGCGCGCGACAACATGGACCTGACCCGCTACCTGATAAAGGAAGTGATGCAGTCCATGGAGGATCGCCTGGAAACGCTGCGCGGCTTCTATCCCGAGGCCAAGGCCGAAGACTGGCGCCTGGAGATTGCCGGCCAGCGCGTGCAGATCATCAAGAAGGACCCGAAGAAGGGCGGCATTCTGCAGTTCGGCACCGAACTGGTCGCAGCGAAGGACGGCACCATCGCCGCGCTGCTCGGCGCATCGCCGGGTGCTTCGGTGACTGTGTCCATCATGCTCGATCTGCTCGAGCGCTGCTTCCCCGAGCAGTACCGCTCGCAGGCCTGGTCGAGCAAGCTGCAGGAAATGTTCCCGGCACGCGAAGCCACGCTGCAGAACGACGCGGCAGCCTATCGTGAGATCAGCCAGATGGCGGACAAGCGCCTCGGCCTGACCTACTGACCAGCTGCGCTGAAGCGAAAAAAGCCCCGTACCGAACGTACGGGGCTTTTTTGTGCCTCCGGGTTTACCTGCGCATCACGCCGCGCGCAGGCTCTCGGCGGGAAGCGGCTGGCCAATCCAGCTCAGGCGAGCTTCCTCGACCTCGACCCAGGCGACGCCCTCAGGCTTGCAGACGCTGCTGAGCAGCATGCGGCAGCGGCCATGTTCATCCAGCATGGCGAAATGGCGAGGCGGGCGGCGGCGCAACAGGGAAATGAGCTGGCGCATGATGGTCTGCACTCATGATGATTGGCATGTCGCCGTTATCGCAAAGCCGTGTGACAACAGCGTGAAAAGGAACGCGGCAGTGGCGCCGCCGGTCTGAATCGCATCACTGTCGGCGCGTCGTGCCGGTGGGTATACTGCGCCGCATTCATCGCCCCTAACCCTGGAGAAAACAGCATGCTGCAACGCCTGTTGTTCGGTCTTGTCACCGTTCTTGGAATGAGTCTGGTCGGTTGTGCCCACAGCCCGCAGCAGCTCGATCCCAACCCCAAACTCAACGGCACCATCAATCCCGTTGGCCAGGGGCAGCCCGTGGTCGTACGGGTGGTCGATGCGCGCCCATCGCCGACCCTCGGCACTCGTGGCGGCCTGTATCCGGAAACCAGCGCGGTGATCGTGCCGAGTGCCAAGGTCATCCCCAAGCTGCAGGCCCAGACCGAAGCCGCCGTGCGGCTGCTCGGTTTCACGCCATCGCCGAACGCCTATAACGCACCGCAGCTGACGCTGACCTTGGCCGAGCTTAAGTATCAGTCGCCGAAAGAGGGGCTGTACGTCACCGAGGCCAACATCGGCGCGACGCTGAAGGTCGAGGTGCAGAATGCCGGCAAGCGCTACAACGGCCGTTATGGGGCCTCGTTGAATCAGCGCTTCGGCATGGCGCCCAACGAGCAGACCAACACCAAGCTGGTCAGTGACGTCTTGAGCGACGCGCTGAGCCGGGTGTTCCGCGACGACAACATCGGTCGTCTGCTGGCTGAGTAAGCCTGCGCGCAATACCGCAAGCCTCTCCGAACCCCGCCGCGGCTGTCCGCGGCGGGGTTTTCTTTTGCATGGGTAATAACGACGACGCCCCGCACGAGGCGGGGCGTCAGTGGCGACCAGGCTGTATCAGCGTACGCCGGAGTTGCGCAGAGCGGCCGGAGTGTACTGGTTGGAGTTGGCCTTGTAGTTATAGGTGTAGGGGTTCTTCTCTTCGTTCTTCATGCCCATGACCAGATAGCGGCCCGAGATGAGATCGTAGAGGGTCTCCATGGAGTACAGCGGGACCTGTACGTTGTAGAAATGCAGGCTGTGCGCCTCGGCGACGCGCCAGAGCTGGTTGCGACCATCGTAGTGATCGACGACCGCGGCCTGCCAGGTGTCCTCGTCGATGAAGAAGTGGCGCTTGGCATAGATATGGCGCTCGCCCGCCTTGAGGGTCGCTTCCACTTCCCATACGCGGTGCAGCTCGTAGCGGGTCAGATCCTGGTTGATATGGCCGGCCTTGACGATGTCTTCGTACTTCAGCTCGGGCGAGTCCAGGCGATAGGAGTTATAGGGGATGTACAGCTCCTTCTTGCCGATCAGTTTCCAGTCGTAGCGGTCCGGCGCGCCGTTGAACATGTCCAGGTTGTCGGAAGTGCGCAGGCCGTCCGCAGCAGTGCCCGGGCCGTCATAGGCGACCTGCGGGGCGCGGCGCACACGGCGCTGGCCGGCATTGTAGATCCAGGCCATGCGCGGCTCCTTCACCTGGTCCAGGGTTTCGTGCACCAACAGCACGTTGCCGGCGAGGCGGGAGGGCTCGGTGACCTGCTGCTTGAAGTAGAACAGCACGTTGCCATGCTTCTCTGGGTTGTAGTCGGTGAGGGTATCGGTGTAGACCACCTCATCGACGAACTTGACCAGGCTGAAGCTGCCGTTGACCTGCGGCGTGGCTTGTGCCACGACCCGGCGCGCGGAGCCGCCGCGATAGCGGGTGATGTGGTTCCAGGCCACTTCCAGGCCGTCCTGGGGAATCGGGAAGGCAATCGCCTTGTCGAAGTTCTCCAGGCCGTTGCCGCCGCGGACCAGTTTGGTCTGCGTGGCGTTGCGAGCGGCGGCGTCATAGACGTGCTGCGGCATCGCGGCGCTGCGGCGGGTCTCATAGACCGGCAGACGGTAGCTGTTCGGGTAGCGCTTGAGCATCGCGATCTGCCCGGGCGTCAGGTTGTCCTTGTACTGCTCGTAGTTCTGCGCGGTGATGGTGAACTTCGGCTTGTCGCTGGCGTAGGGATCGCCGACGAAGCCATCGGGCGTGACCGGCGCGGCGTCCTGTGCCAGACCACCGGTCCAGGCCGGAATGGTGCCTGCCGCATTGCCGGCCTTCTCTGCGCCGACCGGGGTCAGCTCGTTGCCCAGGCGCGCCGCCTCGGACTCGGATACCGCAGCCATGGCGCTACTGGCCAGCAGCGAAAGGGTTAACGCTCCGGTTGTGAACATTGTTGTTTTCATTATTTCGTCCTGTTTTCTGAATACTGATTCCCCGTGGCGCAGCCAAAGCCGGCACCAAGTGATCGGCGTAGCGATGTGTGCCGGCAGCGACTCCGGGTGATGCCAATGGCTGTCGCCGTCCACCCCCGCACATGCTCTATTTCGCCGTTTCGAGGTATGCCGAGGGTGAAGGTGGGGCCGGTCATAAGTCAAGGCCGACCGGTGAACATGACGCCATAATCTGGAGTGATAATGCTTCGAAGATTAGCCATCCCGTCGGACTTATGTGGCGAAGCGGCTCGGCACAAGTACACTGGGCGGCTGCCTGGCATCGGCCAGAAGAAGTGCAACCCGAGGAATTCCAATGATGTTTTACGCGCAGTCCGAGCTGATACTGGCTCCGGCGTTGCTTCTCAATGCGCTAGCTCTGGTGTGCGCCCTTTGTGGCGGTTGGCTGCTGGTCGCGACCCAGTGGCGGATCGCGCGGGCCAGTTCTCGGGCGACTCAGGCCGCGGTCGGCTCCTCTACGCTGCCGGCCCGCGCGGCTTCGACCGCTCGGATCAATCAGGCCTTCTACCGCTTCGGTGCGGGCGCTCTGGCGCTCGCCCTCGGCCTCTCCATGGCCTCGCGGATGCTCTGAGCGTCGCGCTCAGAGCGGGCCTGCTGGCGATGCACGGCGGGCCGCGTCAACCGCTCAGGGTTCCATGCCCGCCAGCAGGCGATACTGGTTGCGCACCGGTGTCGCGTACTGCTGGATCAGGTACGGCTGCTGCACGCTCGGGCAGGCGGCCAGGCGTTTGCTCCATTCGGCCTCGGCGCGCTCGACTTCCTCGGGGCTGAATAGCTCGGCGGCGCTGGGCACCTGGATTTCCGGGTCCTGCTCGTCCCACAGGCGGTACGCCAGGTAGTGCACCGGGAATAGCCGGTAGCTGCCGAGAATCTGCCGATCCACCACCAGGGCCATCTGCTTGGCGTCCTCGGGCACGCTTTCCATTGGCGTGCCGAAGGCGATGTGCACCCGGCCTTTATAGCCAGTGATACCCAGGGCGATGCTCGCGTCATCCTCGCCTGGCGCCTTGCTGTAGGTCCCGGTGGTGGCGCGGATGTACAGCTCGCGGGCCTTGGCCTGGTCGCAGGGGTCGTATTCGTAGCTGATCGACACCGGCACCGGGCGCAGCGCCGCCAGTGCTTCGGCGAAGGCTTCGTCCTTGCGACTCATGTGCAGCATCTTGAGAATGGCCGAGTCGGTGCGGTCGTCACCGTCCTTGGCGCGGCCTTCGGCCTGAGCGATCCAGACCGACTCGCCGTCGTTGCGGATCGAGTGGTTGATGTATGCCGAAAGCACCTGGTAGGCGGCCAGCTTCTCGCGGCGGCCGGTGATCGAGCGGCGCACGATGAAGCTCTTGTTCAGGCGCATCAGGTCGCTGACGAAGGGGCGCTGCAGCAGGTTGTCGCCGATGGCGATACGCGGAGTGCGGATGCCGGCCTGATAGACCGCATAGTTGACGAAGGCCGGGTCCATGACGATGTCGCGGTGATTGGCCAGGAACAGATAGGCTCGGCCTTTCTGCAGCTGCTCGAGCCCGGAGAAGGTGACGCCGTCGGTGGCACGCTCGATGGTGCGGTCGATGTAGGCCTCGATCTTGTGCTGCAGGGCATCCACCGTATGGATGCTGGCGAACTGTTTGCGCAACCGCTGCGAGATGACCGGCTTGATCAGCCAGCCCAGGCTGTCGGCCAGCCGCGGGAAACGGAAGTGCGCCAGAATGTCGAGAAACTCGCGATCGGCGAACAGGCGCGCCATGACCAGCGGTACTTCGGCGTCGGCGTAGGGTCGGATGGCTTCGAATTCGTCCATCATGCTCTCTGTAAAGGAAACGAGGAACGGGCCTGCAGCGGGTGGGCAGGCAATTCGCGGAACGGACCGGAGCCGGCTGGCTCATACTCATCGAGTAAACGGCCGTTTCGCCGCATGCCTGTGAAACCCTGCTTGCGGCCCAGGGTGCCCAATTGCGGGACACACCGAGTCGGTCTTCTTAAAGGCTCGAATCAGCGACCTTTAAAGACGGCGATTATAGCGACAAGTCACGCGGAGGACCGATGCTGGAAACACAGCTCTTTCATTGCCCCTATTGCGGCGAGCCGGTCGAGGCCGTTCTCGATCTCAGCGCGGGCGATCAGCAGTACATCGAGGACTGCGCCGTGTGCTGCCGGCCGATCGTCTTCGATCTGCATACGGACGGCGAGCAGTGGCAGCTGGAAACCCGTGGGGAGGACGAATGATGCGGCGTATCTACGAGCCGCGCGATCTGCTGGAGGCGGAAATGCTCAGCGGCATGTTGGTTGCCGAGGGCATCGAGGCATTCCTGGCGGGCAGTCATCTGATCGGCGCCATGGGCGAACTGCCGGCGGCCGGGCTACTCGGACTCATGGTCGCGGATGAGGATGCCGAGCGGGCACGTCAGCTGATCGCTGCGTACAATGGCGCCGAGCCGTTGCCGGGCGATGAACCGGAGAGTTACCCCGGCGAACTGATCTGCTGACGAGTCTTTTTATGTGCGGTCGCTATGCCCTTTTTCGCTGGAGCCAGGACTTCGCTGCCTTGCCTGGCTTCCCCTCCGATCAGCAACCGCACTGGAGCCTCGCGCCCGGCGCTTCGGTGCTGCTGTTGCGCAAGGTCGATGCGCAGCTGCAGCTCAGCCGCGTGCGCTGGGGGCTGACGCCGGCCTGGCTTACCGATCTGACGCGCACGCCGGCCCAGGCGCGGGCGGAAACCATCAGCGAGCAGCCGATGTTCCGCGAGGCGTTTCGCCTGCGCCGCGGGTTGCTGCCAGCCAACGGCTTCTATGAATGGCGCGGCTCGGCGCGCAAGCGCCCCTATTGGATGACCTGCGAAGGCTCGCTCGCCTATTTCGCCGCGCTCTGGGAAGCCTATCCGGTGCAGGGGCACACCTATCTCAGTGCTGCTGTCGTGACCCAGCCGGCGGCCACGCTGCGCCGGCCGCTGATCCTCGACGAGGCGGGGCAGGCGGCGTGGCTCGATCCCGCCACCCCTCCCGAAACGCTTCAGCAATTGTTGCTGCAACCAGCCCCGACGCTGCGCGAGCGGCCGCTGGCGACGCTGGTCAACGACCCGCGCCTCGATTCTCCAGAATGCCTCACCCCCGCTTGAGACATCCGCCTGGCTGCCCGGTCCTGCCGACAGCTCCGGTCAGACCCTGAACTGATTGATCAGGCGGCGCTGCTGCTCGGCCAGACGTGTCAGGCCGGCGCTGGCCTGGCTGGCTTCCTCGGCGCCACCGGCGACCTCCTGTGCGACCTGACCGATGTTGGTGACGTTGCGGTTGATGTCCTCGGCCACGGCGCTCTGTTCCTCGGCGGCGCTGGCGATCTGGTTGTTCATGTCGTGGATCAGCGAGACCGCCTGGGTGATTGCCTGCAGCGCTTCGGCAGCCGCATCGGCCTGCTCGACGCTGCGCTGGGTGCGGTTCTGACTCTGCTCCATCACCTGCACCACGTCCCGGGTGCCGTTCTGCAGCTGCTGGATCATCTGCTGAATCTCGCCGGTCGCCTGCTGCGTCTTCTGCGCGAGGTTGCGGACTTCGTCGGCCACGACGGCGAAGCCGCGGCCCTGCTCGCCAGCACGCGCCGCCTCGATCGCGGCGTTCAAGGCCAGCAGATTGGTCTGCTCGGCGATGCTGCGAATGGTGACCAGAATGGCGTCGATATTTTCGCTGTCGCGAGCCAGCGTCTGCACCACCTCCACTGCACGGCCGATCTCGTCGGCCAGTTCGGCGATGGTCGAGCCGGTGTCCTGGACGATATGCCGGCCCTGATTCGCGGCGCGGTCAGCATTGCCCGCCGCTTCGGCCGCCTGGGTCGCGTTGCGCGCCACGTCCTGAGCCGTTGCGGTCATTTCGTGCACAGCGGTGGCCACCAGCTCGATTTCCGCCAGTTGCGTCTGCACCCCCTTGTCGGTACGGATAGCGATGTCGGCGGTGTGCTCGGAAGCGTCGCTGACCTTCTGCACTGATCCGACCACCTCGCCGATCATGCCCTGCAGGCGTGCCAGGAAGGCGTTGAAGCCGGCGGCAATCTGGCCTAGCTCGTTGCGACTGTTGATGTTCAGGCGCTGGGTCAGGTCGCCTTCGCCCTGGCCGATGTTGTCCAGCATCACCACCATCTCGCGCAGCGGACGGGTGATGCGCCGGCTGACCAGCCAGATTGCCAGCAGGCCGGCAAGGCCGATCAGCATGCCGATGATCAGCATGGTGGCCAGGCTGCTGCGGCTTTCCTCGCCGAGCGCCGCCATGAGCTGTTCCAGGTCCTTCATGACTTCGGCAATCGGTAGCTGCAGCATCAGTACCCAGCGGGCGTCGGTGCCGTCAAAGGAGAAAGGCAGGAACAATGCGACGTGGCCATTCGCCTGGTCGATCTGATAATGGGTTTGGCCGGCCGGCAGGCGCTGGACGAGCGCTTGCTCCTCGGCGTCGAGGATCTGTGCTGCCGGCTTGCCGATCAGGTTCTTGTCGCTGCTGTAGGCGGCCAGGCGGCCGTTGTTCGAGATCAGCGCGATCTGCCCGACACCGCCATAGAGCTGCGCATTGGCATTGCTCAGCAGTTGCTGGATGAAGTCGACACTGATGTCCGCGCCGACGATGCCATGGAATTTGCCGTCGACGATGATCGGCGCGTTGAACGAAGACAGTAGCGACGTTTTGCCATTCATCTCATAGGGGGCGGGATCGCCGACGCACGGTTTGAGTTGCTCGCGCGGGCACAGGTAGTACTCGCCGGCACGTACGCCTGTATCCAGCAGTCGGGTGTCTTCGATATCGGTGAGGCGGTCGACCAACAGCTTGCCGCTGCCGTCGCGGTATACCCAGCTGGCGAAGCGACCGTCGACCATGCCCGGCTCGTCGCCGCGATACATCAGGTCGTTGGCATCCACACCGTTGGGCTCCCAGGCGATATAGGTGCTGGTCAGCTCGGGATTCTCGATCAGCGTCTGGCGGGCGAGGTTGATCAGTTCCTCGCGCCGGAGGTTGGCCATCGGCATACCGTCGTCGCCGGTCAGCGCGGTAAGCGTGTGCACCCGCGCGAGGCTCGTGGCGATCTGCAGAGGCGCCTGCAGTTGCGCCTGGATCCGGCTGACCTGGGTCTGGGCGAGGGCGGTGACGCGCTGCTCGACCATGCCGTCGATCAGCGAGCGGGTCCGCTCCTCGACCAGCGCCTGGCTGCGCATGCCGGAAACCATGGCATATAGCAGAAGTGCGGCGATCACGGCCAGGGTGCAGGTGCCGGCCAGCGCGGCAAAGGCGGTCTGGATGGATCGGAACATGTGCGGAACTCCAATTGCGCAGCGGATAGGCAGGCTATCGGCCGGATTTGCGACAACTGCAGCGGCACGTTCGGTTGCCTGACAGGTGGGCCCGCGATAGGGTCTGTTCCCGTTTCGTACGCGGCCGCGCCGGAGCCGTTTTTTGCGCGAGGCAAGGCACGAGGAGCGAAGTTTGGTCATTCCAAATAAGCGACAAGTAACGCCGCATCGCGCAAAAAACGGCCCGGCCCTGCGGGTTGCGCGGCAAATGGCGCCATGCGGCGTTGCGGGACTTGGCAAGGGAACCACCATTACCTGCGTCCCGCGCCTGCGGAACGCCGCCCGGCCATGGCGCCATTTGGCGCAGCAACGTGGCTTGCGACGAAACGGGAACAGACCCTAGGATACGGCGCAGGTTTTCCGGAGAAACTCGATGTTTAAGCCGCACAGATTGTCGCTGTTGGCCGCTGCTGTCGTGCTGGCGGGCTGTCAGGCCGTCAACACCACCAGCGGCGGCGCCGTAGGCGTCGACCGCAAGCAGTACATGTTCAGCATGCTGTCGACCGAGCAGGTCAACCAGATGTATGCCCAGTCCTACCAGGAGACGCTCAGTGCGGCGTCGAGCAAGGGTGTGCTGGAGAAGAACAGTGCAATCGCCAAGCGGGTCAACGGCATTGCCCAGCGGCTGATCGCCAAGGTCGGAGTGTTCCGTCCCGATGCCACGCAATGGGATTGGCAGGTCAACGTCATTGACAGTCCGGAGCTCAACGCCAACTGCGGCCCGGGCGGCAAGATCATCTTCTACACCGGCCTGATCGAGAAGCTGAAGCTCACCGATGACGAGATCGCGGCGGTGATGGGGCACGAGATCGCCCACGCATTGCGTGAGCACGGCCGCGAAGCCATGTCCAAGGCCTATGGCGTGCAGATGGCGACTCAGTTGGGTTCGGCCATGGGTGTCGGTACGGGTGGCCTGCAGCTGGCGAACATGGGCGTCGAATACCTGATGACGCTGCCCAACAGCCGCGGCAACGAGAACGAAGCGGATCTGATTGGTCTGGAGCTGGCCGCCCGTGCCGGTTACAACCCGAACGCGGCGATCACGCTGTGGGAAAAGATGGCCTCGGCCGGTGGTTCGGCTCCGCCTGAGTTCATGAGCACCCACCCATCCTCGGCGACTCGCACCGCGGCGCTGCGTGCCAATATTCCGAAAGTGATGCCGCTCTACGAGCAGGCCCGCAGCGGCCGCTGACCGAGGCGACGCGGCTCGCCGACCGCTCAGGTCGGCGACAGCAGGGTCGAGAGAGGTGTTTCGATACCCAGCTGCTGGTGCACGCCCTCAAGATCGATCAGAGTGTGAATTTCCTCGATATCGCCGGCCGGATTGAGCGTCCAGACGCTCATCGCGGCGATGGCGAGGATCTTGTCGGTGGCCGAATAGCCGAACAGCGGCGTCGCCAGTGTTCCCATCACCGTGCTCGAGGTGACCACCTTGTGGCCCTCGCAGATGCACTCATCCACCACCACTTCCAGGTCCGGCATGGCGCTACGCACACTACGCACGAGCTCGGCGAAGCCTGCGCTGTTCAGCGGCTGGCCAATGAATGAGCCCTTGTAGGCGAAATACTTGCTCTGCATCTGTTCGGAAAGGGCCAGACGGCCCTTGTTCCAGCTCAGATCGATATGGTTGCAGACTCGTTTCTTGCGTCCATCCGCTGACATGCAGCCTGATCTCCTCGGGGCGCTGATGTGCGCTGCGGTAGCGCACTCTATCAGCTCCCCGGTTGCGCAGATTTGCGCTGGGTATCAGCCTGAGACAATCGTGCTCATGGTCAGCGCCTGATAGCCGGCGTACAGCGCCAGTGCGGCAAAGCCGGCGGCGGCGACCCGGCGGATCAGCGTCAGCGGCAGCCGGTCGGCGGCGAAGTGGCTGGCCAGTACCACCGGAACGTTGGCCAGCAGCATGCCGACCGTGGTGCCGAGGATGACCAGCATGAATTCCGGATACTGCGCGGCGAGCATCACCGTCGCGACCTGGGTCTTGTCGCCCATCTCGGCAATGAAGAAGGCGATTGTTGTCGCGATAAACGGGCCGTAGGGGCGGCCGAGCTTGGCGTCGTCGTCATCGAGTTTGTCCGGCACCAGCGTCCATAGCGCGACCGCAGCGAAGCTGGCCGCCAGTATCCAGCTCAGCGCTACCGGCGAGAGCAGGCTCGATACCCAGCTGCCGACCGCACCGGCGGCGGCGTGGTTGGCCAAGGTGGCGACGACAATGCCCCAGATGATCGGCCAGGGTCGCCGATAACGCGCCGCCAGCAGCAGCGCGAGCAACTGCGTCTTGTCGCCGATTTCGGCGAGCGCAACGATCAGGGTGGGGACGAAAAACGATTCCAAGCGGCATTCCTTTAGGGCGGGTCGACAGATTCACCATGACATGCGCAGCCTGCCCGCCCGGGTCAGGTGTACATGTCATGGGTCTTGTCAAACCTGGCCTGGCGTATCGTTACGCGCTGGCCGGTCGCATGCGCCATGGTCTGTGGACCAAGTATGTTGACGCATGCCGGACGAGCAGGGCGCTCGTCGGAGACTACTCCCCCAAGGACGGCGGCGAGTTTGCCGCAACCGGCCGGTCGGTGCAACCGCCGGTCGCGGGCATCAGGGCCGCAAGGCGCGGTAGATACGGAAGCCGTCGCGCTCGGCGAGCGTGTGGCACGGGCCAAGATGCTGCTCGATCAGGGGGGGATACCTGAGGAACGCGTTGGCCACCAGCCGCAGCTCGCCATCGCTGATCAGGTGCTCGGCGGCGCGTTCGATCAGCGTCTCGCTGGCCCGGTAGCTGGTGTGCACGCCCTGATGGAACGGCGGGTTACTGACGATCGCAGCCAGTTGCCGAGGCGCGGCGACGATGCCATCGCCGGCAATGACTTCAGCTTCGAGCCCGTTCGCGGCAAGCGTCCGGCGACTGCTCTCGACGGCGAAGGCGTCGACGTCCAGCAGCACCAGCTCGCTTTGCGGATAACGGCGTTTCAGCGTGGCGCCGAGAATGCCGGCACCGCAGCCGAAATCCAGCAGTCGGCCGCCGGGCAGGTCGTCGAGGTGCTCGAGCAACAGAGCGCTGCCCAGATCCAGGCGGCCATGGCTGAACACGCCGGGCAGGCTGACCGCCTCGAGCGGCCCGTCAGTCAGTTGCAGGGTGAAGCGGCTGGCCAGCGCATCGAGATCCGGCGCGGCGGGCGCCTGCTCGACCTCGACCTGCCAGAGCTGGCAGTGACGGGCACTGTCGAGCTTGCGTGCGCGGCCGAAGCTGGCCAGCTGCTTGGCGGCACGCTCGATGCCGCCGCGCTTCTCGCCCACCAGGTACAGCGGTCGGCCGGGCAAACGTGCCGCCAGGGCCTGCAACAGGTAGTCGGTCAGCTCGCGGGACTTCGGCAGGAACAGCACGGCCGTGTCGAACGCCCCCTGCGGCGGGGCGACGCCGAAGCTGCAGCGCCCGCCGAAGCGCTTGTCCAGCTGCTGCTGTTCGCCGGCGTGCCAGCTCCAGGCGGTAGCGCCTGTCAGCTGCCCCAGCAGATCGTCGGCCGGCAGGCCGGCGAGCAATACCCGGCCGCCGAACAGCTCGGCCTGACGCAGCAGCACTTCGCTTCGCGGGTCCATTGGGGTCTCCCTGAAAAAGGCCGGAAGCTTAGGGGCGCGGTGGCTTCTCTCGCAAGCCGTAGTTGCCGGCTCAATTGACCTGGCGGAGTGGGCTGCCGGCGAAGAAGGCCGTGGCGTTCTCGGCCAGCTGGCCAACGATGCGCTGGCGTGCCTCGCGGCTGCCCCAGGCGCTGTGCGGCGTGATGATCAGGCGCGGCAGGTCCGGGGCTAGCAACGGGTTGTCGTCGCGTGGCGGCTCGCTGGTCAGCACGTCGGTGGCGGCGCCACCCAGGTGGCCGCGGCGCAGCGCATCGGCCAATGCCTGTTCGTCCACCAGACCGCCACGGGCGGCGTTGATCAGGAAGGCGCTCGGCTTCATCAACTGCAGCTCGCGGGCACCGATGAGATTGCGCGTCTGTTCGGTCAGCGGGCAGTGCAGGGTCAGCGCATCGACCTGCGGCAGCAGCTCGTCCAGGTCGAGGCGATCCGGGCGCTTCGGCCGTCCCGGTAGGTTGCCGACCAGCACGCGCATGCCCAGGGCTTCGGCGAGCTTCGCCACGGCGCTGCCCAACTCGCCATGCCCAAGCAGGCCGAGGGTCTTGCCTTCGAGCTCGACGATGGGGAAGTCGAGCAGGCAGAACTGTCCGCTTTCCTGCCAGCGTCCGCGGGCGACGGCGGCCTGGTAGTCGGGCAGCCGCGTGGCCAGGGCCAGCAGCAGCATCAGGGTGTGCTGGGCGACGGTTGGGGTGCCGTAGGCCTGGCAATTGCTGACGACGATGCCTCGTTCGCGGGCGGCCTGCAGGTCGATGTTGTTGACGCCGGTGGCCGAGACGAGGATCAGCTTGAGTTCCGGGCAGGCGGCGAGCGTCTCTGCATCAAGCGCCACCTTGTTGACGATGGCCACCTGGGCGCCGCGCAGACGCTCGACGATCTGGTCCGGCGAACTCAGTTCATGGCAGACCAGCTCGTCGAAGGCGCTGCGCAGCGGGACGAGATCGAGATCGCCCTGATCGAGCGGGGAGAGGTCGAGGAAAACGGCGCGAATGGGCATCAACTGTACCTTTCGAAGTCGCCGGGGCTGGACGACAATGTCTAGCCCGGCTTAAGCGTGGAGAGCGGATTGTGTACTGGATGGAGTTTATGACCGTGGCGCTGGTGCATCTGCTCGCGGTGGCGAGCCCCGGCCCGGATTTCGCGGTGGTGGTGCGCGAAAGCGTGGCGCAGGGCCGGCGTGCGGGTAGCTGGACGGCGCTGGGAGTCGGCTGCGGAATATTCGTCCATGTCGCCTACTCCCTGCTCGGCATCGGCCTGATCGTCTCGCAGTCGATTGTGCTGTTCAACCTCTTCAAGTGGCTGGCGGCCGCTTATCTGGTGTACCTCGGCTGGCGAGCGCTGCGGGCTCGGCCGATGAGCCTGGAGGCGATCGACGGGGCGAACGCACCGGTGGCGCGAAGCGCGTGGCGGGCGTTCGTGATCGGCTTCGTCACCAATGGCCTGAATCCCAAGGCCACGCTGTTCTTCCTCTCGCTATTCACCGTCGTGATCAGCCCCGATACGCCGCTGCTGGTGCAGGCCGGCTACGGTCTCTACCTCGCCGGTGCGACTGCGCTGTGGTTTCTGCTGGTGGCCTGGCTGTTCAGCCGAGGCCGCGTGCGTGCTGGCTTTGCGCGCATGGGGCACTGGTTCGATCGGCTGACGGGGGCGGTGCTGATCGGCCTCGGCGCTCGCCTGGCCCTGAGCGAGATCGGTTAACACGCTGAAACGAGGTGCGGGGAAAATAATCCTTTGGACTGATTTTGCCCGGGGGGCGACGCTCTAGAGTGCAGCGTACAAGTCCAACAAGAACAGGATGCCCTCCATGCTGCAGACCCGTGTCATCAAGCCCGCGGCGAACGCCTACCAGTATCCCCTGCTGATCAAGCGCCTGCTGCTGTCCGGCGTGCGCTACGAGCGCAGCCGGGAAATCGTCTACCGCGACCAGCTGCGTTACGACTACCGCACCCTCAACGAACGGGTCGCGCGGCTGGCCAACGTGCTGACCGCGGCCGGGGTCAAGCCGGGCGATACGGTGGCGGTGATGGACTGGGACAGCCATCGCTACCTCGAATGCATGTTCGCCATCCCGATGATCGGCGCGGTGGTGCACACCATCAACGTGCGCCTGTCGCCGGATCAGATCCTCTACACCATGAACCATGCCGACGACCGCTTCGTGCTTGTCAACAGCGAGTTCGTGCCGCTGTACCAGGCAATCGCCGGGCAGCTGACCACCGTGCAGAAAACGCTGCTGCTCACCGATGGCGAGGCGCGTGATGCCGGCTTGCCGGACTGCGTCGGCGAATACGAAAGCCTGCTGGCCGCCGCAGCGCCGAGCTACGACTTCCCCGACTTCGACGAGGACTCGGTCGCCACGACCTTCTACACCACGGGCACCACCGGCAATCCCAAGGGCGTGTATTTCACCCATCGTCAGCTGGTGCTGCACACCCTGGCTGCGGCGGTGACCGTCGGCTGTCGGGAGAACCCGCGACTGATGGGTTCGGACGACGTCTACATGCCGATCACGCCGATGTTCCACGTGCATGCCTGGGGGCTGCCCTACGTTGCCACCATGCTCGGCCTGAAGCAGGTCTACCCGGGCCGCTACGACCCCGAGTACCTGATCGATCTCTGGCGCCGCGAGCAGGTGACCTTTTCCCATTGCGTGCCGACCATCGTGCAGATGCTGCTCAATGCCAAGGCCGCCCAGGGCACCGACTTCAAGGGCTGGAAGATCACCATCGGCGGCAGCGCGCTGACTCGGGGCCTGTACGACCAGGCCAAGGCCCGCGGCATGAACCTGATCGCGGCCTACGGCATGTCCGAGACCTGCCCGCTGATCTCAGGAGCGCACATCAACGACGAGTTGCTCGAGGCCGACGAGGACACGCGTAGCACCTTCCACCTCAAGGCGGGCGTGCCGGTGGTGCTGGTGGACGCGGCGATCCAGGCCGCCGATGGCAGTTTCCTGCCGGCGGATGGCGCCTCTCAGGGCGAGTTGGTACTGCGGGCGCCCTGGCTGACCCAGGGCTACTACAACGAGCCGGAAAAGAGTGAGGAGCTCTGGGCCGGCGGCTGGCTGCACACCGGCGACGTCGCGGTGATCGACGAGATGGCCAATATCGAGATCCGTGACCGCATCAAGGACGTGATCAAGACCGGTGGCGAGTGGTTGTCGTCACTGACGCTCGAGGGGTTGATCAGCCGCCACGAGGCGGTGCGTGACGTGGCTGTGGTCGGTGTGCCGGACGAGCGCTGGGGCGAACGGCCGTTTGCGCTGGTGGTGCTGGCCGAAGGCCGCGAGTTGAATGCCGAGCAGCTGCGCGCCTTCCTCGAACCGGCGGTCACCGAAGGGCATATCAACAAGTGGGCGGTTCCCCAGCAGATCGCCGTGGTGAGCGAGATTCCCAAGACCAGCGTCGGCAAGCTGGACAAGAAGCGCATCCGCAGCGAAATCGCCCGCTGGCAGGAGGAGAGTGCGCAACAGGCCTCGCGCTGAGGCGTTCGGCTAGGCGGGGGTGGACGCCAGCAGCGTCTGCACCCGCGTCTGCAAGGCATCCAGCGTGAAGGGTTTGCCGAGCAGCTCCTGCGCTGGCGCAGAGGGCTGCTCGGCGAACTGGTGGCCGTTCATGCCGCCCGGCAGGCCGATATCGGTAATCAGCAGGTCTATCGAACCGGCCTCCGCCAGCAGGTCGAGGGCGGTGACGCCATTGGCCGCCTGCAACGTCCGGTGACCCATTTCCTCCAGCACCTCGCAGACCAGCGTGCGGATACTGTCCTCGTCATCCACCACCAGCACCCGCCGGCCGGCTATGCCGCTCGGCAGCTGTCGCGGTGCCGTCTGCTCCGTCTGCTCGCTCAGCGCGCCACTGTAGCGCGGCAGATACAGGCAGACCGAGGTGCCCTGTCCGGGCGTACTGTCGATCTGAGCACTGCCTCCCGATTGGCGGGCGAAACCGTAGACCATCGACAGGCCGAGCCCGGTACCGGCGCCCAGCGGCTTGGTGGTGAAGAAGGGGTCGAAAACGTAGGGCAGCTTTTCCGGGGCGATACCACTGCCCGTGTCTTCCACGCTCAACACCACGTAGTCGCCTGCAGTCATGCCCAGGCGCGCGGCAGCTGATTCATCGAGTGTCTGGTTAGCGGTCCTGATGCCCAGGCGGCCGCCGTCGGGCATGGCGTCTCGCGCATTGAGCGCCAAGTTCAACAATACATTCTCCAATTGATTGGCGTCGCACCGGGTCAGCCAGAGGTTGTGCGCCAATGCCAGGTCGAAGGTCACCAGCGGGCCGATGGTTCGCTGCAGCAATTCGCGCATGCCATCGACCAGCGCGTTGGCGTCGGTCGGGCGAAGATGCAACGGCTGACGCCGGGAGAATGCCAGCAACCGGTGAGTAAGCGCTGCCGCCCGGTCAGCGGAACTCAGCGCACTGTCGAGATGGCGGCGCAGCTCGTCATGACGTCCCTGTTCCAGGCGCCGGCCGAGCAGGCCCAGCGCGCCGACGATGCCACCCAGCAGGTTGTTGAAGTCATGGGCGAGGCCGCTGGTGAGCTGACCTACCGCCTCCATCTTCTGCGCCTGGTGCAGGGCCGATTCGGCGGCGGCGCGGGCGGCGATGGCTTCTTCGACACGACTTTCCAGGGTGTCGTTGAGCCGCTGCAGGGCCAGTTCGGTGCGCTTGTGGTCGGTGACGTCGATGCAGGCGCCGATTAGATAGGACGGCTGTCCGGCTTGGTCATGCACATTCATTGCCCGGCCAAACAGCCAACGCTCCCCAAGGGCCGGTAGCAGCACGCGAAAGTGCATCTCGAAGTCATCGCCGTCGATGGCGCAACGCTCGCCGAGGAGCACCATGCGTTCGCGGTCCTGGTGATGCACGCGCTCGAGCAGGTCGCTCAGGTAGATCTCGCCGAAGCCTTCCATACCCATCAGCCGCAGCATGGCGGTGTCCATGTCGATTCGCTGGCTCGCGAGTTGCCAGTAGAAGGTTCCGGTGCCTGATACCAGCAATGCGGCATTCAGGCGTTCGTCGCTTTCCTGCAGCTGTGCGCGAGCCAGCTCCTGGGCGTGCCGTTGTGCTGTGACATCCTCGACCCGGTGGATGATATAGCGCACTTGCCCTGCGGCATCCTTCACCGGAGCGTTGACCACGTTCCAGAAGCGTTCCTCGAAACCACCGCCGCTGGAATCGGGGCGCCGAATCGCGTAGCGCACCTGGGTCAGGCGCTGGGGCTGCCCGGTGGCGATTACCTGTTGCAGTGAACGTCGCAACGTCGCGGCGCCCGAGTTCGGGTTGTCCGGTTGCTGGTCGCTGAACACCTCGAATAGCGGCTTGTCGATTACGTCCTCGCGGCGAGTCATGGTGATGCGCAGTCGCTCATCACTACAGGCAACCATGGTGTAATCGGCGTCCGCCGCCACGATCAGGTAAATACCGGGCAGGCCGTCGATGATTGCCTGCAAATCATGCATAACGATCAGGTTCCCTTTTGCGGCGCGCCTCATGCGCGTCTATGTAGTGACTCCATCGCAGCGGGAAAATTGCCCGCCAGGTCACGGGCGGCCCGCGTGATTGCCTGTCGTCCACGCAGGCGGCAATCTGTTGCTTGCTGCGCCAGCGCCGCGATTAACCTTGCCCTGCTTGAGGATGTCATGACTGACACTGGACTCACCTTGATCCGCGAAACCTTTCCCGTCGGCCCCTTGCAGTGCAACTGCACCATCATTGGCGACCCGCTGAGCAAGAAGGCCATCGTCGTCGACCCAGGCGGCGATCCTGAGCTGATCATGGCGCGGCTGGACGCTCATGGGCTGAAAGTGGTGAGCATCATCCATACCCATGCGCATCTGGATCACTTTCTCGCATCCGGCAAGATGAAAGAGCGCACCGGCGCCACGCTGCATCTGCACAAGGCCGATCAGTTCCTCTGGGACAATCTGGAGATGCAGTGCCGCCTGTTCGGCGTGCCCTATACGCCGGTGCCGGCGCCCGATCGGTGGCTGGCCGATGACGAGGAGCTGGCCTGCGGCTGCGGCGTGGCGTTGCATACACCCGGGCATACGCCGGGCTCGATGAGCTTTTGGTTCGCCGACGCCAAGCTTCTGATCGCCGGTGGCACCCTGTTCCGCCGCGGTATCGGGCGGACCGACCTGTGGGGCGGCGACTACGCGGCGATCGAGCGCTCCATCAGGCAGCGGCTCTACACGCTTGATGAGGAGGCCACGGTGGTGACGGGCCACGGTCCGGACACCCGGCTGGGCGACGAGATGCGCGAAAATCCTTTCGTCCGTGGCTGAGCAGGCAGGGGGCGTTGCGCGGGTTCTGCTGCACGGTTCCAATCGCTGGCCATGGTCGGTGTTAATCTAGCGCCGCACTCAGGGCTGGGCTCGCATGAGCACGGGATCGCCCTGGTAACTGTCGAGAGAAGGAAGTACCTATGAAAAAGCTGAACATCACCGCTCTCGCAGCGGGTGTCGTCCTGCTGGCTGGTTGCACCACCAATCCCTATACCGGCGAGCAGCAGGCAGGTAAGGCAGGTATCTACGGCGGCATCGGTGCGGTCAGCGGTGCGGTCATCGGCGCGGCGACTTCAAGCAAGAAGGACCGTACCAAGGGCGCGCTGATCGGCGCCGCGGTGGGTGGTGCGGCGGGCGGTGGCTACGGTTACTACGTCGATACCCAGGAAGCCAAGCTGCGCCAGACGCTGCAGGGCACCGGTGTTCAGGTGCAGCGCAACGGCGACAACCTGACCCTCATCATGCCGGGCAATATCACCTTTGCCAGCAACTCCGCGGACATTTCCAGCAGCTTCTACCCCACCCTGAACTCGCTGGTGCAGGTCTTCAAGGAGTTCAACAAGAACGGTGTCGATATCGTCGGCCATACCGACAGCACCGGCTCGCTGCAGCTCAACCAGGACCTGTCCAACCGCCGCGCGCAGAGCGTCGCGTCCTACCTGATCGCCAATGGCGTCGCCCCGGCGCGCATTTCGTCCTACGGCGCGGGTCCGAGCCAGCCGATCGCGAGCAACGACACTGCAGCTGGTCGCGCGCAGAATCGCCGCGTCGAGATCAATCTCCGTCCGCTGTAATCGCCGGCCCCGGCGGCCGGTTGGTTGAGTCTCGCTCAGGCGGAGTTTGCAGGGCCTGCTTACGTGTCGCCCCATAGGCATCGACATCGCAATGATGTCGATGCCGTCGTTATTCAGACGCCATCAATCCGTTCGTGCTCGCAACCATGGAACCTCTCTGCGCTATGCGAATCTGACATTCGATAGCGCGCCAGTAGTGGCACAGAGGAGGTCGAATGGATGATCGTCCCGCTCTCCATTCCCGCAGGTCCTGGCTGCCATTACTGGTCGCTCTGACCCTGATGGCGGGGCTGGGTGGATGGATTGGCTGGCAGTGGCATGTCCAGGAGCAACGCAGCAAGGTCGAGCAGGAGCAGCGCTTCACTTTCGCGGTCGATGACATCGAGCACACGCTGCGCGAGCGCATGCGCGCTTACGAGATGGTGCTGCGCGGCCTGGCCGGCGTCGTCGCGGGCAGCGATCTGGTGACGGTGGACGACTGGGCGCGGGCTGCCGATCAGCTGCAGTTGCAGGACTTCTATCCCGGCATTCAGGCGGTGGCGCTGGCCCGGCATGCCACGCCGGAAACCATCAACGACATGATCGAGCAGATTCGCGCCAGCGGGCGTGAACGCTTCCGCATGTACCCGGCCGGTGAGCGGGCCGAGTACGTGGTCGTCGACTACATCCATCCCACCGACTGGCGAAACCGACGGGTGCTGGGCTTCGATCTGTTCAGCGAGGCCACCCGTAGGGAAGCCATCATCAATACGCGCAACAGTGGTAACCCGGTGCTTACCGGACCGTTGCGCTTGAAGCAGGAAACCGAGCAGAACATACAGGTCGGCGTCCTGCTGTTCCTTCCGCTCTACGCTGCGGCCGCTCCGGTAACTACGGAAGAGGAGCGCCAGCGAGCCTTCGTTGGGACCTTGCACGGTGCGTTTCGCCTCACCGATCTGATGGAAGGCATCCTCGGTTCGCGCAGCCGAATGCTGCAGCTGCAACTGTTCGACGCCGCGAATCCGGACGAGCCGTTGCTGGCTGGCCGAGCCCCGGTCAGCAACGATGCGGCCTTCCAGCGGGTGCGCAACATTTACATGTATGGCCGCAGCTGGCAGCTGCAGGTCGCCAGCACGCCGGAATACGAGGCAGTACTGCGCGACAACAACCGGGCCTTCAGCCTGGCGGCAGCTCTCACGGCGGCGGCTCTGTTCTCGTTGCTGGTTGGCGGTTACCTGTATCTGCGCGAACGTGCGTTGCGCAGCAGCCAGGCGCTCAGCCTGCAGCTGCAGGAACGTGAAGCACGCTTTCGCCAGCTCATCGAGCAGCTTCCCGTCGCGACGCTGCTGTGCAATGCCAGTGGGCGCATCGAGCTGGCCAATCAGAGTGCCGGGCTGCTGCTCGGCAGCACGGCCGAACTGTTGGCCGGCGAACGGGTGAGTCGCTACGTGCCGGGCGTGCTCGGCGAGCAGATCCTGCGACAGTTGCGCGAAACCAGTCAGCTCGAGTTGCAGGGTCAGCGCGACGATGGTCGGCCGATCCCGTTGGCGGTCAGCCTGACCAGCTTCAGTCACGACGAGACCCTGTACTACGTACTCAACCTGCTCGACCTGCAGGCGCGCAAGCGGGATGAGGAACGTTTTCGTAACGTTGTCGAGGCATCACCAAACGCGTTCGTGCTGGTCGATGAGCACGGCGAAATCGTCATGGTCAATCGCCAGACGGAGCTGTTGTTTGGCTACACCCGCCAGGAGCTGCTCGGGCAACCGGTCGAGCTGCTGCTGCCGGAAGTTCTTCGCGAAGCCCATCGAGGCTTGCGCCAGGGTTACGCCGAGCATCCGGAGCCGCGGCGCATGGGCGGCAATCGCGAGCTGTTCGGACGCCATCGAGATGGCAGTGCGTTGCCGGTGGAGATCGGTTTGTCACCGCTGCGCAGCGGCGACGAGCAACTGGTGCAGGCGGTGATCATCGACATCAGCCATCGCAAGGCGGCCGAGCGCCGGCTACGCGAGCAGGCGGACCAGCTGGCAGTGGCCAATCGCTACAAGTCCGAATTCCTCGCCAACATGTCCCATGAGCTGCGTACCCCGCTCAACAGCATCCTCATTCTCAGCGACCAGCTGCGGCAGAACGGCTCGGGCAATCTCAACGACAAGCAGGTGCGCCATGCCGACATCATTCACCGTGCCGGTCATGAACTGCTGCAGCTGATCAACGATGTGCTGGATCTGGCCAAGATCGAGTCCGGACGCATGCAGCTCAAGCTGGAGCCGTTCAATCTGCGCGAGCTGCTGAGCGAACTGGAGTCGGCACTGCGGCCGATGGCCGAGCAGAACGGCCTGCTGTTCAAGGTCAGCGTCGATCCCGACGTGCCGTCCAGCCTGAGTTCCGACCGGGCGCGGCTGCGGCAGGTGTTGCACAACCTGCTGACCAATGCGCTCAAGTTCACCGAGCAGGGCGAGGTGGAGCTGCGGGTGAGCTGCCCGAGTGCCGCTCATGAGGCCGATCGGCAACTGCAGATCGAGGTGCGCGACACCGGCATCGGCATCGCCGCGGATCAGCAGGAGCGCATTTTCCAGGCGTTCCAGCAGATTGATGGCTCGATCAGCCGTCACTACGGCGGCACTGGCCTGGGCCTGGCGATCACCCGCCAGCTGGTGGAGGTGCTGGGCGGCGAAGTCAGCGTGCAGAGCGAACTGGGCCACGGAGCCATCTTCACCGTGCGCTTGCCGATTGGTGCGTCGGCTGCACCGGCGCACGCCGAGCTACCACGCCAGCCGCAGCGTCGTGGACGTGGTCCGGGACTGTTGATCATCGAGGACGACGCCGACTTCGCATCCGTCGTGGCCGAGGTGGGGCAGAGTCATGGTTTCACCAGTCTGATCTGCAATACCGGGCAGCAGGGCCTGGAGGCTCTGCAGCGAGAGCATTTCGCCGCAGTGATTCTGGATATCCTGCTGCCGGACATGAGCGGCTGGCAGGTCCATCGCGAGCTACGCAACGACGAGCGACACCAGGGTTTGCCGGTGCTGATCATTTCCTGTGTGCCGCAGCCCAACGACTGGCGTGACGATGGGACTCGCTACCTGGTCAAGCCGGTCGCGCAGGCTGAACTCGAACGCATCTTCTCCGAGCTGGCGCGGCATGAGCACAACCCGTTACGGCTGTTGCTGGTGGAGGCCGATTCGCAGCGTCGCGAGCTGATTCGCAACTACTTCGAGCGGCTCGGCTACCGCGTCACGCTCGCCGTTACCGCCGGCGGGGCGAGGTTGGCCTATGCCGAGCAGGTGTTCCCGGTGCTGGTGGTCGACAACGATCTGGCCGACGGCAGTGGTCTGGATTTGCTGGACGCGCTCGACCAGGTGCGCTCGTTGCGTGGCGTGACCGTGCTGCTGAACAGTCGCGAGCCGCTTCCTGACGCCGACCTCAAGCGGCTGCATCGGTATTCGGCGACCGCGTTGGCCAAGACCGAAGCGCTCGAGCGCATGGGTCAGGTGCTGCGCCCACAATCCGATTCTGCAGCACCGAGCCCGGTGGTTGCGCTTCAATTGTCGGCGCCTGGGCGAAGGGTGCTGTTGGTGGATGAAGACGTGCGTCTGATCTATTCGCTGACGGCCCAGCTCGACGCGCTGGGGCTGCAGGTAGTCCCGGCAACCAGCGCCAAAGAGGCCATTGCGCGTTTCCAGGAGGATGCCTTCGATCTGGTACTGCTGGACATGGATCAGCCGGGGGTGGAAGGTCCGGAAGTGACTCGACGCCTCAAGCATGAGCTCGATTGCCAAGTGCCGATCGTGGCGCTGACCGGCCCCGAGGCGGCGCGGACGAAGGACTCTATTCTTCTGGCGGGTGTGGATGATGTGCTGGCCAAACCGGTCGAGGATACGGCGTTGCTGGAACTGGTGCGGCGGAGGCTGGGCCTGGAGCAGGGCCCGACCGATGCGGAGAAGGAGTAGCGAGTGGGACAGGCTGAACAACGTGATTTCAAGCTGGTAGCGCAGTCATCGGTATACGTGGTGCATGCTCCCGTCGGCGGGTGTTCACCGCTGACGGTCCTGCAGTATCGGCCCGGAGGTTGGCGATGAGTCAGGCGCAGCTCAAGGCCAGACCGCGCAGCCGTACGCTGCTGGTGGTGGATGATCGCGAGGCCAATCTGGTGGCGATGGAGGCGCTGCTGGGCGACGGTGACTGGCAGGTGCATACGGTCAACTCCGGCGAGGCTGCGCTCAAAGCGTTGTTGGAGCTCGACGTGGAGCTGGTCCTGCTGGATGTGCAGATGCCCGGCATGGATGGCTTCGAGGTTGCCCGCTTGATGCGCGGCAGTCCGCATACCCGCTATACGCCGATCATCTTCGTCTCGGCCATCGCGCATACCCGTGATTCGGTGTTGCGCGGCTATGCCACCGGCGCGGTGGATTTCATCCTCAAGCCGTTCGACCCGCAGGTGCTCAAGCACAAGATCAACACGCTGTTGGCCCACGAGCACAACCGGCGCGATCTGCAGTTGCTCACCCAGCAACTCGACAGTGCCCGCGCGTTCAACGCGTCGGTGCTGAGCAACGCCGCCGAAGGCATTCTGGTGGTTGCCGAGGACGGCATCATCAGCTTTGCCAACCCAGCGATCGCCGGCATGCTGCACACCCGCGTCGAAGACCTGCAGGGCACACCCTTGCTGTCACACCTGGCCGCACCGGATATGCCCGCGGAGTGGCACGAGTCGGACTTCTATCGTTACTGGCGCAGTGGCTCAACCTTCCGCCTGCACGAAGCGCAGCTGCATACCGCCAACGGAACGCCGCTGCCGGTGGCGCTATCGAGCTCGCCGCTGCCGCGCCAGCAGCGCTCGATGGTGGTGATCGCCCTGGATATGTCAGTGGTGCGCAACCTGCACACGCAGCTGGAAACCCAGGCGGTCACCGACTCGCTCACCGGACTGCTCAATCGCCGTGGGTTCCATCAGGCGCTGGAATCGTCGCTGGCGCGGGTCGATCGCAACGGCAAGCGCATGGCGATCCTCTACATCGATCTGGACGGCTTCAAGCGCATCAACGATTCGCTCGGCCACGACGCCGGTGATGAAATCCTCTGCAAGGTGGCGCGCCTGCTGGAAACCTGCATGCGCCCGTACGACATCATTGCGCGCATGGGTGGCGACGAGTTCACCGCGCTGCTCGATTCCCTAGACCAGCCGGAGGACGCCGCGCGGGTCGCGGAAAAACTCATCGAACTGATCTCGGTGCGGCACAAGATCGATGGCACCGAGGTAACCCTGGGCGCCAGCATCGGCATCGCGCACTTTCCCGACTGCGGAGTCAGTGTCGACCAATTGCTGCGCTCGGCCGATATGGCGATGTACGAGGCCAAACGCGCCGGTCGGCGGCAGTATCGCTTTTTCTCCAGCGATATGAACGAGCGGGCGCATGCGCGGCTGATGATGGAGGAGAACCTGCGCAGCGCCACCGACCGCAACGATTTCGAGCTGCTCTACCAGCCGCAGGTGATGCTCGACAGCGGAGCCCTGCGCGGTTTCGAAGGCCTGTTGCGCTGGCCGCAGGGCGAGGCCGGCGAGAACCAGCCCGGCGTGTTCATCCCGTTGCTGGAAGAAACCCGGCTGATCGAGCGGGTAGGCGACTGGGTGCTGCGCGAAGGGATGAACGAGTACGTGCGCTGGCTGCCAGCCCTCGGCACCGACCTGATCCTCAGCCTGAACGTCAGTCCGGTGCAGTTCAGCCGGGCCGGGCTGTTCGATTCACTGCGACGGCTGCTTGATGAATACCAGCTGAACCCGGCTCAGCTGGAGCTGGAAGTCACCGAAGGCACGTTGATGCAGGATCTCGAGCAAAGCTGCGAGAAGCTGCGGCAGCTGCGCAAGCTCGGAGTGCGCGTGGCAATCGACGACTTCGGCACCGGCTATTCATCACTGGCCTATCTGCGGCATTTCGAACTGGACACGCTGAAGATCGACCAGCTGTTCATCGCCAATATGCTGGACTCGCCGCGCGATGCGGCGGTCGTCAGCACCATCATCGACCTGGGTCGCAACCTGGGGCTGGAAGTGGTGGCGGAGGGCGTGGAAACCCTCGCTCAGCGCGATTGGCTGGTGGAAAACGGCTGTGATGTCATGCAGGGCTTCCTCGTGTCCCCTGCGGTTACCGCTGAGCAGGCGCGCGCCTTTGCGGCGCAGCCCGTCTGGCAGCCACCGAGCCGCTAGAGCTGCCTCAGCGGCGCGGCGCAAACTGCTCGTGCAGTTGCGCCAGCTCGGCGTCCTTTTCGCTCCACAGTTCGTTGACCCACTGCTGGAAGCTCAGTCGATAGGCCTCGTCCTGGTCATAGTTTCTGCGCAGGAACTCGCCAGGGATCGGCTGCACCTTGAGCCGCAGGACCACCTCGGGAATGTTGCCGGCGAGCAGATCCCAGAAGCTCGGTCGACCGTGCGGGTAGTGGATGGTGACGTTGATCAATGCCGTCAGCTGCTCGCCCATGGCGTCGATGACGAAGGCGATGCCGCCAGCCCGAGGCTTGAGCAGGTGGCGGTAAGGGGACGCCTGCTCGTCGTGCTTGTCCTCGGTAAAACGCGTGCCTTCGAGGAAATTGAATACCGACACCGGGTTGGTCCGATAACGCTCGCAGGCCCGCCGCGTGGTGGCCAGGTCCTCGCCGCGCTTTTCCGGGTGCTTGGCCAGGTATTCCTTGCTGAAGCGCTTCATGAAGGGAAACTCCAGCGCCCACCAGCACAGGCCGATCACGGGCACCCAGATCAGCTCCTGCTTGAGGAAGAACTTGAGGAACGGCATGCGCCGGTTGAGCTGGTACTGCAGCACCAGAATGTCCGCCCAGCTCTGGTGATTGCTGGTCACCAGGTAGGAGTGATGCATATCGACCTGATCCAGCCCCTGCACGTCCCAGCGGATTGGACGGACCAGGTCCATCCAGAAGCTGTTCATCGCGATCCAGGACTCGGCGATCCAGTGCATGCCGAAGCGCAGTGTGCGTTGTACCGCTGGAATGGGAAGCGCCAACTTGAGCAGTGAGAGGGCGAACAGCGGCCAGCACCAGAACAGGGTATTGAGCGCCAGCAACAGCGCGGCGAGGGCGCCTCGCACTGGCGCGGGGAGGAAATTCAGCATGGAATTCTCATCGATACGGCTGATTCGAGGCGCCAAGAGTAGCGATTATGCGCTGAACTGCAACTATCGAGAGCGAAAGGCGATTGCTGCCGCCGGCCCCAAGGCGCGGCGACAGCGATCGTCGAGGCCGATCAGGCCTTCTGGTTGGCGGCCTGCAGTGCGGTCAGGGCGATGGTGAAGACGATGTCGTCCACCAGGGCGCCGCGCGACAGGTCGTTCACCGGCTTGGCCAGGCCCTGCAGCATCGGGCCGACGCTAAGGCAGTTGGCGTTGCGCTGAACGGCCTTGTAGGTGGTGTTGCCGGTGTTCAGGTCGGGGAAGATGAACACCGTGGCCTGGCCGGCCACCTTGCTGTTCGGCGCCTTCTGCCGGCCGACGCTGAGCACGGAGGCGGCGTCGTACTGCAGCGGGCCGTCGATCGGCAGCTCCGGTGCGCGCTCCTGGGCGATGCGCGTGGCTTCGGCGACCTTCTCGACTTCCGCTCCGCTGCCGGAGCTGCCGGTGGAGTAGCTGATCATCGCCACACGCGGGTTGACGCCCAGCGCCACGGCGGACTCGGCGCTCTGCAGGGCGATCTCGGCCAGCTCGGTAGCGCTCGGGTTCGGGTTCACCGCGCAGTCGCCGTAGACCAGTACCTGGTCCGGCAGCAGCATGAAGAACACCGAGGACACTAGGCTGTAGCCCGGTGCGGTCTTGATCAGCTGCAGGGCCGGGCGGATGGTGTTGGCGGTGGTGTGCACGGCACCGGAAACCAGGCCGTCCACTTCGTCCAGCGCCAGCATCATGGTGCCGAGGACCACGGTGTCCTTCAGCTGCTCGCGGGCATCGTCGGGCGTCAGGCCCTTGGCCTTGCGCATTTCGCACATCGGCTCGACGTAGCGGTTGGCGATGCTGTCCGGATCGAGGATTTCCAGGCTGGCCGGCAGGGTGATGCCCTGTTCGCGGGCGACCTGCTGGACTTCCTCCGGCTTGGCCAACAGCACGCAGCGGGCGATGCCACGCTCCTGGCAGATGGCGGCGGCGCGGATGGTGCGCGGCTCGTTGCCTTCCGGCAGGACGATGCGCTTGTTGGCGTCCTGGGCGCGCTTGACCAGTTGGTAGCGGAATGCGGCCGGCGACATGCGCAGCTCGCCACGCGGCACGCTGCAGCGGGTGTGGAGGAATTCCGGGTGCAGGTGCTTGGCGATGAACTCGGTCACGCGGGTGGCGCGCTCGATATCGTCCGCCGGGGTTTCCTTGTTCAGGCCGAACAGGTTGTTGGCCGTGTCGTAGGAGTTGCTCTCCACGGTCATCACCGGCAGGCCGCCATCCAGCGCGGCCTTGCACAGCTCGAGGATGCGCGGGTCCGGCTCGAAGTCGCTGCACAGCAGCAGGCCGGCGAGTTTCTCGCCGTTGAGCGAGGCCAGGCTGGCGGCGAGGATGATGTCGTCGCGGTCGCCCGGGGTCACCACGAGCACGCCGGAACGCAGCAGTTGCACGGTGTTGGGCACGGCGCGGGCGCAGAGAACGATCTTGTTCACGCGGCGCTGGTCGGCCTCGCCGGCGTTGAGCACCTGGGCGCCGAGCAGTTCGGCGATGTCACGGGTGCGCAGGGCGTTGAGTTCCTCGGAGAACGGGATGGCGCCGAGCAGCTGGAAGTCGGCGCTGCCCAGCAGCGGCAGGTGCTGCTTGAGGCTGTCGATAAAGGCCGGCAGACCTTCCTCGGTCTTGACCTTGTTGAGGATCACGCCGAGCACTTTCGGATCCTTGGCGCCGCCGTACAGCTGGGCCTGGATCTCGATGCGTTCGGCCAGGCGCTTGAGGCTATCGCTGCCCTGGGCACCGATCAGGATGACCTCGGCGTCCAGGCTCTTGGCCAGCTGGGTGTTGATGCGCTGGGTGTAGTTGGACTCGCGGGTCGGCACCATGCCTTCGACGATGACCACATCCTTGCCCACAGCAACTTGCTGGAAGCGGCTGACCACGTCCTCGAGCAGGAGGTCGATCTCGCCATCGGCGAGCTGGCGCTCGACCTGTTCCAGCGGCAGCGGCTCGGGAGAAGTCAGGTTCAGCGTGCGCTCGACCAGGATGCAGGAGCGTTCACGGCCCTGATCGACCGGGAAGGGTTGGGCGATCGGCTTGAAAAAGCCGACCTTCAGCCCGGCGCTTTCCAGCGCGCGAATCAGGCCAAGGCTGATGGAGTTTAGGCCGCCGCCGAAACCGGTAGGGGCAAGGAAGAGTGTGTGCATGGCATCTCCTAGTGGACAGGGTGCTCGGGTAACGGGAGCTGGGCGCCGGCTAGGCTAGGCGACTCGCCCGGGGGGCGGAAACTGCCGGATTGCCGCGGCGCTCAAGAGCAGAAACCCGACGGCAGAGCCAGTCGGGTTTCGTATCGCTGCTCGCCTGCTGTGCTCAGGCGTCCAGCAGGGCCAGCGTGTCGAGGGCGATCTGGCGCTCCTCGTTGGTCGGCACGACCATGACGCGCGGGCTGCCCTCGGCCTGGATCTCGCCCGCAACGCCGCGGGTGCAGCGGGCGTTGGCCTCGGCATCGAGCTTGAAGCCGAACAGCTTGAGGTGATCCAGAGTGCGCTCGCGTACGGCCGAGGAGTTCTCGCCGATACCGCCGGTGAAGACCAGCCCGTCCAGCTGCGGCAGGGCGCAGGACATGGCGGCCAGCGACTTGGCCAGGCGATAGCAGAACACCTCGAAGGCCAGCACGGCGCCCGGATGGCCGGCCTGGCGCGCTTCGGCCAGGGTGCGCATGTCGTTGGACAGACCGGACAGTCCCTTCAGGCCGCTCTCCTTGTTGAGCATGTTGTCGATCTTGGCCAGATCCCAGCCCAGGGTCTTGTTCAGGAAGTTGTGCAGGCTCGGATCGACGTCGCCGCTGCGGGTGCCCATCACGAGGCCTTCGAGCGGGGTCAGGCCCATGCTGGTGTCGCGGCTTTCGCCATTGACCACGGCGCAGGTCGAGCAGCCGTTGCCCAGGTGAGCGACCAGCCAGCTGCTGTTCTCGACCGGCAGGCCGGCGAGCTCCGCGGCGCGCTTGCTGACGTAGCGATGGCTGGTGCCGTGGAAGCCGTAGCGGCGTACGCCGTGCTCCTTGTAGAGCACGTCCGGCACGGCATAACGGTAGGCGTGCTCGGGCATGGTCTGGTGGAAGGCGGTGTCGAACACGCCGACCTGTGGCAGCTCGGGGAAAAGATTGATGGCGGCGTGGATACCGCTCAGGTTGGCCGGGTTGTGCAGCGGTGCCAGCTGGATGTTGGCTTCGATGCCGGCCAGGGTTTCATCGGTGAGCAGCGACGAGGCGAAGAACTTCTCGCCACCGTGCACGACACGGTGGCCGATGCCGTCCAGGTGGCCACCGGCGGCGTCTTCCACGCGCGGCAGAATCTGGGCCAGAGCAGCCTGATGATCGGCATTGGGCACCTTGACGCTTTCCTTGCCAGCGGCGCTCTCGAAGTGGATGACGGCCTCCGGGCTGCCGATGCATTCGGCCAGGCCTTGTAGTGGGAAGGTCGCTTGCGCTTCGTTGACCAGGGCGAACTTGATCGACGAGCTGCCACAGTTAATCACCAGGATGTTACGAGCCGACATCGGTGCTCCTTGGATCGCTAATGTTATTGAAATGGGTGCCAAAGATACTTTTCGCGGATTCTTGCACATCGGCCATGAAAGCGATGCCATCCAAAGGTTGTAGTCCCACGTTCGATGGGACTACATCGTGACCGCTTGCGACGAGCGGCGATTGGTCCGTTCATCCAAGGTCGGTTCGCAATCGGCGTGGTGGATGGTTAAACTCCGACATCCATTCTCTAAAGCAAAGGTTCTGCCCCATGCTGATTGCCGCTAACAAGGCTGTCTCCATCGACTACACACTCACCAACGACGCCGGTGAGGTGATCGACAGCTCGGCCGGCGGCGCGCCGCTGGTCTACCTGCACGGCGCAGGCAACATCATCCCCGGCCTGGAAAAGGCGCTTGAGGGCAAGCAGGGCGGTGACCAGATTCAGGTCGCCATCGAGCCGCAGGACGCTTACGGCGAGTACAGCCCGGAGCTGGTCGCTACGCTGAATCGCGCCATGTTCGAAGGCGTCGACGAACTCGAAGTCGGTATGCAGTTCCACGCCTCGGGTCCCGATGGCGGCATGCAGATCGTCACCATTCGCGACGTCGAAGGCGACGACGTGATCGTCGACGGCAACCACCCACTGGCCGGCCAGCGCCTGAACTTCGACGTCAAGGTCGTCAGCGTGCGTGACGCCAGCGAGGAAGAAGTGGCCCACGGTCACATCCATGGCGAGGGTGGTCACCACCACTGATCCGGCTGCCCTAACGGCGACCGCACGCACGGCGGCAGGAATGGCTGCCGTGCCGATCGAAAAAGAGAGCGCTCCGGTCGTGTGCCGGGGCGTTTTTTTGTCAGGAGAAATGTCATGAGCGCATTCCATCAATTGGTGTTGCCAGGCCTGGGTGGCGAGGAATTGCCGCTGGCGCAATTCGGCGATCGGATCACGTTGGTGGTCAATGTCGCCTCGCAGTGTGGCCTGACGCCGCAGTACGCCGGCCTGGAGCGGCTGCAGCAGCAATACGCTGCCCGCGGCTTCAGCGTGCTGGGCGTGCCATGCAATCAGTTCGCTGCGCAGGAGCCGGGCAGCGATGAGGAAATCCGCTCGTTCTGCACACTCAACTATGGTGTGAGCTTTCCTCTGAGCGGCAAGCTCGAGGTGAACGGTCCGCAGCGCCATCCGCTGTATCGTTTGCTGGCTGGCGAAGGTGCCGATTTTCCGGGGGACATCACCTGGAACTTCGAGAAGTTCCTGGTGGGCAAGGACGGCCGTGTGCTGGCCCGTTTCTCACCGCGCACCACGCCCGACGACCCCGCCCTGATCCAGGCGATCGAAAGCGCCCTGAGCTGATCCCGCCAGATCGCGCGGCCGCGATTGCGGTCGCGCATCTTTCTTCCCGCTCTGCGTGTTATGCCATCGCTGCCATGGTTGCGGCTGAATAAGCGTCATGGATGATGCTGTGCCGGCGAGACGACCGGTCATATTCTCGGCGCATGAGCAATCCAGCACGCAACGACAAGCGCGACCTTATCCTCTCCAAGGGCGCTCAGGTGATGACCCGCCGCGGCTACCACGGTACCGGGGTGCAGGAAATCGTCCAGGCTGCCGGTATTCCAAAGGGCTCGTTCTACCACTACTTCGCCAGCAAGGAAGACTTCGCCCTGCAGGCGCTGGAGTACATCTATGCGCCGCGGCTGGAGCGCTATCGGCTGGCGTTGAGCAACGCCGTCTTGCCGCCCGCGCAGCGCATCCTCGATTACTACGCCGACCTCGTTGCGCATTTCGCCCGCCAGGAAAAGCCCGAATATCACTGCTTCATCGGTAGCCTGAGCTTCGAGATGGCCGAATTGTGTTCGCCTATTGCCACCCGGCTCAGCGAGATTCTGACGCGCTCCGTCGAGCTGCTCGCGCACTGCCTGGAGCAGGCGCGCAACACGGGGGCGCTTGCGCCGGACAGCAATAGCCAGGTCGTTGCCGAGTTCATCAGCAACGCCTGGGAAGGCGCGCTGCTACGCATGAAAGTGAGCGGCAGCGTCGCACCGCTGCAGGCTTTCCTCCAGCAGCTCGAGCGCCTGCTGGCGCCGGTCGCACCTCATTCACCGAGCGCGAGCGCCCGGTTGCCTTGCCCAGATGAATAAAAAGGAGTCGTATCGATGACCGCTAGCGTACAAGCCCTGTTTGAGCCCTTCGAATTGGGCGCCCTTCGTTTGCCGACCCGTGTGGTCATGGCGCCGATGACCCGTTCGTTCTCACCCAACGGCGTGCCCACTGCCGACGTGGTGGAGTACTACCGCCGGCGTGCCGCCTCCGGGGTCGGGCTGATCATCACCGAAGGCACCACGGTCGGTCATGCCGCGGCGAACGGCTATCCCCATGTGCCGCGCTTCTACGGTGAGGATGCTCTGGCTGGCTGGAAGGACGTGGTCGAAGCGGTGCATGCCGCTGGCGGCAAGATCGTCCCGCAGCTCTGGCACGTAGGCAACGTGCGCCGCAAGGGCACCGAGCCGGAGCCGGAAGTGCCGGGTTATGGGCCGATGGAAAAGCAGAAGGACGGGCAGGTCGTCGTGCATGGCATGACCAAGCAGGACATTCAGGATGTGATCGAGGCCTTCGCCCAGGCTGCCCGCGATGCGCAGGCGATCGGCATGGACGGCGTCGAGATTCACGGTGCTCACGGCTATCTGATCGACCAGTTCTTCTGGGAAGGCAGCAACCAGCGTTCCGATGAGTACGGCGGCAGCCTGGCCAACCGCTCGCGCTTCGCCATCGAGCTGGTACAGGCCGTACGTGCAGCGGTCGGCCCCGATTTCCCGATCATCTTCCGCTTCTCGCAGTGGAAGCAGCAGGACTACACGGCACGCCTGGTTCAGTCGCCCGAAGAACTCGGCGAGTTCCTGGCACCTTTGTCGGCGGCCGGCGTGGACATCTTCCATTGCTCGACGCGGCGTTTCTGGGAGCCGGAGTTCGAAGGCTCCGAGCTCAACCTGGCCGGCTGGACCCGCCAGCTGACCGGCAAGCCGACCATCACCGTGGGTAGCGTCGGCCTGGATGGCGAATTCCTGCAGTTCATGGTCAAGACCGACAAGGTGGCGCAGCCGGCCAACATCGAGGGATTGCTGGAGCGGCTGAACAAGGCCGAGTTCGATCTGGTGGCCGTCGGGCGTGCCCTGATCTGCGATCCGGAATGGGCGGTAAAGGTTCGCGAGGGGCGGATGGAAGAGATTCTGCCATTCAGTCGGGAGGCGTTGAAGACGCTGGCGTGAGTGAGGGCGGCAGCCAGGGCGATCTGGCTGCCGATTTCCCCTTACCCGGCAGCATCCGGTCTAGCCAGGCCTTCGTGCTGAGCTGTCAGCATGGTGACGTGGTGCGGACGGAGAGACTCGAACTCTCACACCTTGCGGCGCTAGAACCGTGACCGCCGAGCGCGACGCCTGACGTCTATGTGGGTCGGTCCAACTGTCGATTCGGCCCGCCTTCCCGCACCCAGAACAGCGTCGCCCCCGCCACCGCAGCGGGCATGATCAGCAGGTTCAGCACCGGCACCAGCAACGCCGCATAGGTCACCGCGCCAAAACTCAGGCTCTGCCAGCGCCGCTGGCGCAGCCAGGTCATCATGTCCGCCCAGCTCAGCTTGTTGTTGTCCGCCGGATAGTCGATGTACTGCACCGTCATCATCCACACGCCGAACAGCAGCCATAACGGTGCGGCTGCGAGGTTCAGCACCGGGACGAACGAGAGCACCAGCAGGGCCAGCGCGCGCGGTGCGAAGTAGGCCAGTTTGCGCAGTTCACGACCGATGGTGCGCGGTAGCATGGCGATCAACTCGGTCCAGCTGAACGGCGGGGCGGCATCTTCCCCGCGTACCACCACCTCGACCTTTTCAGCGAGAAAGCCGTTGAACGGCGCGGCGATGATGTTGGCCAGCATGGTGAAGGTGAAGAACACCATCAGCACCACCAGTGCAACGAACAGCGGCCAGAGTAGATATTCGAGAAAGGCCAACCAGCTCGGCAGACTCGGCATGAAGGTGTCGACCCAGCCGCTGAACTGGCCCACGGCCAGCCAGATCAGGCCGAAGAACAGCAGCACGTTGACCGTCAGCGGCAGGATCACGAACAGCCGCAGCCCCGGGCTGAGCATCAGCCGCAGGCCTTCGCGCAGGTACTGCGGGCCGGAAAGAGCGGATATGGGCATGGCATCTCCTGTGAGGCGTTGTCGCGACGGGAAGGCGGGATAGCCCATGACTATGGGCGAGATGCGAAAACTGAATTATCCGCAGCGCTGCGTGATGGGTAAGGTGGCGCCCATCGCTTTTCGGGTCATCCGCTCCTTAAGCCTTCCCCAAGTGCTTGGATGACCCTTTTTATTTCAGTCGAGTCGGGCGAACCGGCTCGCAACGCACGGCGTCTACTTGCGCTTGAGCGGCACGCTGTCGAAGCGCACGCCTGGCAACCCGGTTTCCAACAGAGCGCGAATGTTGCGGTGGTCGCTGCCGTTCGGGTTGGCCAGCACCGCCTGGTAGTGTTCGCCGAATGCGAGCAAGGCCTCTTCGGTGCTGAAACCTTCCAGTACCGCCAGACCAAGTGTCTTGCAGGAACCTTCGTTCTCGCCAGCAGCGTTCTCGATGGCTCCGTTGACGAAACGAGTGGGCTGGTAGTCGTAGGCGGCCTCGATAAAGGCGAGCGTTTCACTGAACGCGTGGTTGCGATTGCGCAGGCTGGCGCGGAAGTCCTTGAGGTCGTTCATGGTTTCTGTGCCTTGTCGAAAGCGGCCTGCTGCTCGGCGCTCGCTTCCTTCTGATAACGTTTTTTCCATTCACTGTAAGGCATGCCGTATACCTCTTCGCGGGCCTGGTCGATGCTCACTTCGACTTCCAGGTCGTCCGCGGCGGCCTTGTACCACTTCGACAGGCAGTTGCGGCAGAAGCCAGCCAGGTTCATCAGTTCGATGTTCTGGACGTCGGGGCGGGTGCGCAGGTGCTGGACCAGGCGGCGGAAAGCGGCAGCTTCCAGTTCGGTGCGTTCTTGCTCGTTCATCTCTCGGGTCTCGGCGTTGGCTGAGGTCGGCCGGATCATAACCTCGCGTCGTTGAGCGAACCAGCCTTGCGCAGGGTCAATCCCGATGGGCTGCCAGGGTGATCGATACCGACTCGGCGAAGCGCAGCGCGTGAGGTTTGTCGACCTCGACTTCGGCGTAACGGACCTGCGGATAACGCATCACCAGATCGAGGATCTCCTGGGTCAGCCGCTCCAGCAGGGCGAATCGGTTGTCCTCGACGTGCTGGATGATCGCCTTGGTGATGGTGCGGTAGTTCAGTGCCTGCTCGATATCGTTCTCGCGTACCGCTTCGGCGGCAGGGTAGAGCATGGTCAGGTTGATCAGCACGTCCTGGCGATTGAGGATTTCTTCTTCCTTGATGCCGATGTAGGTGCGCAGCCGTAGGTCCTTGACGCGGATGCGCGCCATCGCGGGTTCCAGTCTGGGCATGTCGTCTCCTTGTCGTGTCAGATCAGATGGCGACCGCCATTGACGGTCAGTGTGGTGCCGGTGACGTAGGGGTTGTCGAGCAGATAGCGCAGGCTCTGGTAGATCACCTCGGCGCCGGGCTCGATGCCCAGTGCGGACTTGGCCAGCGCCTTGCGCCGATAGTCCTCGTCGTCGTCCGGATTGAACTGGATCAGCGCCGGTGCAATGCCGTTGACCTTGATCTGCGGCGCCAGGCTGGCGGCGAAGGAAAGTGTCAAGTTGTCCAGACCAGCCTTGCTCGCAGCGTAGGCGATGTGCTTCTTGCTGCCCTTGCGGGTGACGTCATCACCGATGTGCACGATATCCGCTGGGCCGCCATGGCGCAGCAGCTCGGCGCAGTGCAGGTTGATCAGATAGGGCGCGAGCATATGCACCTGGAACAGCTGGCGAAACGCCTCGGCTTCCTGCCCCGGGGTATCCGCGCGCCACTCGGAGGCGTTGTGGATGATGGCCCGCAGGCTGGAGATCTGTTGCCGGATGGCTGCAATGAAGTCATGGATGCCGGCTTCGGTGCTGAAGTCCGCCTGCAGCGCCAGCGCACCGCGGGCCCGCAGGCGTGCGATGCTGTCGCGCTCGCGACGATAGGTGACGATGATCGGGAAGCCGTCATCCAGCAGCCGCTCGGCGCAATGCAGGCCGATTCGCTGGCTGGCTCCGGTGATTAGAATCGGTGCCTGATGCATGAGAGTCCACTGCCGGATCATGAATGGGCCGCTGGTCTTTGCCAGCGGCCGCTACAGGCGTGGCAGCTTACACCAGATCGGTCGGCGGCTCAGGCTGCAGGCGGGGGTGTAGCCGCTGGTGCTGACGATAGAGGAACGAGCGGATGCGCTCAGCGTCCCGTTCCTGTGGGAATTCCACCTCGTAGGCGGCCAGTCCTCCGGTCAGCTCGCGTACGCGATGGGCATCGATTTCCAACGGTGCGTCGTCCGGCAGGGCCAGGCGCAGGTGAAAATGCTTGGGTGGCCTACGATGTTTGCCGGACTCCACCAGCAGGCCGTGGGGAGAAAGCTCATGCACGCTGAGCGAGCTTTTGCCACCGTCGTTCTCCAGCAAGGGTAGCGGTTCGTCCAGGTGCAGACGCCAGGCGCGCGTCGTCGGGCCGCGTTCGTAGATCACCGGAGGCGCCAGCTGCAGATTGAGGCTGTGAAGCTCGTCCTCCTCGAGCTGCACGGGAAACGACATGCAGAAATCTTCGAACTCGGCTTGCAACGACAGGTTGGCACGGGCCGCCAGTTGCATGAGCAGCTCGTTGGAGTGCGTACCACCGTCGATCCGGAAGCCTGTCGGGCGTTCGCCACTGGCCTCGCCATTGCGTTGCATCAACTTGCGGATGAAGGTCAGTTCGTCTTTGCTGAGAATCGTCTGTTCCGCCATGCGGATAACCTCGGAGGGCAATGCCTCTCCCGTCCAGCGTCGCTGCATGCGGGTGCAGCAGCTGGCTGCATTGTGGCAATCGGCGCTATGACTGGCGTTTTTCATTTTAGTTCAACTTCAGCGATGGGCATGCCGCTCGTGCCAGCGCCGCTCGCGGACGGCGAATGCGGCATAATGCGCGGCTTGATTCGTCTCGGAGCTGCACATGAAAGTCGCCATTCTTTCCGCAAGCGTCTACGGCACTGCCGAAGATGTCGCTCGCCACGCCGAACACCAGCTCAAGGCCGCTGGCTTCGAAACCTGGCACGACCCTCGTGCCCAGCTGCAGCAGATCATCGACTTCGCGCCCGACGCCTTGCTGGTCGTAACCTCGACCACTGGTATGGGTGAACTGCCGGACAGCTTCATTCCGTTGTATTCAGCCATTCGGGACCAGTTCCCAGCCTGGAGCGGCCTGCCCGGTGGTGTCATTGCGCTGGGTGATGCCAGCTACGGCGATACCTTTTGTGGCGGTGGCGAATTGATTCGCGAGCTGTACGCCGAGCTGGGCGTGCGGGAGGTGGTGGAGATGCTGCGTCTCGATGCCAGCGAGACGGTCACCCCGGAAAGCGATGCCGAGCCCTGGCTGGAGGCGTTCGCCGCGGCCCTGCGTGGCTGACCTGGCTCGCCGGGTCAGCGGCCTGGCTGCAAAGGCAACTGCCGCGCTGTCGGCGGCTGGCTAGAATCGATGGCACCTTCATGACAATAACAAGAGGTGCCATCGATGACTGCGCTGCACAGCCTGCCTTCGCTTCAGTCCCAGGTCAGCCCCGCCGAATGGCAGGCGCGGGTCGATCTCGCCGCCTGCTACCGCCTGGTGGCGCTGCACGGCTGGGATGACCTGATCTTTACCCATATCTCGGCGAAGATTCCCGACACCGAGCACTTCCTGATCAACCCGTACGGGTTGATGTTCCACGAAATCACCGCTTCGAGCCTGGTCAAGGTCGACCTGGCCGGCAACAAGGTGATGGACAGTCCGTACGAGATCAATCCCGCCGGCTATACCATCCACAGTGCGGTGCATGAGGTACGCCACGACGTCGCCTGCGTGATGCATACCCATACCTCCGCCGGGGTCGCGGTGTCGGCACAGCGCCAGGGCCTGCTGCCCATCAGCCAGCAATCGCTATTCGTACTGGCCAGCCTGTCGACGCACGGTTACGAGGGCGTTGCGCTGAACCACGACGAAAAGGCGCGGCTGCAGGCCGATCTGGGCGAGACCGGCTTCATGCTGTTGCACAACCACGGCCTGATGACCTGCGGTGGCAGCATCGCCGACACCTTTCTGATGATGTTCATCTTCCAGCGCGCCTGCGAAATTCAGGTCATGGCGCAATCCGGTGGCAGCGAACTGATCGCCATTCCGGAGCAGATCCTGGCCGGCGCCAAGGCCATGGCCGCCGGGGTGACCCGTTCCCGCTCGGGCATGGGTGGTGCGCTGGCCTGGCCGGCCCTATTGCGCAAGCTGGATATGCAAAGCCCCGGCTACGGTGCCTGAGGCAGCAGCGGCTCAGGCCGTTCGGGCGAAATGCTGAAGGGCTGGATAGAAGTCACGGAAGTCCTGGAGCAGCGGCTCGTATAGCTGCTCCAGCTCGGCCAGCCCGCCGGCGAGGCCATCCGGTCGGCTCAGGCGCCGGCTCATGTTGGCCAGTACCCGCTCAAGCACATTGAATTCGCGATAACTGCCCAGCCAGTCGTGCGCCGCCATGTGCGGCGCGATCACCGCGAGCTTGCCTGGCAGTTCGGGTTCGGCGGCCAGCACGCCGTAGACGCGCTGGGTGAAGCGCTCCAGCGGTTCTGTGGAGTAGTCCGCCCAGTTGGCCGCCAGGCAATGATCGAAAAACAGATCGACCAGGATGCCGGCGTAGCGGCGCCGTTCGTTGGGAAAGCGGCTTTTGGCCTGCAGCACCAGCGGATGACTGTCGGTGAAGGCGTCGATCTGGCGATGCAGGCGGATGCCGGCTTCGATCTCGGCCGGCCAGCGACCTTGTAGCGGCCCCTTGACGAAGTCGCCGTAGAGGCTACCGAGCAGGTCGCCCGGCCGCGGGCCACCGAGGTGAAGGTGTGCAAGATAGTTCATGGGCGAAGCTTAGCGCAGCCACCTGTTTTTCCGTACGCCTCAGGCGGCCTTGCTGATCTCCGCGCGGGGCTCGACTAGCAGCGCGTTGGCGATCGCTTGCTGCGCGTTCATCGCAACGGCCTTGCGATCGAGCACCATCACATCGATCGGCGGCAACAGCTGGATTTCCACGTCGCAGATATCACTCGTCAGCAAGCGGCGCAGATGGGCGGGCAATTCGTCGTCGCCGACGAAGGGGGCGACGGTGTCGGGCTTGCCGTTGCGCCAATAGCGAATGGCGACCGGCTGGACGGCACAGCCGGCCTCGAGCGCGCAGCCGAACAGCCTGGGGTGGAAGGTTCGCACGTCGGTGCCATCGGTCGAGGTGCCTTCGGGGAAGATCAATAGATGGCGCCCCTGTACCAGCTGCGTGGCCAGTTGCCGATTGACCAGCGCCGCGTCGCCGCCGCCGCGGCGGATGAACAGCGTGCCGGCGGCCTGAGCGAGCCAGCCGAGGGCCGGCCAGGCACGGACCTCGGCTTTGGCCAGAAATGATAGCGGTGCGAGCATGCCCAGCAGCGGGATATCGCACCAGGAGACATGATTGGCGACCCACAGCATCGGCTGAGTTGGTAGCTCGCCCGTGACGCGTAGGCGAAAGGGCAGGGCGGCCGCCAGCCGGGTGAGGAACCACTGGGTCAGCCGCTGCTTACGCAGGGCCGAGACGGGTATCGCACAGCGTTCGGCAATACCCAGTGCACCGGCCACGATCAGACCGCTCAGCACCACCCCGGCGATCCGCAGCAGGCGCCAGTACCGGCGCAGGCGCGGCATCTATACCGCTGCCTTGAAGTGGCGCGCATAGCGCGGGCAGAGCTCCTCGCGCTTGAGCAGGATGAACACGTCGGCCACCTGGAATTCCTGATCCCAGCAGGGCTCGCCGCAGATCTTCGCGCCCAGGCGCATGTAAGCCTTGAGCAGCGGCGGCAGCTGGGCGGTAACGTTGTCCGGCAGCTCTTGCGCGGGCAGGGGTGTACGTGGCTCGGCATGCAGCAGCTCGGTGCTGAGGTGGCTGTCGCGCAGTCGCTGCATGATGGCGTGGGCCTGGATGCCGCCGTCGCGCATAGGGATGCTGGCGCAGCCCATCAGGTAGCGGTAACCGCCCCGATTGAGCTCCTCGGCCAGCTCGCTCCAGAGCACGGCGATGGTCGCGCCGTTGCGATAGGCCGGCGCCACGCAGGTGCGGCCGATCTCCAGTACCGGCTCGTCCAGCTGGGCCAGGCCATGCAGGGCGAACTCGCCTTCGCTGTAGAAGCGGCCCAGCTGGCGAGCGGTAAGGTGATCCAGCAGGCGGGTGGTGGCGACCAGTTCGCCGCTGGCCAGGTCACGCACGCCGATATGCCGGCAGTGGCTATCGAAATCGTCCATGTCCAGGCCCAGTTCGGCGCCCTGCAGCCGAGCTTCGAACTCGCTGCTGAATACGCGGTAGCGCAGGGCCTGGGCTTCGCGCAGGGCCTCTGCGCCTTGCAGGCGTTCGGCTTGAAGCTGGCGTGTGCTGCGGTCGACGATGGCATTCATTGCTCTGTCTCCTTGTCCGCCGTGGCAGTGGCGGGTTGGCGATGCATCGCGAGCGTCTGGTTGTTATCGTTGGGCTCGCCTGGTCTGGCTGGATCAGGCTAGGGACCAGGCATGTCGCCGCTGTGACGAACGGATGATGGTTGGATGACGGCGTGAAACCTTGGAGATGAGCATGTCTTGGGCAGGATTGATCGGGCCGCTGCAGCCCGTCGCGGCAAGCGCCGGGCTACGTGGCTGGTATGAAGCGCTGTGCGGCGCGGCTGGCGACGCAGATTCGCTGGGGCTGGCGGTACTCGGCGGGCGCCTGGCGGCGACGCCGGGGCTGGCCTTTCTTGCCGGTTATCAGGCGGCGTTGCGTGCGCTGTGGGCCGACGCGCCGGCAGGGCTGGGAGCGCTGTGCACCACCGAGCGACGCACATTGCGGCCGGCGGACATGTCCACGCGCTGGGACGGCGCGCAGCTGAACGGCAGCAAGGACTTCGTCACGGCCGGCGATGCGGTGCAGTGGTTGCTGGTGTCGGCCCGTGAGGAGAGCGTCGACGAGGCACCATGCCTCGGTCTGTTCTTCGTCGAACCAGCCGCTGCGAGCGTGGTGCTGAAGCAGGGGCCGAGCCTGCCGATCGTGCCTGACATCCCGCACGCCCGTCTGCAGCTCGATGGTGCGCCGGCAACGCGGCTGGCTGGTGATGGCTGGAGCGACTACGTCAAACCCTTCCGTACCCATGAGGATCTGCACGTGCTGGCAGCGCTGAGCGCCTGGCTTTATGGCATGGCACTGCGCGAGCGGTGGCCGCTTGGCCTGCAGCTTCGTCTGCTAGCGATTCTCGGCGGCGCTGCGGAAGTGGCCCGCTTGCCGGCTAAAGAGCCCGCCACGCATCTTTTGCTGGCTGCACAGCTCGAGCAGTTCGCTGCGCTGCAACCCGATTTGGATTCGGCCATGACGCATGCGGGAGGGCATTGCGCCGCGCTGTGGCAACGCGATCGAGCTGTCCTGACGCTTGCACGCGGTGCCCAGGCACGACGCCTGGAACAGGCCTGTAGCGCGCTCGGGCTGGGGTAAGTCCAATTCGGGAACTCTGCCCGCTCGGTGCGAGCCTATAGGAGTCACCGCATTGCGCCGGCGTCGGTGATGCCGGCCATTGCCTTGCCGAGACGGGCGGGTAAGCTACCGCGCTGCGTCCGTCTTGCGCGGATCGATGTAGCACTTCCGTTTTGCTTCGGGATGCCCGCCGGAAAAAGGGATTTCATGTCGTATCGTTGTTGGTCTGCCAAGTCGTTTCGCTGGACTGCTGGCGCGTTCAACCCGGGTGTTCCCAGGTGATGCTGGCTGGTGCGGTATTCCCCTGGCGCAGCGACAACCGCTTCCGTCTGCTGGTCGACGGGCCGCAGTTCTTTCCCGCCATGATCGAAGCGATCGAGCGCGCCGAGCGGCGCATCGATCTCGAGCTCTATCTGGTGGAGGACGGCTATTGTCTGGAACGCATGCTCGAGCCGCTGCTGCGCGCGGCGGAGCGGGGCGTACGTGTGCGCTGTCTGTTCGACGGCTTCGGTTGCCTGAAGATGAGCCAGGCCAATCGCGATAGGATGACCGCGGCCGGAGTCGAGCTGCGGCTGTACAACCCGCTGTCGCTGCGCCTGAAGCTGCGCAATCTGCACCGCGATCATCGCAAGCTGTTGCTGGTGGACGGCTGCGTCGGCTTCGTCGGCGGCACCGGCATCACCGATGATTTCTGGAACCCGCGCAAGCCTGCGGTGCACTGGCACGAGGTGATGGTCGAGATGTTCGGCCCGCTGTTGCAGGACTGGCAGGCGCTGTTCGACAGCCAATGGGTGCACTGCCTGAAGCGACGGATCTGGCAGTTGCCGCTGCCGAGCCGCGCACCGCGCATTCCGCATGTGCCCGAAGGACTGGGCCTGGGCCGCGTCGCCTATGCCGCGGCGCGTCAACACCGCGATATCCTGCTCAGCCTGCTGCGCAACCTGCGCCGCGCGCAGAATCGTATCTGGCTGGCGACGCCCTATTTCCTGCCCACCGGCAAGGTGCGTCGCGCGCTGATCCGGGCGGCACGCCGTGGCGTCGACGTGCGCCTTCTGCTCACCAGTCGCAACACCGATCATCCACCGGTGCGCTATGCCGGTCAGCGCTTCTACCCACGCCTGCTGCGTGCCGGCGTGCGGATCTACGAATATCAGCCACACTTCTCGCACCTGAAAATGGTGCTGGTCGATGACTGGGTCAGCGTCGGCTCGTGCAACTTCGACTACTGGAATCTGCGCTGGAATCTGGAGGCCAATCTCGAAGCCATCGATGCCGCCTTCAGTGCGCAGGTCCAGCAGAGTTTCGAGCGTGACTTCCAGCACAGCAAGGAGATCGACCTGGCCGGCTGGTACGCCAGGCCGCTGCACGTGCGGCTCTATCAGCGCATGTGGGGCGCAATGGACCGCCTGCTGGTGAACATTTTCAACCGCAATGGCTGAGGCCGTTGCGTACCGGAGCGATGCTCCAAACCCGCGCGAAAGAGGACGATGCAATGGCAGCAAAGAACATTTTGATGCTGGTGGGTGATTACGCCGAGGATTACGAAACCATGGTGCCGTTCCAGGCACTGCAGATGGTCGGCCATCGCGTGCATGCGGTGTGCCCGGACAAGAAGGCCGGCGACACCGTACGCACCGCGATCCATGATTTCGAGGGCGACCAGACCTACAGCGAGAAGCCGGGCCACAACTTTGCGCTGAACTTCGATTTCACCGCGGTGCGTGCCGAGGACTATGACGCGCTGGTGATTCCTGGCGGCCGCGCGCCGGAGTATCTGCGTCTGAACGAGCAGGTGCTGGCGCTGGTACGGGCCTTCGACGAAGCCGGCAAGCCGATCGCCGCCGTCTGTCATGGCGCACAGCTGCTGGCCGCTGCCGGTGTGTTGAAGGGCCGCGCGTGCAGCGCCTACCCAGCCTGCGCACCGGAGGTGAAGCTGGCCGGCGGCGACTACGTCGATATCCCGGTGGACCAGGCGCACACCGAAGGCAATCTGGTCAGCGCCCCGGCCTGGCCGGCGCATCCGGCCTGGCTGGCCGGCTTTCTCAAGCTGCTCGGCACCGAGATAAAGCTGTAGGATGCGCTGCGTGCCGTCCCGCATTTGCCGGCGGCACGCATGACCACCCCGCGGCTCGTGCCGCTTTAGCAAGAGCGCCATCCGTGTCTGCAACTCCCAACGATCCCCTTCATGGCGTCACCCTGGAAGCCATACTCACCGAGCTGCACGCCCACTACGGCTGGGACGGCTTGGCCCAGCGCGTCGACATCCGCTGCTTCAAGAGCGAGCCGAGCATTAAGTCGAGCCTGAAATTCCTGCGCAAGACGCCCTGGGCGCGGCAGAAGGTGGAAGCGCTGTTCGTCCAGTTGCACCGCCGCGGCTGATCGATCCGGTCTGAAGCTGACAACGAAAAAGCCCGGCACTGAGGCCGGGCTTTTCATTTTCCACTGGGGCGATTACTGCACTTCGACCGCCAGGCTGTCGGCGATCTTCTTCTGCCAGATCGCAGGTCCCGTGATGTGCACCGACTCGCCGTTGGTGTCCACCGCAACGGTGACCGGCATGTCCTTCACTTCGAACTCGTAGATCGCTTCCATGCCCAGTTCGGCGAACGCCAGCACCTTGGACTTCTTGATCGCCTGCGCCACCAGATAGGCGGCGCCGCCAACGGCCATCAGGTAGACGGCCTTGTTGTCCTTGATCGCCTCGATGGCGATCGGGCCGCGCTCGGACTTGCCGATCATGCCCAAGAGGCCAGTGCTCTCGAGAATCTGACGGGTGAACTTGTCCATGCGCGTCGCGGTGGTCGGGCCAGCCGGGCCAACCACTTCGTCACCGACCGGATCGACCGGGCCGACGTAATAGATGAAGCGGCCCTTGAGGTCTACCGGCAGCTCTTCGCCCTTGTTCAGCATGTCGACCATGCGCTTGTGCGCGGCGTCGCGACCGGTGAGCATCTTGCCGTTGAGCAGGATGGTCTCGCCCGGCTTCCAGCTCTGCACCTCTTCCGGGGTGATGCTGTCGAGGTTGACGCGGCGTGCGCTCGGGCCGGCTTCCCAGACGATTTCCGGGTAGGCGTCCAGCGACGGCGCTTCCAGGCTGGCCGGGCCGGAGCCGTCGAGTACGAAGTGCGCATGACGGGTGGCGGCGCAGTTGGGGATCATGCATACCGGCAAGGATGCGGCATGGGTCGGGTAATCCATGATCTTGACGTCGAGCACGGTGGTCAGGCCGCCCAGGCCCTGGGCGCCGATGCCCAGCTGGTTGACCTTCTCGAACAGCTCCAGACGCAGCTCTTCGATGCGGTTCTGCGGGCCACGGGCTTTCAGCTCATGGATGTCGATGGATTCCATCAGCACTTCCTTGGCCATCACCGCGGCCTTCTCCGCGGTGCCGCCGATGCCGATGCCGAGCATGCCCGGCGGGCACCAGCCGGCGCCCATGGTCGGAACGGTCTTCAGGACCCAGTCGACGATGGAGTCGGACGGGTTGAGCATGGCCATCTTCGACTTGTTCTCCGAGCCACCGCCCTTGGCGGCCACATCCACCTCTACTTTGTCACCCGGGACGATGGAGTAATGGATGACGGCCGGGGTATTGTCCTTGGTGTTCTTGCGGGAACCTGCCGGGTCGGCCAGGATCGAAGCACGCAGGACGTTTTCCGGCAGGTTGTAGGCGCGGCGTACGCCCTCGTTGATCATGTCGTCGACGCTCATGGTGGCGCCGTCCCAGCGCACGTCCATGCCGACGCGGATGAAGACGGTGACGATGCCGGTGTCCTGGCAAATCGGACGATGACCGGTGGCGCACATGCGCGAGTTGATCAGGATCTGCGCCATGGCGTCGCGCGCGGCCGGGGATTCTTCACGCAGGTAGGCTTCGTGCATTGCCTGAATGAAATCCACGGGATGGTAGTAAGAAATGAACTGCAAAGCGTCGGCGACGCTTTGAATCAGGTCGTCTTGCTTGATCACGGTCATGCAGCGCGTCCTCATGGCGGGGCGGTAAGAGGCGCGTCGGGAGTGGCAGTCGACGCGCCGCGAAAAAATGCGCGGCAGTATAACGCGTCGGGCTGCGCGGTACACGGACGGACCAGGAGCGATGGGAATGCCGGCTAGGTTTTTGTTTTCGGTAGGCGTAGAGTGCGGCAAATTGCCACAGTGGGATGGATCCCTATGAGCCCGGTACGTGACGAGACCGATGAGCGGACGCTGCAGCAGTTGGTGACGCGGCGCTTCGCGATGGCTTCGGTGACTTATGGACTTGCGCTGCTGCTGACATGGGTCGCGGTGGCGGGCGGCTTCTACCAGGCGACCATTTCCAGTGCGGTCGTGCATTCGGCGCTGATCGTGCTGAGTCAACTGGCGTTCTTCTGGCTTTTTTATCGCGACATCAATCTGCGCTTCAAGGACCCCAGCCTGACGGAGCCTCAGGTACTGGTCGCGCTGGTGTGGCTGACTTACTTCCTGTTCAACCTGGGCAGCGCCCGCGGTTCGCTTCTGGTGCTGTATCTGTTGGTCCTGATGTTCGCCGTGTTCCTGCCGCCGAAGGTTTTCGTTCGCTACGCGACGTTGGCTTTTCTCAGCTTCATCGGGCTTGCCGCAATGGACTACTACCTGCAGCGGACGGTGGATGCCACGGTGTTTCTGTTGCAGGCCTGCGTGCTGCTGGTCACGCTGATCTGGATGTGCCTGCTCACGGGGCATGTGTACCGCCTGCGGCAGCGCATGCGGCAAAGGCGATTCGCCCTGCAGGCGCATCAGGACACCCTGCGCGGCATGATGCGGCAACTGGAGGATCTGGCCTCCACCGACGAGCTGACCGGCCTCTACAACCGTCGCCGCTTCCTGCGGATTGCCGAAGGCGACCTGAGCCGCTTGCGCAGGGGGCACCAGTCCGGGCTGGCCTTGATCGACCTCGACCACTTCAAACGAATCAACGATATCCACGGCCACGCCACAGGTGATCGCGTGCTGCAGACGTTCGCCAAGGTGGCGCGGACCTGTCTGCGTGATGACGACGTGCTGGCCCGTTACGGCGGCGAGGAGTTCGTGCTGTTGCTGCCGGAAACCGACGCCGAGCAGTTCCGCGCCTGCTGCGAGCGCTTGCGCGAAGCGTTCGCCAATGCCGAGCCGGAGGATGCCGACATCGCGTCGGGACATCTCAGCCTGTCCATCGGGCTGACCCTGCTGAATGCCGGGGATAACCTGGATGCCGCGCTGCAACGTGCCGACGAGGCGCTCTACCGCGCCAAGCGCGCCGGGCGTAACCGCTGCGAGGCGGCGTGGGATGTCTGCAATGCCTGAACTCTGCTGTGCCGGGAGGCGTTGGCAGGTGGCAACTGCAAGCAACCTGCTCGATGCCCTGATCCAGGGCGGCGTGCCGGTACCCTCCGGTTGCCGGGCCGGAAGCTGTCACGCCTGCCTGGTGCGCTGTCTTGAGGGCGAGCCGCATGACCTGCAGCCGGACCTGTTGCGTCCCGAGCAACGTCATGCCGGCTGGCGGCTCGCATGCCAGTGCCGGGTCGAAGGCGATCTGAGCCTGGAGGTCTTCGATCCCCGCCGCGATGGGTTGGCGGCGCGCGTGGAAAGCCTGGAATGGCTGGGCAGCAGCGTGCTGCGCCTGCGTGTGCTGCCGGAGCGGCAGCTGCGCTATCGAGCCGGTCAGCACTTGCTGCTATGGACGGCTACGGGCGTGGCTCGGCCGTATTCGCTCGCCAGTCTTCCCGACGATGACCCGTGGCTGGAGTTTCATATCGACTGCAGCCGGCCCGGCGCTTTCTCTGACTTCGCGCGGCAGCTGCGTCCCGGCGACGTGCTGCGGCTGGGTGAATTGCACGGGGGCGCTCTGCACTACGAACGGGAGTGGGCCGAGCGGCCGTTGCTGTTGCTGGCGGCCGGAACCGGCCTCGGACCTCTCTGGGGCCTGCTGCGCGAGAGCCTGCGCCAAGGCCACCGGGGCCCGATCAGGTTGCTGCATACCTGTCGCGACGGGCATTACCTGAAGGAGCCGCTGCAGGCACTCGCGCAGACGCATGACAACCTGCAGCTGGAATGGATTGGGGCGGATGGGCGAGACCGTATGTTGGATACGCTGCGGCCCACTTCGCGCCGGGATGTCGCGCTGGTCTGTGGCAGTCCGTCGTTCGTCGAGGCCTGTGCCAGGCGCCTGTACCTCGCCGGCCTGCCGCGCGGACAGATATTCGGTGATGCCTTCATCAGGGCCAATCGGGGCGACGTTCCCTGAAAAACAGAAAGGCCGGCAAATGCCGGCCTTTCTACTGCTGCGCTGGAGCGATTACTGATCGCCGACGCGCAGGATCTTCATGGTGTTGGTGCCGCCGGTGCTGTCGTGGTAGCTGTCGCCCTTGGTCAGGATCACCCAGTCGCCCGGCTGCACGATGTTGCGCTTGAGCAGTTCCTCCACGGCCATCTGGCTGACCTTGTCTGCCGGCAGCGCGGCCGGGTCGAACGGCACGGTCTGCACGCCGCGGAACAGGGCGACGCGCGCTTGGGTCTCGCGATGCGGCGAGAAGGCGAAGATCGGCACCGAGGAGCGGATGCGCGACATGATCAACGGCGTGTAGCCACTTTCGGTCAGCGCAATGATCGCCTTGACGCCGGGGAAGTGGTTGGCGGTGTACATCGCCGCCAGCGCCGCGCTTTCGTCGCAGCGCTCGAACTGCTGGCCGAGGCGGTGACCGGACTTGGTGCTGGTCGGGTGCTTTTCCGCACCGCAGCAGACGCGCGCCATGGCCTTGATCGCTTCGATCGGGTATTCGCCAGCGGCGCTTTCCGCCGAGAGCATCACCGCGTCGGTGTAGTCGAGTACTGCGTTGGCTACATCGGATACCTCGGCGCGGGTCGGCATCGGGCTGTGAATCATCGACTCCATCATCTGGGTCGCGGTGATCACCACCTTGTTGTGACGGCGCGCGTGCAGAATGATCTTTTTCTGGATACCCACCAGCTCGGCATCGCCGATTTCCACGCCGAGATCGCCGCGCGCCACCATTACACCGTCGCTGGCGCGGATCAGGCCGTCCAGCGCCTCGTCATCGGCCACGGCTTCGGCTCGTTCGATCTTGGCGATCAGCCAGGCGCTGGAGCCGGCTTCGTCGCGCAGGCGGCGCGCCAGGTCCATGTCGGCGGCATCGCGCGGGAAGGAAACCGCCAGGTAGTCCAGCTTGAGGTCGGCGGCCAGTTTGATGTCGGTCTTGTCCTTGGCGGTCAGCGCCGGCGCGGTCAGACCGCCGCCACGACGGTTGATCCCCTTGTTGTCCGACAGCGGGCCGCCGATCAGCACGGTGCAGTGCAGTTCATCGGCCGTGGCGTTGTCCACGCGCATTACCACGCGCCCGTCGTCCAGCAGCAGCTCGTCGCCAACACCGCAATCCTTGACCAGATCCGGGTAATCGATGCCGACCACTTCCTGGGTGCCGGCGTCGCGCGGGTGGGTGACGGAGAAGCGGAACTGGTCACCTTCCTTCAGCTCGATGCGCTTGTCGGTGAACTTGGCGATGCGGATCTTCGGGCCCTGCAAGTCGCCCAGCAGTGCGACAAAACGGCCATGACGGGCGGCGATCTCGCGGACCAGTTCGGCCCGGGCACGGTGCTCGTCGGGGCTGCCGTGTGAGAAGTTCAGACGGGCGACATCCAGCCCGGCGATGATCATCTTTTCCAGCACCTCCGGTGAGCTGCTGGCCGGGCCCAGGGTGGCGACGATCTTGGTGCGACGCTGAATCATTCAAATGGCTCCTTTTTCTGGGTGGCAGCGAGGCTACTATGCTCGTCCGTTGTAGTCATCGCTCGCCAGCCACTACTCTTTCGGCGCATTTGACGGGCTGTCTGCAGGTTTTTCCGGCGCGGTCGATACAGCGGCAAAACGGAGGAACCCCATGCGCACCCTGATGATCCTTTTTCTGACCCTGCTCACCGTTGGCTGCAGCGCCCGTCATGCGTCTGATCGCCATCTGGATGAGGCATACCGGCATTACGAAGCGGACAATTGCGAGCGGGTGATGCAGTCACTGTCGCAGGCCGAGCGTAGCAGCAAGCCGCATAGCCAGGTGCAGCCGGAGATTTCGCTGTTGCGCGGCCAATGCCTGGAGCGCCAGAGCCTGTTCGTCGATGCCGCGCAAACCTACCGCTTCATCATCGAGCGCTTCCCAGCGAGCGAATATGCCTATCGTGCCCGCGCCCGACTGGAGACGCTGCGACAGCTTGGCCACTATGATGCCGAGGCGCAGCCGGCAATTCACCCGGCGAAACCTTGATGCCGTAGCGAACTGTTCATGTGAGGGACCATGCGAACTCTATTGCTGATTACCCTGCTGTTGCCGACCCTTGCATCAGCGCAGATCTACCGTTGGACGGACGCCGAGGGGCGTGTCCACTTCGGCCAGCGACCTGCTGCCGGAGCCGAGCAGATCGAGGTGCGGCCACAGGTTGTCGAGCGCGACGATCAGACCCGTGAGCGCGAAGCGCGCAGCGAGCGCTTCTTCGATGCGCGCCGGCAGGAACAGCAGGCGGCACGAGAGCAGGCCAGCCAGACTCGGGCGGCGCAGGAGCAGGAATGTCAGAGCTTGCGCAACCGTTTATCGCAGCTGCAGCTCGGCGGACGCTTTTTCCGTAACGATGCAGCCGGAGAGCGCGTCTACTACAGTGACAGTGAACTAGAGGCGGCTCGACAGCACCTGGCGGCGCGAATCAGCCAGGTATGCAGCTGAGCCGAAAGGACTCGCACAAGGCTAAGGTAGAAGGCTTCGACGACATGAACATGGCGAACCAGCGTCGTATTCAGCGGCAACAGTTGCCGTACTACCTCAACGTATTCAACCGTTTCACCGACAGGCCCTTGGGTTTCATCGGCAATCTGTCCGAAGGCGGGCTCATGCTGATCAGCCCCTATCCGATGATGCTCGGCGTGCGTTTCGAAATGCGCCTGAAGATTCCCGGGAAGGCCGGGCAGCTGCGTCATGTGGATTTCAGTGCGCTCAGTCTCTGGAGCCACGAGGATGTCACGCCGGGCAGCTACGACACCGGCTTTTCGCTGATCGAGCCACCGATCGAAATCCGCGACATGATCCTGGCCTTGCACCATTACTTCAGTTTTCTTCCGATGCCGCACGTACCCATGGCGCATCATCCGAGCCCTTCGTCCAACCGCTTTACGGACAAGGATTGCTGTCACGGCTTGTAGCGCGGTCACAGCGATCCGGCTTTCTTCCAGGCCAGGTAGCGCCCGACCAGCTCCGGCCCCAGATCGCCGGGGCGTGCATCGAGTACAGGCACTCCGCGGGCATGCAGGCGCTTGTGCAGACTCTCGCGGATACACAGGTAGTCCTGCGCGCCGCAGTAGTCCAGGGCATCTTCAAGGGTCTGTACCGGGCGCAGGCGAAGCCGGTCCAATATCTCCTCCCTGAGGCTCACCATCAGCACCTGATGTCGGCGCGACAGGCGTGTCAGCGCTGCATGCAGGCCGGCGTCATCCTCATCACGCAGATTGCTCAGCACGATGACCAGTGCCCGCCGTTGCTGGCGGGAAAGCAGCCGCTCTACCGCCTCGCTGTAGTCGGCGGGGCGCTGAGTGGCCTGCAGATCGTAGACCGCGTTGAGCAGCACCCGTAGCTGCTGCTGGCCCTTGGCTGGCGCGATGTGCCGGGGGCTGTCGCTGGCAAAGGTGCAGAGCCCGACGGCATCGCCCTGACGCAGGGCGGCATAGGCCAGCAGCAGGCTGGCATTGAGCGCGTGGTCGAAATGGGTCAGCTCGTCATCCTGGCTGCGCATCCGGCGGCCGCAGTCGAGCATCAGCATGATCTGCTGGTCGCGTTCGTCCTGGTATTCGCGGGCGATCGGCGTCCGGGTGCGGGCAGTGGCCTTCCAGTCGATCTGGCGCAGCGTGTCGCCCTCGCGAAACTCGCGCAATTGGTGAAACTCCAGCCCCAGGCCGCGGCGAGGTTGCGGGCGTACACCAAGGCGGTTCAGCCAGAGGTCGATGGCCTGCATGCCGGCGCCCTGCAGCTGGGCGAAGTCAGGATAGACCCGCGTCTCGTCGACCCGCTCCACGCGATGGCGGCGGCGCCAAAGACACAAAGGGCTGGTCAGCCGGATATCGCAGCGCTCGAACTGAAAATGGCCGCGCTGAAGCGGGCGAAGGCGGTAGTGCAGCAGGCAGTGCTGCCCTGGTGGCAGGCGCAGCCCTTGTGGCAGCTGTTCGAAACGCATGCCATTCGGGACATGATCGAACAGCTCGATCTGCAGCGCGCGGGTGTGGTGGTTGCGAACCACCAGCTGCACGTCGCTCCAGTGTCCGAGCGGCAGATTGCCCGCCAGCTGCCGTTGTACGGCCGGAACGGGCAAACGCCGCAGGGCGAGGGCATCGAACAAAGCAAACCCGAAGAGAGCCAGCAAAGCCCCCCACCATGCGCTGTGCCAGCTGTCGGCCAGCGCTACATCGAGCGCGGCGCAGACGCCAAGCGGCAAAGCCAGCAGCGCCAATGCGCCCAGCGCAGCGAGGAGACGGCGAGACGGTGTCATGCGCGCGGTGCCGCCACCTGGTCGAGCAGCTGCTGCAGAACCTGATCGACGGCGACTCCCTCGATGTCCAGCTCGGCGGAGAGTCGTACGCGATGGCGCAGCACGGCCGTTGCACAGGCCTTGACGTCGTCCGGCGTCACGAACTCGCCGCCGCGCAGCAGCGCCCGTGCGCGGGCGCCGCGAACCAGTGCGATCGATGCGCGCGGCCCGGCCCCCAGTGTCAGTCCCGGCCAGCTGCGGGTACTGCGCACCAGGCGTACGGCATAGTCCAGTACCTGATCGTCCAGTGGCAGCTCACTGGCGATTTTCTGCAGTGCCAGCACATCGCGCGGTTGTACCAGCTGGCGCAGGGCGCTGACATCGAGCATGTCGGCACGTGCCGAACGGGTGACCTGACGCACCAGCTCCAGTTCTTCCTCGGCCTGCGGATAGTCCATGCGCAACATCAGCATGAAGCGGTCGAGTTCGGCTTCGGGCAACGGGTAGGTGCCTTCCTGCTCGATGGGGTTCTCCGTGGCCATGACCAGGAAGGGTTGGGGTACGGCCAGCGCCTTGCCTTCGAGGGTCACCTGACGCTCCTGCATCACCTCGAGCAATGCTGCCTGGGTCTTGGCGGGCGCGCGGTTGATTTCGTCTGCCAGCAGCAGATGGGCGAACACCGGCCCCTTGCGCAGCTTGAACTGCTCGCTTTGCAGGTCGTACACGGCGTGGCCAGTGATGTCGCTGGGCATCAGGTCTGGCGTGAACTGAATGCGCGAGAATCCGCCACCGAAGCAGTGCGCCAGAGCGCGTACCAACAGCGTCTTGCCCAAGCCGGGCACGCCCTCGATCAGTACATGGCCACCAGCGATCAAGGCGGTCAGCACACCGTCGATGACCTCGTTCTGGCCGATCACCGCCTTGTGCAGTTCATCGCGCAGGGCCTGGGCCAGCTGACTGGCTCGCATGCGCTGGCTGCTTGGATTGCTGTTCGAGGCGGGACTGCTGGATTCGGGGGTGTATTCGCTCATAGCGCATTCCTGAGGGTTTGCAGGTGGGTCACCTGCCGGGTGAATTCAACCGCTGACATCCGTTGCGCAGGCCGTGGTTGCATGGCCGCCTCGATGCTGGCGACCGGCATGTTGCTGAGGCGCGCGAGCACGGAGCGCTGTGCAGGCTCGGTAAGCCGGTCAAAGCCGGGATGGTGAAGATTGGCTCTGCGCCGGATGTCGTGCTGCAGGCGCTGCAGCAGGCCATGTTGGCGACCGTGACGAAGCAGGAATTCTGCCGTACCGCGCAGGTGCTCCTGCAGCTGGCGGCGGGCGTTATTGGCCGGCGGTTGCAGCGGGCCGAAGCGCTGGCCGACGTGCCAGGCCCCGAGCAGGATGAGCAGGCCGAGAATGACCAGCAGCTCCGGGAAGTAGCGGCGCAACTGCGTGAACAATCCGTCATGCTCGCTGCGGTGCACCAGCGTCACTGCGCTGTCCTGGGTCAGGTACCAGAGCAGCCAGGCATGGTCGTACTTGCCGATGTTGCGGTTCTGCCAGAGCCAGCTGTCGGTCAGTGCGGTGATCAGCCCATCGCCATGTTGCAGCTGCAGCATGTGGGTGGCGCCGGCGCTGTTGGCCCAGGCGTGGGCGCGATTGTCGGCGTCGTACAGGTGATAGTCGGTATCGAAGGCCAGGTAGGCCGGCGCAGTCTCGTTTTCCAGATAGAGCTTGGTCAGCTGAGGATGATCGTCGGCCGTACCCTGGACGGAAGCGCGTGCGCTTTCGTCGTCCAGATCCTCGGCCTGGTACTGCTGGATGTTCAGGCGGTCGAGCAGCAGATCGCCGCTCTTGCCCGCCTGCTCATCCCAGATTCGCTCGGCGACCACGACCAGGTGACCGCCAGCTGCGGCCCACTCCAGCAAGCGATCGGTTTGTCGCGGCGTCAGGTTGCGCCGGTCGCCGAGTAACAGCAGGGTCTGACCACGGCTCGGCAGGGTCTCGAGGCCCGCCGAACTCTCGAGCTGAGTCACCTGCAGGTCGAGAGAGCGCAGGAACAGTTCGGCGGCGAGATAAGCATTGCGCTGTGCTTCAGGAGACGGGCCGTGTTCGACCACCTCCTCATAGGGCTGCAGCTTGGCAAACAGCCAGCTGGCCGCGAGCGCGACGAGCACCACGAAGGCCGCGATCAGCAGGCGCGAACCAAGTCGGCTCATCTCGGCCTCGCCGTCGAAAACAGGGCTCGCCACTCGGCGCAGAGTCTGTCGCGTACAGTCTCGTCCGCATCCTGATGTCCATAGGCCTGGCGCTGCCAGTGCTGAGTGACGCACTCGGCGAACCGCACCAGCTGCGGCTGAGCCAGTCGGTGCACGGCGGCCAGTACTTCGCCTTCCGTGTGCGCAGTCTTGAGCGGCAGCCGGAACTCATGCAGCAGGATGCTGAGCAGGCCGCGGTAGAGTAGTGCGAGCGCGGCTCTGGGGTTTTCGCTCCAGAGTAGCTCAGCCTCGCCAGCGACATCGCTCGGCAGGCTTTCCGGGGCGACGTCCAGGCCGAACATCTGCGTGGGGCTCGGGTCCTGCGCTCGAGTCGGTATTCGACTCCGGCCCGCGAAGGTGCGCAGCCAGTCGCGATAGCGCCAGCACAGCAGCACGACCAGAATCGCCAGCGCGCTCCACAGCAGCACCTCCAGCACCTGCGCCAGATGTTCGAGGCTGCGCCAGAAGGAGCCGCCTTTCAGCAGGTTTTCGATCAGGCGTGCCAGCGTGCCGGTTTCTTCCGCCTGGTCGGCATCGCCCAGACGCCAGCGGGTAACCGTTTCGCGGTGCTGGAAGGGCGGCTGATCCAACAGCTCGCCGATGCGCTGGCGCGAGGCCTCGCTGGTCAGAGGTTGATTGAGCAGCCTGCCGCTGTCCGGGCCGGGCGAAGCGCTGTCCGTAGCGGTTTCGGCAGCTGCCCAGGCGGTGCGCTCGGCCGGGACGAGCAAAAGACTGCAGGCAAGCGCAAGCAGCGGCAGAGTACCGAGCAGGCGCTGGCGCAGCTTGCGAAACGTCAGCTCGATGTCCCACGCCTCCAGATGGGTGCGGCGATTGAGGTATAGGCTGAATCCGCAGGCAACGTAGACCGGTTCCCAGATGATCAACAGCAGCGCATAGAGCAGGTTGGATAGATGCTCCAGCCAGAGCCATTGCGCGCTGAGTCCGAGCAGATCCTCCCAGTTCCAGCTTTGCACCAGCTGGGCGGGCAGCATGAGGTAGAGCAGCCCCAGCAGGCCGAGCCAGAGGGCGCCCTCCAGATGCACTCCGACTACGGTCAGCCAGCTTGCGGCGCGCCCGCCGCGTCGACCGAGCGTCACCAGTCGCTGTCTGCGGGCGTTGCCGTCGAGCCCTTCGAGTTGCTGAACCGGCAGGTCGAAGCTTCGCGTCATGCTCAACCGACGCCAGGTGAGGCTGCTGAACCATTGTGGGCGCCACAGCCCGGGGACCGCTTTCAGGCTCTCTCCGAGGCTGGGTGTTTCGCCGAACAGTGCCTTGGAAAGGATGAACAGCGGCAGTCGTTCGTACAGCGGCTTCAGCCACCAGAACAGCAGCAGTGCCAGGCTCGGGTGTTGCCACAGCAGCAGGCTGAGCACGGCGAAGACAGGCAGCGTGACGGCGGCCCAGCCCGCCATCAACAGCGGCGCATGGCGCCTGGCGAGCTGCGTGCCGAGGTCGATCGCTTCCCATGGGGTGCGAGGGCGGATCGCGACGTTGGCTTCAGTCAGCTGCATGACGGCTGCGTCCGGCGAAGGAGAAATAAGCGGCGACGAGCAGCCAGAGCAATGCGCCGACGATGAACTTGATCGTCGGTGAACTCAGCGTCATGGACGACCAGTACGCCTCGACGAAGGCAGCGAACAGCAAGAGCACGATAGCTCCAGCGACCAGGCGGATAGCCTGTCGGGCAGACTGGCGCAGGGCATCGCCGCGTGTCATTCGACCCGGTGCCAGCAGCGCCACGCCCAGTTGCAGGCCCGCCGCGCCAGCGAGAGTGATGGCGGTCAGCTCGAATGCACCGTGGCCGATGACGAAGGACCAGAACGGCAGGTGATAGCCGATACCGCTCAGGTGGCCTGCCACTGCGCCGATGGTCAGGCCGTTGAACAGCAGGAAGAACAGCGTGCCAAGGCCGAACAGCAGGCCACTGGCGAAGGTCTGGAAGGCGATGCCGATGTTGTTCATCACGTAGTAGCCGAACATCAGCCAATCGTCGCCGGCACCTCGTTCGGCAAAGCGCCCCAAGCGGCTGGCGTCCGGATCGTACATCTGCTCCATCTGCGCGACCTGGTCGGGTGGCAGGATGCTGTAGACCAGATCAGGGAAGGCGTAGACCAGCGCAGCCATGCCGAGCAGGCTGCCGTAGAACAGCAGGCTGGCCGCCAGCAGGTAACGCCATTGTTCGCGGGCCGACCGGGCGAAGCCGCCAGTGATGAAGCCCAGCAGCCGGCCAAGCAGGGTACTGTGGTGCCGGTAGAGCTGCTGGTGACCACGCAAGGCCAGCTGATGCAGCTGATCGATCAGCTGGCCGCTGTAGCCACGCGATTCGGCCAACGCCAGATGCTGGCAAAGCCGACGGTAGGCGGAAGGGAACGCGTCCAGCGAAGGCTCGTCCAGCGGCCGGCCCCGTTCGAGCAGATCGAGCTGCGTGGTCAATGCCAGCCAAAGCTGCTGATGCTGACGTTCGAATTCGGCCTGTTTCACGTTGCCCCCATCAGCGCGCGGGCAATTCCCTGGATAGTTCGCTCGGCGTCCTCAGGCGTCGTGGCGAGCGGCTCGGCGAGGATCGCGGCGAGTTCGCGGCGTCGGTCCGGGGACAGGCTGGCCTGGCGCTCGGCGAAGGAAATGAGTGCACGTTGCTCGTCAAGGCTGAGGCCGACCGGTGGCGCCACCGGTTCGGCCGGCGCAAGCGCAGGACGTTCGGCAGGCTTTTCCTGATAGACGACCAACGTGCCGGCTGCGATATCACCAAGGCGCTTGAACGCCGGATGTCCGAGGCAGCTGAGAGCGCCGAGGAAATAGCCGAACGGCAGCAGGTCGACGAAACGCAACAGATTGCGCGTCAGCGAAGAGGCCCAGCCCACCGGCGTGCCGTCGTCGTGCACGACGCGCAGGCCCAGCCAGTGCTTGCCGGGTGTGCGCCCCTGGTTCAGCACCTCGAAGAGCACCATGTACCACCACTGCACCAGAAATAGCAGCAGCGCGCCGAGCCCCATCCCGAACTTGCCCAGCAGGCCCAGGCTGATAAACAGCGCGAGCAGTATCGCGCCGCGAATCGCCAGATCCACGGCGAAGGCCAGCGCGCGAGGAACGAGGCCGGCAGGCCGCAACAGCAGGTCAACGCCTTCTGGCGTTTCCACGCGCAGGCGATTGTCCAGCAGCGGTGATCGAGCGAGAGTCGGGAGCAAGAGATAAGGTCGTCCAGGTGCAGGCTAGGGCGATGCTATGCGCCAAGCGTGCCGGCGGCAATCTACGAGACGGTGCGTGAGGCGCGATTATGGCCAAATGCCTGCGTCGATGTCGGATGTCGTTCGCAGAGTTGTCGTCGCGGGTGTCGTCGCTGCGCCAGCGGCCGCTGGCGCGTTGCAGGCGTGAGGGCTGTTAGACTGCTGCGCGCCGATCGAGAAGGACCCTCCCGTGACTCCAAGCATTTTCTGGTACGACTTCGAAACCACAGGGATATCGCCCAGCCGCGACCGACCGATGCAGGTGGCGGGTATTCGCACCAACGAAGCACTCGAGGAAGTTGGCGAGCCGCTGAATCTTTATTGCCGTCTCAGTGACGACATCCTGCCCCATCCGGCGGCGTGCCTGGTTACCGGGATCACGCCGGCAACACTGCAGCAGCAAGGGCTAAGCGAAGCGGAGTTCGTTCGCCGTCTGCATGAGGAGCTGGCTACCCCGGGTACCTGTGTCGCTGGCTACAACAGCCTGCGCTTCGATGACGAGGTCACACGCTACAGCCTCTATCGAAACTTCTATGATCCTTACGCGCGTGAATGGCAGGGCGGCAACAGCCGCTGGGACCTGATCGATCTGGTGCGCACGGCTTATGCGCTACGTCCCGAAGGGTTGGTGTGGCCGGAGGAAGACGGGCGAGTGACGCTCAAGCTCGAACGCTTGAGCGCTGCCAACGGGCTGGAGCATCTGAATGCCCATGACGCGCTGTCCGATGTGCGCGCCACCATCGCGCTGGCCAGGCTCATTCGCCAGCGCCAGCCACGTCTGTATGAGTACCTTTTCAATTTGCGCCGCAAACAGGCAGTGATGGATCAGATCACCCTGCTCGAGCCGCTTGTGCATGTCTCGGGGCGCTTCGCCGCAGGCCGCCACTTCCTGTCGATAGTTCTGCCATTGGCCTGGCATCCGCGCAATCGCAATGCGCTGATCGTCTGCGATCTGCAGGGCGAAGTGGAGCCGCTCTGGCAGGAAAGTGCACAGACGTTGCGGCAGCGCCTCTACACGCGTCGCGAGCAGCTTGGCGAGGGTGAGCTGCCGGTGCCCTTGAAGCTGGTGCACATCAACAAGTGTCCGGTGCTGGCGCCGCTCAAGGTGCTGCGCGACGCCGACGTCCGGCGTCTGGCTCTAGACCTGTCGCTGTGTCATGAGCGGGCGGCGCTGTTGCGCGAGCGTCGGCACGTCTGGGTCGATAAGCTGGCCGAGATCTATGCCGAGGAAGGCTTTGGTGGCAGCGACGATCCGGAGCAGCAGCTGTATGACGGCTTTCTCGGCGAGCGAGACCGGCGCCTGTGCGAGCAGATACGTGGGCTCGGGCCAGCCGAATTGGCCAGGCACCCGTGCCGCTTCGAAGATGTGCGGTTGGAGGCGTTGCTGTTTCGCTATCGCGCACGCAACTTTCCCGAAGGGTTATCCGTGCAGGAGCAATCGCAGTGGAGGTCGTTCTGTCAGCAGCGGCTGAGCGATGGGGCACATGGCGGGCCGAATACCCTGGCGCAGTTTGAAACTGAAATTGCGCGGCTGATGCCCACTGCCACCGTGGCGCAGCAACAACTGCTGCAACAATGGCTCGAGTATGGCCGAGGGTTGGGCGAGCGTTATGGATTGCGCCTCTGACGTCGTCAGCTGTCCTTCCGACAATCCTGCTGCAACGCAGTACTGGCAAGGCCTGAAATGAAAAACGCCGTTTCTCGATAAGCGCATCGAGAAACGGCGTTTCTATTAACCGTTATTGCTTAGCCCAGAAGAGTGGCCCAGCTTTCAACGGTGTCGGAACCCCACTGGGCTTTCCATTCTTTCAGCGTCTTGTGGTTGCCGCCTTTGGTTTCAATTACTTCGCCGCTATGCGGATTCTTGTACTGCTTCACGCGGCGAGCGCGCTTGCTGGTGGTAGGCGTCTTTGCAGCGCGCGGACTCTTGCTGCTGCGCGAGGCTTCCGGATCGAGCAGGGCGATGATGTCTCGCAGCGACTTCTGATATTCGCCCATGAGTTCGCGCAGCTTACCCTCGAACTCCAGTTCCTTTTTCAGCTTGTCATCTTCGGAAAGGGACTTCAGTCGCTCCTGAAGTTCCTTGATGGCCTCTTCAGTGGCGCGATACTCGTTGATCAGTGACATGTGGCTTCCTTGAGATAGGCTTGAACGCAAGTGTTGGCAATCATAGTCCTGCCGTATGCGCAAGTAAATATAGCCGGTTAAAAAAGCGGGATTACTATTTGAAGGGATATTTCACGTACGGACATGCGTCGAAACAACGGGTTAATGAATGTATGCCTGTTTAAATGGACAACTTTCTTGGTGTTTTCAGCCGGGGTACTGCCGGATGCCAATCTTCCGGGCGATGCACCTCCGCGCTCGATGCTGCTAGTTGACGGAAACGTTGCCGTTAATGCGATGGCTGTGCTTTTGTCAGCTGGGCTAGAATGCCGCGTTTCCTTTGAGCCGGAGTAACCGTTAATGCGCACTTTCAGGCTGGTCATTGCCTGTCCAGATGGCGTTGGCATTGTCGCCAAGGTCAGCAACTTTCTCGCTACCTACAACGGCTGGATCACCGAGGCCAACCATCACTCCGATCATCAGAGTGGCTGGTTTTTCATGCGCCACGAGATCCGCGCGGACTCGCTACCCTTCGACCTGGACGGATTTCGTCACGCCTTTGCACCGATTGCCCGTGAGTTTTCCATGGAGTGGCGCATCACCGACTCCGAGCAGCGCAAGCGGGTCGTGCTGATGGCGAGCCGCGAGTCCCATTGTCTGGCGGATCTGCTGCATCGCTGGCACAGCGGCGAACTCGATTGCGATATTCCCTGCGTAATTTCGAACCACGATGACCTGCGCAGCATGGTCGAGTGGCATGGCATTCCGTATTTCCATGTTCCGGTCGATCCGATGAACAAGCAGGAGGCGTTCGCCGAGGTGACCAGACTGGTGCGCGAGCAGCGTGCCGACGCGATCGTGCTGGCGCGCTACATGCAGATCCTGCCGGCAGAGCTGTGCGACGAGTTCGCCCAGCGGGTCATCAATATCCATCACAGCTTCCTGCCGTCCTTCGTCGGCGCGAAGCCTTATCACCAGGCATCCTTGCGCGGCGTGAAACTGATAGGCGCCACCTGTCACTATGTCACCGAGGAGCTGGACGCCGGCCCGATCATCGAGCAGGACGTGGTGCGGGTCAGTCATCGCGACAGCATCGAGGACATGGTGCGGCTCGGCAAGGACGTAGAGAAGATGGTGTTGTCGCGCGGCCTGCGCTATCACCTTGAGGATCGTGTGCTGGTGCACAGCAACAAGACGTTGGTATTCAACTGACAGGGGATGACGATGGCCGATCCGTTCGAGCGCGCCGCTGCCAAGGCACCGCCTATCATTGGTGGTGGCTGTACCCGGCGATACGATCCCGAGGCGCTGTCGTCCGAGCTGGGCACCGACTTTCCGGAAGCCGAGGCGCTCTGGGCCGAGCTGCAAGCCGATCGGGAGCCCGTCGACGAGCATTGATGCGGCTGTGGCAGTGTGCGGGGAACGAGAAGGAGAGGGTTGATGAAGGCTTCGAACGATCGGTTGGTACTCGGCGCCGAGGTAACCGGCGAGCCCAGCACTCAGTCCCTGCGACTGGCCAATCGGCATGGCCTGATCGCTGGCGCGACCGGCACTGGCAAGACCGTAACCCTGCAGCGCCTGGCCGAGCAATTCAGTGATGCCGGCGTTGCGGTTTTTGCCGCTGACATCAAGGGCGACCTCTGCGGTCTCGGTGCTGCAGGCGCGCCGCAGGGCAAGATCGCCGAACGCATCGCCAGCATGCCGTGGCTGCAGCACCAGCCGCGGGCCTATCCCGTCACCCTGTGGGATGTGCATGGTCGCAGCGGCCATCCGCTGAGAACGACTCTGAGCGAAATGGGCCCGCTGCTGCTCGGTAATCTCCTGCAGCTGACAGACAGTCAACAGTCGGCGCTGTATGCGGCGTTCAAGGTGGCGGATCAGCAAGGCTTGCTGCTGCTGGATTTGAAAGACCTCAAGGCGCTGCTCGCCCATCTCAAGGCAGAACCCGAGCTGCTCGGCGAAGACAGTGCATTGTTCACCGGAGCATCTTCCCAGGCGTTGCTACGGCGTCTGGCGACGCTGGAGCAGCAGGGTGCCGAGGCGCTGTTCGGCGAGCCCGCGCTGCAACTTGAGGATCTGCTGCGGCCTGCCGCTGACGGGCGTGGCCCCATCCATCTGCTCGATGCTAGTGTGCTGGTGCATGAGGCGCCAAAGGTGTATGCGACCTTTCTGCTCTGGCTGCTGGCCGAACTGTTCGAACAGCTACCGGAGCGCGGTGACGCCGATCGTCCGCTGCTTGCGCTGTTCTTCGATGAGGCGCACCTGCTCTTCGGCGATACGCCGAAGGCGCTGCAGGAACGTCTGGTGCAGGTGGTCCGGCTGATCCGCTCCAAGGGGGTTGGCGTGTATTTCGTCACGCAATCGCCGAGCGATCTCCCGGATCAGGTGCTGGCGCAGCTGGGGCTGCGCATCCAGCACGGGCTCCGCGCTTTCACCGTCAGAGAGCAGAAGGCGTTGCGCTCAGTGGCTGACGGTTTTCGCGCCAATCCAGATTTCGAGACGCTGGAGGTCCTGACGGAGCTGGGGATTGGCGAGGCGCTGGTCGGTGGGCTGGAGGAAAAGGGTATGCCGGCCATGGTGCAGCGAGTGGCGATCGCGCCCCCGCAATCACGCATCGGGCCATTGAGTGATGCGGAGCGTGCGGCGCTGATCGCCGGCTCTGCCCTGCGAGGTCATTACGACAAGCCTGTCGACCGGATATCCGCGTACGAAATATTGAGTGCTCGCGCCAGGCAGGCCAGCGAGCCGCAGGCGCAAAAGCCGAAGCAGGGCAGAGGGCGTGACGACATCGATCTGGGTGAGCTGGCCGGGCGGGTCGTGAAAAGTGCCCTGAGTCAGGCGGCTGGCCAACTGGGCCGACAACTGGCCAGGGGGCTGCTGGGCTCGCTACTGGGCGGTAAGCGCTGAATTAAAGAATTACTGCTGAGCTATCGATGCAGCATCCTTATTGCGGCGCGCGGTGCTTCGACTGTCGTTTGGTTAGCGTTCAGGCTTGTGGTGCAGCCGAACTCTCGAATCCGGCACGTTTTTCCTGTTCGAGCTTCTCGAGTTCCTGTTGAAACACCTGATCTCTAAGCGAAGGTTTTTTTCGCCAGGGTTTACGCTCAGGCTCGCGTTCGGCGGCATAGGTCGTAATCTCGCCTCCGTAGACTTTCGTAAAGCGCTGTGCCTGGCGTTCGAGTTCGGCGCGCAGTTCGTCTTTCGTCACGTAAGAGATCCTGTATTGAAGCGATTGCTTGTAAGTTGCCTGGAATTGCCTAGTTGTAACTGAAGTTTGCCGGAGTTTTCCCGGTAACCGTGATTGTTATGACGTGGTTCAATTGAAAAGGTTTGCGCAGAATGGGCGCAAGCCGGAGAAGCGAGGCGTAGTTCAAAAAAATAGGCGTGAACGTACATCGCTATCCGTACGGAATTCAGCATCCGCGCCGAGTGAAAGTATGCCTGCTTTCGAGCAAGGCGGGCCAGGGGCATGGAAAAAGAAAAGCCCGCGATGTGCGCGGGCTTTTCACTATCGGTTGAATTGATCAACGGGCCACTTTGGCTTCGTTGCTCTGCTCCGCGCGACCATAAACATCATCGAAACGCTCGATGTCGTCTTCACCCAGATAGCTGCCGGACTGGACTTCGATGATCTCCAGCGGAATCTTGCCAGGGTTGGCCAGGCGATGTACCGAGGTGATCGGAATATAAGTCGACTGGTTTTCGGTGAGCAGGAAGGTCTTCTCGTTACATGTAACCTGCGCTGTACCGGAAACCACGATCCAGTGCTCTGCCCGGTGGTGATGCATCTGCAGTGACAAGCTGGCGCCGGGATTAACGCAGATACGCTTGACCTGGAAGCGACCGCCCATATCCACCGAGTCGTACCAGCCCCACGGCCGGTAGACGGCACAGTGATTCTTGGTTTCGCTGCGGTCCTGGGCATCGAGCTTGCTCACCAGTTTCTTGACGTCCTGCACCTTGTCCTTGTGAGCGACCATCATGGCGTCCTTGGTTTCCACCACGACGACATCTTCCAGACCCAGCACGGTGACCAGCTTGCCGTTGCCGTGAACCAGGCAATTGCGTGTGTCTTCGGCGATCACATCGCCTTTGAGCACATTGCCGTTCTCGTCCTTTTCATGCACGTCCCAGATCGAGGACCAGGAGCCGACATCGCTCCAGCCCGCAGACATCGGCACCACGCAGGCCAGTTGCGTCTTTTCCATCACGGCATAGTCAATGGAGTTGTCCGGGCAGCAGGCGAAGGTCGCTGGGTCGATCAGCACTTCATCGCCATTCTTCACGCTGCGCTCGAGCGCTGCCCAGCAGGTGTCGTAAATGTCCGGGTCGTGCTTTTTCAATTCATCCAGGAAGACGCTGGCGCGAAACAGGAACATGCCGCTGTTCCAGTAGTAGTCGCCAGATTCCAGATAGCTCTGGGCGCGTGCCTCATCGGGCTTCTCGACGAACTGGGCGACGCGCTTGATGCCTTCTGGCAGGCCCGTATTGGCGTCCTGGCTGCCACGGATGTAGCCATAGCCCGTCTCGGGACGGGTCGGTGGGACGCCGAAGAGCACCATCTCACCGTTCTCGGCGGCGTTGGTCGCCAGTGCCAGGGAGCGCTGGAAAGCCTTCTGGTCTTCGATCACATGATCGGCCGGCAGGACCAGCAGCAGCTCGTCGCGGCCTTCTTCGATCAGCTTCATCGCGGCGATGCCGATGGCCGGCGCCGTGTTGCGGCCGAACGGCTCGAGCAGAAGGCCCTGGACGCCCAGTTTGCGCGCCGCCAGCTGCTCCTTGACGATGAAGCGATGGTCCTTGTTGCACACCAGCAGAGGCTGCTGCATGCCGTCGAAGGCCAGGCGCTCGACGGTCTGCTGAAACAATGTCTGTTCACCGGTCAGGGCCAGGAACTGCTTGGGGAACGACTTGCGGGAAAGGGGCCACAGTCGGGAACCGCTGCCACCTGAAAGAATAACCGGGATCATAGTGCTCTCTCCTGAATCGTTTCGAAGGTCGTTCTACTTGTTCGTCGACGCCGGCCATCTGGCGGCGCCCGGGTTGTTCATCGAGGGAATCGCCGATCGCTCGGAGCGATAGCCGCTCGGTCCCGAGGCGCCGCCTCGGGAATGGAATATGCTGTCAGTCTCAATGGCCGGCATTGGTTGCGCCAGGACCGCTCAGGCCCGATGGCGCTGTGGTTGATTGCCGGTCAGAAATGTCGGCACGGCGAATCTCCGATGGCCGACGGCACGACGAAGAGCGCCATCGTCGTGAGCGATGCGTGATGTCTGCTGGTCGGCAAGGAGCGGTGCTGTTGCATGGCCGTAACCCTCTGTTCGTGCCTTGCTCGGCGTATGTCTGCCCGAATGCCGCGTTGGCACTGGTCGACGCCTCGGCCGTTGGCCTGATGTCCGGCAGCCTCGCTGCCCGAGGTTTCGCTCCTGTCGCAGCCGTCATGCGACCGGAAGCGGAGCGAATTGCATGATTGGTGACCCAATGCACGTTCATGTGCGACGTCCCTTTCCACCTGGAATTGTCGGTACGCGCTTATGATTGCCGGCCATGCGCGATAGTTCCCGCGTGGACTGCCGTTGATCGGTGAGATTTTTCGAACGGTTTCAGCGGACGATGGCTGCTTAAGGGTGAGACCACGGCGGGCCTCGGTGCGCTGTCAGGCGCGGCGGGATGAGTTCGTGCTGCCCGTGCGGGCAGGGCGGCGCCAACCGGCGGGTTGGCACCGCGGCTACGGTTACTGCTGGTCGGTATCGCGCAGGAATACCAGATGGTTGGCCGAGGAATCGTCCGCGCTGAAGCGATAGCCCTCGTAATCGAACGCCGAGAGCTGTTCGGGCTTGGCAATGCGTTCCTTGATCACCCAGCGTGCCATCAGGCCGCGCGCCTTCTTGGCATAAAACGAGATGATCTTGTACTGGCCATTCTTCATGTCCTTGAAATCGACATCGATGACCCGCGCATTCAGCGCCTTGCGCTTGACTGAACTGAAATACTCATTGGACGCCAGGTTGAGTAGAACATCGTCGCCCTGTTCGCGAAGGGCTTCGTTCAGCCAGTCGCTGATTCGCTCACCCCAGAACGCGTATAGGTCCTTGCCGCGCGGGTTGACGAGCTTGGTGCCCATTTCCAGCCGATAGGGCTGCATCAGGTCGAGCGGACGCAGCAGCCCGTAGAGCCCCGAAAGCATGCGCAGATGCTGCTGGGCGAACAGCAGGTCGTCGTCGGTGAAATCGTCGACATTGAGCCCGGTGTAGACGTCGCCCTTGAAGGCCAGCAAGGCCTGTTTAGCGTTGTCCGGCGTGAACTCGGCGGTCCAGCTGCCGTAACGCGCCACATTGAGCGCAGCGAGCTTGTCCGAGAGGTGCATGAGTTCGCTGATCTGCGCTGGCGAATAGTCTCGAAGCAGCTCGATCAGTTGCTGCGAATGGTCGAGGTGCTGCGGCAGGGTGAAACGTTCGGTTATCGGTGGTGTTTCGTAATCGAGTGTCTTGGCTGGGGAAATCACCATCAGCATGTAGGGTCTCCTTTCTGATGGCGCGATTGTAGGGTGGTGACCGGAACGGCTCCAGCTATGGATGCCATAGACGCGCTGTTGACCTTACCTGCATGACAAGGTGCAAGCTGTGGCCATCGATTCGGAGTTCGTATGACTGATTGCAATCACGCGCAATGGCAGCCGCCACACGACTACCGTCCTCTGGAACGCCGCGCGGAGCGGCAGACCTGGGGCGTGGTGCTGCTTACCGGGCTCACCATGGTGGTGGAGATAGTCGCCGGTTACTGGTTCAACTCGATGGCATTGCTGGCGGACGGCTGGCACATGGCTTCGCACATGGTCGCGATCGGTCTGTCTGCGCTTGCCTATCTACTGGCGCGACGCTACGCGACGGACCAGCGCTTCGCTTTCGGCACCTGGAAGATCGAGGTGCTCGCCGGCTTCGCCAGTGCGCTTCTGCTGGTAGTCGTGGCGCTGTTCATGATCGGCGAGTCGCTGCAGCGATTCTGGTCGCCTGCGGCGATCGGCTTCGATGAGGCGTTGCTGGTTGCGGTGATCGGCCTGCTGGTGAATCTGCTATCGGCCTGGCTGTTGCGTGATCAGCACGATCACGGCCATAGCCATGGCCATAACGAGCATGGCCATGCGCATGCACATGGGGAGTCAGGCAAGGACCTCAACCGTCATGCCGCCTTCATCCATGTGCTAACCGATGCCCTGACGTCGGTGGCGGCCATCGTCGCCTTGCTGGGGGGTAAGTTGTTTGGCTGGGGCTGGCTCGATCCGGCCATGGGCATCGTCGGTGCCGTGGTGATTCTCGTATGGGCGCGTGGTTTGTTGCGGGATACGGCGATGGCGTTGCTGGATCGGGAGATGGATGACCCGCTCGTCGAGCAGGTTCGCGAAGCGTTGGAACGGGTGCCCGATACCGAAGTGACCGACCTGCACCTGTGGCGTGTAGGGCGTTCGCAGTACAGCTGCATCATCAGCGTGGTCACGCATCAGGGACATACCGCCGATCGCTACAAGGCTGCGCTGCAGCCCTTTACCCAGCTGGTGCACATCACCGCCGAGGTGAATCGCTGCGGCGAAAGCGCGCACCTTGATCGTCGACATTAACGCGTGAAAACGGAGTGAGCCAAGCACCTGCGGTCGATTCGTGAAAAAAACCGACATTCAACGGAAAAGTCTTTTGTCTGTCATAAGTTTTACGGTATTACCGAATCCAGACCGCCGGACCCTGCGACACAGGTGGCGGCTCCTGGGTAGCCCCGAATCCACTGGCTTCCCTCGTCCGCTCACCTCAATCGCACGGCGGTCACTCTGCGGCGGAGCGCGTATCCGCTTCGCTTCTGACCCTAGAAGAAGGTGATCGGTATGGATGACTACGGCAGATCCCGCGCGACCCAGCCCACGCTCTACGTCCTCGATACGAACGTTCTAATCCACGATCCCAATGCCTTGCTGAATTTCCAGGAGCACCAGGTCGCGATACCCATGACCGTGCTGGAGGAGCTCGATCAGCTCAAGACCGGTAAGCACAGTGTGGCAGCCGAGTGCCGTCAGGCGATTCGTCTGATCGACAGGCTGTTGGGCGATGCCACGCCGGAGGAAGTCGAGCTCGGTGTGCCGATCCAGCGTGGCAAAAGCGGGCCGTGCGGCAGCCTATCGATTCTGATGAGCAAGCGCGGTGAATCCAGCGCGCTGCCAGAGGACCTGAACGACAACAAGATCATCAATCAGGTGGTCGAGCTGAGCAAACAGCGCCCCGGGGTGCCGGTGGTACTCGTCACGAAGGACATCAACATGCGCCTGAAGGCGCGGGCCTGTGGCGTGGCGGCGGAGGATTACCATACCGACCAGCTGGTCGACGACGTCGGACAGCTTTCGCCGGGCTATCACAGCGTCACCGGTTCGTTCTGGGATCGTGTGAGCAAGGTGGAAACCCATCAGGGGCACGGACGTACCTGGCATCGGGTGCAGCTGACCGACAATCTACCGGCCGTCCATATCAACGAGTTCATCATCGACGAACAGGGCTTCGTGGGTTGGATCAAGGGCATCAAGGCCGATGAACTGCTGCTGCTCGACCTGCACCAGGAGCCGCTGCTGCATCAGGAAGCCTGGGGCCTACGCCCGCGTGACATTCATCAGGCGCTGGCATTGTTCGCGCTGCTCGACCCGGATATTCATCTGGTCAACCTGTCCGGCGCCGCCGGTTCGGGCAAGACCATTCTCGCGCTGGCTGCAGCCATCGAGCAGACCGTGGTCAGCAAGCGCTACCGGCGCATCATCGCCACCCGTAGCGTACAGGGGCTGGACGAGGACATCGGCTTCTTGCCCGGCACCGAGGCCGAGAAGATGGAGCCCTGGCTCGGCGCGATCACCGATAACCTCGAAGCGCTGCACATGGAGGACGAGAACACCCACGGCAGCATCGACTACATCCTGCAAAAGGTGCCGCTGCAGTTCAAATCGCTGAACTACATCCGCGGGCGCAGTTTCCAGCAGAGCCTGATCCTGATCGACGAATGCCAGAACCTCACGCCGCACCAGATGAAGACCATCATCACCCGCGCGGGCAACGGCTCGAAGGTGGTCTGTCTCGGCAACCTGGCGCAGATCGATACGCCCTATCTGTCCGCTACCAGTTCCGGGTTGACCTACCTCACCGAACGCTTCAAGGACTTCTCCCACGGCGTGCATATCACCCTGCAGGGCGTGCCGCGCTCGGTACTGGCCGAATACGCCGAAGCGCACATGTAGAGGGCTCGAGGCTGGCGATGCTCGGAGTACCTCTTACGAGGCGGGTCCATCGCCGGCGGCTGGGGTAGACTCCTGATTTTCAGCTCAGGAGCGCCAAATGCTCACCCATCTCGATTCGCAAGGCCGCGCCAGCATGGTCGACGTCACCGACAAGGCCGTGACGGCGCGCGAGGCCGTAGCGGAGGCACGCGTGCGCATGCTGCCGCAGACCCTGCAGATGATTCAGCAGGGCGGCCATCCCAAGGGCGACGTATTCGCCGTGGCACGCATCGCCGGCATCCAGGCGGCGAAGAAAACCCATGAACTGATTCCGCTCTGTCACCCGCTGCTGCTGACCAGCATCAAGGTCGAACTGCAGGCCGATGGTGACGACAGCGTATTGATCCGCGCGGCCTGCAAACTGGCGGGCCAGACGGGGGTGGAGATGGAGGCGCTGACCGCTGCCAGCGTCGCCGCATTGACCATCTATGACATGTGCAAGGCCGTGGACCGCGGCATGGTGATCGAAGGGGTGCGGTTGTTGGAAAAACTCGGCGGCAAGAGCGGACATTGGCAGGTGCAGGCATGATTTCGGTTCAGTTCTTCGCCCGATATCGGGAAACCCTTGGCAGCGATGGCGAGCGCATCCAATGGGATGAATCGTTCGGCAGTGTGGATGATGTACGCCAGTACCTCCTGGCGCGCGGTGGCGTCTGGGAGGTACTCGGCGAGCAGAATCTGATGTGCGCGCGCAATCAGGAGCTGTGTGGCCTAGAGGAAGCCGTTGTCGATGGCGACGAGGTGGCCTTCTTTCCTACCGTGACCGGAGGTTGAGCATGGCGGTTCGTGTTCAACAGGGCTCGTTCGATCCCGGCGCGGAGCTGAACGCGCTGCATGCCGCCAATCTGGGAATCGGCGCGGTCGCCGGCTTCGTCGGCTACGTGCGGGACTTCAATGACGGGCAGGATGTGGCCGGCATGTTTCTTGAGCATGCCCCCGGCATGACGGAGAGGGCGCTGGAGAAGATCGTGCAGGAGGCCGAGCATCGCTGGCCACTGCTGCGCCTGGATGTGCTGCACCGCGTTGGATCGCTGGAGCCTGGCGAGCCGATCGTGTTCGTCGGTGCGGCCAGTGCCCATCGCGACGCCGCCTTCGACGCCTGCCGCTTCGTCATGGACTACCTGAAAACCCGGGCGCCATTCTGGAAGAAGGAAAACACCTCGGCCGGCCCGCGCTGGGTGGAAGGCCGTGCCAGTGATCAGTTGGCAGCCGAGCGTTGGAACGAGAAAAGCTGAGCCTTCAGTAGAAGGTGATGTACATCTTGAAGGCCAGCGTAGAAAACATCGTGAGAATGCCGAGGCTCAGCAGTCCGACGCCCCATTGCTTGTCCCGGTAGTTGAAGCCCACGCAGAGCAGGACAAAACCGACGACGATGAGGGTCAATAACCAGTGCATGCTGTCCATCGGTGATCCTCCTGATTCGATATCTGGGTACTACTTTAGTCGCTTCGAGTCAGAAGCGGCCTGACCCAGGTCATCGGTGCCAGGCGACCGGCTCGCCTGGGCAGGCTCCGGGCAGCAAGGGGTTCAGCGCGAACGGGGAACGGGCGCAAGCAGTTCCGCCGGCGGCATCTCGCACTGGATCTTGCGGCCGATCAGTGCCTCGATGGGCGGCAGAGCGAAGGCGTCGTCCTCGCCAGCGAAGCTGATGGAGGTGCCGCTGGTGCCGGCGCGGCCGGTCCGACCGATGCGGTGCACGTAATCGTCCGGGTCTTCTGGCAGGGTGAAGTTGATCACATGGCTGATGCCATCGACGTGAATGCCGCGACCGGCGACGTCGGTGGCCACCAGCACGCGAATCTTGCCCTCGCGAAAGCCCTCCAGCGTGCGGATGCGCTTGTGCTGCGGGACGTCGCCGGACATCTGCGCGGCACTGATGCCGTCCTTGGTCAGGCGTTCCTCGATGCGTCGCACTTCGTCCTTGCGGTTGGCGAATACCATCACCCGCGTCCAGTCGTTCTGGGTAATCAGGTTGTACAGCAGCTTGTACTTGTCGCTGCCGGCTACGGCGTAGACATGTTGCTCGACGGTATCGCTGGCGACGTTCTCCGGTTCGATCTCGACCACGGCGGGGTTGGTGGTCCATTGCTGTGCCAGGTTCATCACGTCGTCGGTGAAGGTGGCGGAGAACAGCAGGGTCTGGCGTTCGCTCTTGGGCGGGGTCTGCCGAATGATCTGGCGGACCTGCGGGATGAAGCCCATGTCGAGCATGCGGTCGGCCTCGTCGAGGACCATCACCTCGACCATGTCCAGGTGCACCTCACCGCGCTGGTTGAAATCCAGCAGGCGGCCGGGGGTGGCAACGAGGATGTCGCAGTAACGCGATTCCAGCTGTTTGAGCTGCTTGTCGAAATCCATGCCGCCGACGAAGCTCATCACGTTGAGACCGGTGTACTTGGTCAAGTCCAGCGCATCGTTGGCGATCTGCACCACCAGTTCGCGAGTCGGAGCGATGATCAGGGCACGCGGCTCGCCCATGTAGCGGTCTTTCGGTGGCGGCGTCTCGAGCAACTGGGTAATGGTGGAAATCAGAAATGCGGCAGTCTTGCCCGTGCCGGTCTGGGCGCGACCGATGGCGTCCCTTCCAGCGAGTGTGTAGCCGAGCACCTGAGCCTGGATCGGCGTGCAATAAGGAAAGCCCAGGTCGTGAATGGCGTGCATCAGCTCTGGCGCGAGCTTGAAGTCATGGAAGCGGGTCTTGCCTTCGGCCGGTTCGACCACGAAGTCTTCCAGCTTCCAGGCCGGGGCGGCGGGTTTGGGCGGTTTGCTGCTGCGCTGGCGGCGCGGCTTTTCAGCGGTGCGCTGGGTGGCTTGCGGCTTGGGTTGGGCTTCGTTCGTCGCGACCTGCTGGGTCACGGGGGCGGTTTGCCGTTCGTGGCTGGCAGATGCGGCGCCAGTCGTTGTGGCGGCCCGCTCGTCCGGGGCCTTGCCAAAGATTTTCTTGAGTGCTTTGAGCACGGTCTTCTCGTCGTCGAAATGGGAAAGAATCGCGCGTCAGTGTAATGCAAGACGCAAATGTGGCGAAGCCTCCCGCCCGGTACGGGCGGCCGACGTGGTAGACGGCCGGACGATGGCAGGTGAGAAGCGGCGCGCTGCCACGGATAGTCGCACGTCCAGCTTCCTCTGATGCGCCTGGTCAGCCAAGACGTTCAGAGAGCCAGGCGCCGATGTCGCGAATTTCCTCCGGCAGCACTTCATGGCCCATCGGATAGTCGTGCCACGCCGCGGTGACGCCTGCGTCCTGGAGGGTTTGAAACGCGGCGCGGCCCATCGCCATAGGCACGACATCGTCGCGGCTGCCGTGCAGGCACAGTACCGGATACTGCAGTGCGGCCGGGGCGAACGCCGACGGCTCGGTAAAGGTGGGCGCGTAGGTCGAAAGCGCGATGACGCCGCCCAGCGGTCCCTGCCAGCGTAGAAACGCTGTGTGCAGGACGACCGCACCGCCTTGGGAGAAGCCGGCAAGGAAGATGCGTGCCGGATCGATCCCGGTATCGCGTTGCGCCTCGAGCAACGAGATGACCTGTTGTGCTGAAGCTTCCAGCTGGTCACGGTTGATCGCGCGGGCCGGGCTCATGGCAAGGATGTCGTACCAGCTTGGCATGCTCCAACCACCGTTGATGGTCACCGGACGCGTCGGCGCCTGTGGCAGGACGAAGCGCGTGCTAAGCAGCCGTTGTTGCAGGGCTTCGGCAACCGGCAGGAAGTCGTAACGGTCAGCGCCCAGGCCGTGCAGCCAGATGACGCAGGCGTCGGCGCTGTTGGACGGCTCGAGAATCAGCGGGGTAGTCATGGATCGGCTCCGGTCTGGGTACGGTTGCCTCTTCTTGGGGCGCTCTGTCCGCCGCCAGTGAGGAAATAGCGCGAGGTTACCCGCTACGGCGTGACGATAGAACCCGCGGTGGTACGTCGGCGGGCGTTCCCGGCGATCTGGTACGCCGCTTGCTTTGTGCTGCCTGCTCTCAAGGGATCGGCCTGCAGGGGCGAGTCGAGGCAATGACAAACAACGTTGCCGTTCATCCATGGGCGACTAGACTCAGGTCAGGCTGGCACCGCTTCGTTTGGCCCGTCGGTACATCGAAGTGGTTCATGGCCCGAACCCGAGAATAAGAAAGCAAACTGGAGGTTTCGATGATTAGGGTGAAATCCACACTGGCTGCGCTGGGTGCTGCGTCACTGCTTGGTATGAGCGGGTTGGCGCAGGCAGGGGCGACCCTCGATGCGGTGCAGAAGAAGGGATTCGTGCAGTGCGGCATCAGCGATGGCCTGCCAGGGTTTTCGTTCGCCGACGCCAAGGGCCAGTACCAGGGGCTCGACGTTGATGTCTGTCGAGCAGTCGCCGCCGCGCTGTTCGGCGACGCGAGCAAGGTCAAGTACAGCCCACTGACCGCCAAGGAGCGCTTCACCGCGCTGCAGTCGGGCGAGGTGGACATGCTGTCGCGCAACACCACCTGGACCAGCTCGCGAGATGCAGCGATGGGGTTGAATTTTACCGGCGTGACCTACTACGACGGGCAGGGCTTCCTGGTAAACAAGGAGCTCGGCGTCAAGAGTGCCAAGGAGCTTGATGGGGCCACGGTATGCATCCAGGCCGGCACCACCACGGAGCTGAATCTCTCCGACTATTTCCGCGCCAACGGCCACAACTACACCCCCATCACCTACGACACCTCTGATGAAAGCGCCAAGTCGCTGGAGTCCGGGCGCTGCGACGTGCTGACCTCTGACCAGTCCCAGCTCTATGCCCAGCGCATCAAGCTGGCGAAGCCTGATGACTATGTCGTATTGCCTGAGGTGATATCCAAGGAGCCCCTCGGCCCGGCGGTTCGTCAGGGCGATGAGGAGTGGTTCGATATCGTGCGCTGGACGCTGTTCGCCATGCTCAATGCCGAGGAACTGGGGGTCACTTCGGCAAACGTCGAGGAGAAGGCCAAAAGCACCAAGAATCCGGACGTTGCCCGCCTGCTGGGTGCCGAAGGTGAATATGGCAAGGACCTGAAGCTTCCGAAGGACTGGGCGGTACAGATCATCAAGCAGGTCGGTAACTATGGCGAGATCTTCGATCGCAACGTCGGTGCCGGCAGCGAGCTGAAGATCGAACGCGGCCTCAATGCCCTGTGGAACAACGGCGGCGTGCAGTACGCCCCGCCGGTACGTTGAGCGAGCGGGGCCGGCTATACCGGCTCCGTTACCAGAGGGAGAAGTATCACCGGTGCGCACAACGCGCCGGTGATGCGGTATGAGGACATTCGATGCGAACCATCGACAATCCCCGCCCGGCGGGCGGATCGCTTCTGCATGATCCGCGAGCTCGGGCCTGGCTATTTCAGATTCTGGCCGTCATCGCCGTGGTGGCATTCGGTTGGTACCTTTTCCATAACACCCAGACCAATCTCGCCCATCGCGGCATCACCTCCGGCTTCGGCTTTCTCGACAACGCCGCCGGCTTCGGCATTTCCCAGCACCTGATCGACTACAGCGAGAGCGACAGCTACGGTCGCGTATTCTGGGTCGGGCTGCTCAACACCCTGCTGGTCAGCGTGATCGGGATATTCCTGGCCACGATCATGGGCTTCATCCTCGGCGTGGGGCGGCTCTCGAGCAACTGGCTGATCCGCCAGCTGGCGACGCTCTACATCGAGGTATTCCGCAATATCCCGCCATTGTTGTTGATCTTCTTCGTCTATTTCGCAGTGATCAGCCCATTGCCTGGGCCACGCAACAGCCTGAGCCTGTGGGACGCCGTATTCGTCAACAACCGTGGCGTGCAGATGCCGGCACCCAGCGCCGCCGAGGGTTTCTGGGCATTCTGGCTGGCGTTGTTGGTGGCGTTGGCCTCGGTGGTCATGCTCAGCCGTTGGGCCCGCGCCCGACGCCATGCTACGGGCCGTACGTTTCCGGTGTTCTGGACCAGCTTCGGGCTGTTCATCGCCATTCCCTGGCTGGTGACGCTCGTTGCCGGGGCGCCGTTCAGCTGGGAAGTGCCCGAGTTGCAGCGCTTCAATATCCGCGGTGGCTGGGTGGTGATTCCCGAGTTGGTCTCGATCGTCGTGGCGCTGTCGGTCTATACCGCTGCATTCATCGGCGAAACCGTGCGCGCGGGCATTCAATCGGTCAGCCATGGCCAGACCGAGGCCGCCGCGTCCCTCGGCCTGCGCCCGGGACAGGTGCTGCGGCTGGTCATCGTGCCGCAGGCGCTGCGGGTCATCGTGCCGCCCTTGACCAGTCAGTACCTGAACCTGGCAAAGAACTCATCGCTCGCGGCGGCGATCGGCTATCCGGACATGGTCTCGCTGTTCGCCGGCACGGTGCTCAACCAGACCGGGCAGGCGATCGAGACCATGGCCATCACCATGAGCGTCTATCTGGCCATCAGCATCAGCATTTCGCTGCTGATGAACTGGTACAACAAGCGCATTGCGCTGATCGAGCGGTGAGCGCATGACCATTCATACCTTCAAGCCTGACCTGCCGCCACCGACCATCAGCATCGGTGCGTTCGGCTGGTTGCGGGCCAATCTGTTCTCCAGCTGGCTCAACACATTGCTGACGCTGGTCGGTCTGTATCTGCTGTGGCTGATCGTGCCGCCGGTGCTCGAATGGGCGATCTTCAAGGCTGACTGGACCGGCGAAACCCGCGCCGATTGCAGCCGCGAGGGCGCCTGCTGGGTGTTCGTGCAGGCTCGCTTCGGCCAGTTCATGTACGGCTTCTACCCCGTGGAGCTGCGCTGGCGCGTCGATGCGGCAGCCTGGCTGGCGATCATCGGCGCGGCGCCGCTGTTCCTGCGGCAGATGCCGCACAAGCTGCGCTACGGCCTGGGCTATCTGCTGGCCTATCCGCTGCTGGCCTACTGGCTGCTGCATGGCGGATTCTTCGGGCTGCAGACGGTGCCGACCAGTCAGTGGGGTGGGCTGATGCTGACCGTGGTGATCGCCGCGGTGGGCATTGCCGGCGCCTTGCCGCTGGGCATCCTGCTGGCGCTCGGGCGACGTTCGGACATGCCGGCCATCCGGGTGCTCTGCGTCACCTTCATCGAGTTCTGGCGCGGTGTACCGCTGATCACCGTGCTGTTCATGTCGTCGGTGATGCTGCCGCTGTTTCTGCCCGAAGGCATGAACCTCGACAAGCTGTTGCGTGCGATGTTGATGGTGGTGTTCTTCGAGGCTGCCTATATCGCCGAGGTGGTGCGCGGCGGCCTGCAGGCGATCCCCAAGGGGCAGTACGAGGCGGCCGCAGCGATGGGTCTGGGCTACTGGCGCAGCACGTTGCTGGTGATCCTGCCGCAGGCGCTGAAGCTGGTGATTCCGGGCATCGTCAACACCTTCATCGCCCTGTTCAAGGACACCAGCCTGGTGATCATCATCGGCCTGTTCGACTTCCTCAACAGCATCAAGCGCGCTACGGCGGACCCGGCCTGGCTGGGTATGTCCACCGAAGGCTATGTGTTCGCCGCGCTGGTGTACTGGATGTTCTGTTTCGGCATGTCCCGCTATTCCATGCGCCTGGAGCGCAAGCTGGACACCGGCCACAAGCGTTAGGAGTGAGATATGAATGATTCAATCGCGCAGGCCGGGCAGGCGAGCGAGCCGGTCATCCGCATGCAGGGCGTGCACAAGTGGTTCGGCCAGTTCCATGTGCTCAAGGACATCAACCTTTCCGTGCGGCAGGGCGAACGCATCGTGCTGTGCGGGCCGTCCGGGTCGGGCAAGTCCACCACCATCCGCTGCCTGAATCGGCTGGAGGAGCATCAGCAGGGGCGGATCGTCATCAATGGTGTGGAGCTGACCAGCGATCTCAAGCAGATCGAGGCGATTCGCAGTGAAGTCGGCATGGTCTTCCAGCACTTCAATCTGTTTCCGCACCTGACCGTGCTGCAGAACTGCACCCTGGCACCGATGTGGGTGCGCAAGCTGCCGCGCCGGCAGGCCGAGGAGATCGCCATGCATTATCTCGAGCGCGTGCGCATTCCCGAGCAGGCCAACAAGTTTCCCGGTCAGCTCTCCGGCGGCCAGCAGCAGCGGGTGGCGATCGCCCGGGCGCTGTGCATGAAGCCGAAGATCATGCTGTTCGACGAGCCGACTTCGGCGCTCGACCCGGAGATGGTCAAGGAAGTGCTGGACACCATGATCGGTCTCGCCGAAAGCGGCATGACCATGCTCTGCGTGACGCATGAAATGGGCTTCGCCCGCACCGTGGCCGACCGGGTGATCTTCATGGACAAGGGGGAGATTGTCGAACAGGCCGAGCCGGAGGTGTTCTTCACCAACCCGGTGAACGACAGGACCAAGCTGTTCCTCAGTCAGATCCTGCATTGAAGAGCGGCAGGTCTCCGAGCGGAAACAGTCGCCCCGTTCCGGCATCCCGCCTGACCTCCGGTTGACATCGGTCATGGGCGGACGTCCTGCGATAGCCTGTAATCGTCGCATCCCATCGCTTCCGGGGCGTCGGCATGTCGAAGCGCAGAACCTGTGGTGTCATTCATTCGCTACAGCTGGCAGTTGCCTGGCTGCTGGCGTGCGCGCTGGTCTCCTCGGCACAGGCAGAGGCGCTCTGGACACCGGCGGACATCGCGCTTTCCCGTCATGTGCCGCGTGAGGCCGAGGCAACTGATTCGCCCGCTTATGAAGCCGATCCGCTGGGGCTGATCCTCGTGGTCGAGGCCGGCGGCTCGCATGTCACCATCCTCGATGGCGAAAAGCTCGAGCCCATCCACCACTTTGTCACGCGAGGTGTGCATGGCAGCCCCTGTTTCACTCGCGATGGGCGCTTTGTGTTTTTCGTATCCCGCGATGGCTGGGTGACCAAGTACGATCTGTGGACGCTGACAATCGTCGCCGAAGTGCGTGCGGGTCTGGACAGCAGCAATATCGCCATTTCCCCTGCCGGCGACCACATTGCCGTGGCCAATCTGCGGCCCCATGCGTTGGTGCTGCTCGATGGAGAACTGAACCTACTCAAGGTCCTGCCGACCCTCGACCACAAGGGCGAGCGCAGCTCGCGGGTGTCGGCGGTCTACGGTCTGCCGGCGCGTCGGTCGTTCATCGTTGCGATGAAGGACATCGCCGAGCTGTGGGAGGTCAGCTATGACCCTGGCGCCGAGGACATGGCGATCGGTCTGGTGCATGACTTCCAGTACCGGGAGGGGACGTTCGTTTCCGGTTATCTCAACCCCCGGCGGATCGAGCTGGATGGGCCGTTGGATGACTTCTTCTTCAACCCGGAGCAGGCCGAGCTGTTCGGCGTGTCGTCCCAGGGCGAGGTGGAGGTCGTTCATCTGGATGCGCGTCGGCGGATCGGCCGGTTGCCCATGCAAGGGCACCCAGACATGGCGTCGAGTGTCGCCTGGCGGCGCGACGGCAGGTTGCTGATGGCCAGCACCGGTCAGGTGTCGCCCGAAATGGCGGTGATCGATCCGCAGCAACGCGCGCTGGTACGACGTATCGCTCTGAAGGGGCCTGGGCGCTTGCTCACGGCTCACGAGAACAGCCGGTATCTCTTGGTCGTTTCGACGATGCCGGCCGACTCTCGGCAGGTGCTGCAGGCGATCGACCGGGAGACGCTGGAAGTGGCGCGAGAATTCCTGGCCGAGCCGGAGGCGACACTGGCTCATGTCGAATTCTCACGAGATGGCCGCCATGTCCTGGTCAGCCTGCAGCGCGACGAGGGAGCGCTGATCACCCTCGATGGCCACGCCCTGGCCGAGGTGAAACGCCTGCCGATGAAACAGCCGGTCGGCCAATACGGCGTCTGGAGGAGGGCCGGGCTTCAGGGTGGCGCGCGCTAGCCAGCGGCCGGCTCGCGGTCGACTCCGTCATCGGTCCTGGCGCACTGCGTGCGGGCTCGCGGGGCAGGTTGCGGCCTTGCGCTGGTCGTCGGGGCCAGCTGTCAGCACGACTCCGGACTTGCAGCGGGTCGCTGCCCCTTGCCCATCGTCATGAGCTAGAATACGCGCCCCGACTGCTCCCCCTCCGAGGCTGTTCCGACGATGTTGATCCTGCGCGGCGCTCCCGCTCTTTCCGCCTTCCGTCATGGCAAGCTCCTGGCACAACTGACCGAGAAGGTCCCCGCCGTCAGCGGGTTGTACGCCGAGTTCGCCCATTTCGCCGAGGTTTCCGGCACGCTTGATGCGGATGAGCAGCATGTACTGACCCGCCTGTTGAAGTACGGACCCAGCGTGCCGGTACAGGAACCCGCCGGTCGGCTGTTCCTGGTGGTGCCGCGTTTCGGCACCATCTCGCCTTGGTCGAGCAAGGCCAGCGACATCGCCCACAATTGCGGCTTGGAAAAGATCCAGCGGCTGGAGCGGGGGATCGCCTACTACGTGCAGGGTGAAATCTCCGACGGCGACGCCAAGCTTGTCGCTGCCGCGCTGCACGACCGCATGACCCAGCTGGTGCTGGGCCGCTTCGAGGAGGCCGCCAACCTGTTCAGCCATGCCGAGCCGAAGCCGCTGACGGCGGTGGATGTACTCGGCGGCGGCCGCGCCGCGCTGGAGAAGGCCAACGTCGAACTGGGCCTGGCCCTGGCCGAGGACGAAATCGACTATCTGGTGCAGGCCTTCACCGGACTGGGACGCAACCCGCACGATATCGAGCTGATGATGTTCGCCCAGGCGAACTCCGAGCACTGCCGGCACAAGATCTTCAATGCCAGTTGGGACATCGATGGCGAGAGCCAGGAAAAGTCCCTGTTCGGCATGATCAAGAACACCTACCAGCTGCACAACGAGGGCGTGCTGTCGGCGTACAAGGACAACGCCGCGGTCATCGTCGGCAACGTCGCCGGGCGCTTCTATCCGAATCCTGAGACGCGCGAGTACGCGGCCAGCCAGGAGCCGGTGCATATCCTGATGAAGGTGGAAACCCACAACCACCCGACCGCCATCGCGCCGTTCCCCGGGGCTTCCACCGGCTCGGGCGGCGAGATTCGCGACGAGGGTGCCACTGGCCGCGGCGCCAAGCCGAAGGCCGGCCTTACCGGTTTCACCGTATCCAACCTGAACATCCCGGGTTTCGAGCAGCCCTGGGAAAAGCCCTACGGCAAGCCCGAGCGCATCGTCACCCCGCTGGACATCATGATCGAGGGTCCGCTGGGCGGCGCCGCGTTCAACAACGAATTCGGTCGTCCGGCGCTGACCGGCTATTTCCGTACCTTCGAGCAGGCAATCAGCACCCCGCATGGCGAGGAAGTGCGCGGCTACCACAAGCCGATCATGCTTGCCGGCGGCATGGGCAACATTCGCGAAGAGCATGTGCAGAAGGGCGAGATTTCGGTCGGCGCCAAGCTGATCGTCCTCGGCGGCCCGGCCATGCTGATCGGCCTGGGTGGCGGCGCGGCATCGTCGATGGCTACCGGTACCAGCTCGGCTGATCTGGACTTCGCCTCGGTACAGCGCGACAACCCGGAAATGGAGCGTCGCTGCCAGGAAGTCATCGATCGCTGCTGGCAGATGGGCGAGCAGAACCCGATCAAGTTCATTCACGACGTGGGCGCCGGCGGCCTGTCCAACGCCTTCCCCGAACTGGTCAACGATGGTGGTCGTGGCGGCCGTTTCGAGCTGCGCAACATTCCCAACGACGAGCCGGGCATGGCGCCGTTGGAAATCTGGTGCAACGAATCCCAGGAGCGCTACGTGCTTTCGGTCGATGCGGCCGATTTCGAACGTTTCAAGGCCATCTGCGAGCGCGAGCGTTGCCCGTTCGCGGTGGTCGGCGAAGCCACCGAGGAAGCGCATCTGACCGTCGCAGACAGCCATTTCGGCAACAAGCCGGTGGACATGCCGCTCAACGTGCTGCTCGGCAAGGCGCCACGCATGCACCGCAGCGCCAGCCGCGAAGCCGAACTGGGCGATGACTTCAATGCCGCTGCGGTCTATCTGGACGAAGCCGTGGGCCGCGTGCTGCGCCATCCTGCGGTGGCCAGCAAGAGCTTTCTGATCACCATCGGTGACCGCAGCATCACCGGCCAGGTGGTCCGCGACCAGATGGTCGGTCCATGGCAGGTGCCCGTGGCGGACTGTGCGGTAACCGCCGCCAGCTTCGACGTCAATTGCGGCGAGGCGATGGCAATGGGCGAGCGCACCCCGCTGGCACTGCTCGACGCTCCGGCCTCCGGGCGCATGGCCATCGGTGAGACGCTGACCAACCTGGCTGCCGCTTCCATCGACAAGATCTCCGACATCAAGCTGTCGGCCAACTGGATGGCCGCAGCCGGGCATCCGGGGGAGGATGCACGCCTGTACGACACCGTGCGTGCCGTTGGTATGGAACTCTGCCCGCAGCTGGGTATTACCATTCCGGTGGGCAAGGACTCGATGTCGATGAAGACGCGCTGGTCGGAAGAAGGCGCCGAGAAGAGCGTGACCTCGCCGCTTTCCCTCATCGTGTCTGGCTTTGCTCCGGTCAGCGACGTCCGCCGTACGTTGACGCCACAGCTGCGCCTGGACAAGGGGGCCACCGACCTGATCCTGATCGACCTCGGTCGCGGGCAGAACCGTCTGGGTGGATCGATTCTCGCCCAGGTCTACGGCAAGCTCGGGCGGCAGGTACCGGACCTCGACGATGCCGAAGACCTGCGCGCATTCTTTGCCGTCATTCAGGGGCTCAATGCCGATGGGCTGCTGCAGGCCTATCATGACCGCTCCGATGGCGGCTTGCTGACTACCGTGCTGGAAATGGCGTTCGCCGGTCACTGCGGTCTGAATCTGAATCTCGATGGTCTGCTGGATGATGCCGATGACGTGCCTGCCGTGCTCTTCAACGAAGAGCTGGGTGCAGTCATTCAGGTACGCCAGGATGACACCGAGATCGTGCTCTCGCAGTTCAGCGCAGCCGGCCTCGGCGACTGCGTCGCGGTCATCGGGCAGCCCGCCAACAATGGCTATGTCTCCATCAGGCTGGCCGGCAACGAGGTGTTCAGCGGCGACCGTCGCCTGCTGCAGCGCCAGTGGGCTGAGACCAGCTACCAGATCCAGCGCCTGCGGGACAACGCCGAGTGCGCCGACCAGGAGTTCGACGCGCTGTTGGAGGAGGACAATCCCGGCCTCAGCGTCAAGGTCGGCTTCGACGTCAATCAGGACATCGCCGCGCCCTACATCAAGCGCGGTGTGCGCCCGCAGGTGGCGGTGCTGCGCGAGCAGGGCGTCAACGGTCAGGTAGAGATGGCTGCGGCGTTCGACCGGGCCGGGTTTGCCGCGGTCGACGTGCACATGAGCGACATTCTCTCCGGTCGCGTCAGCCTCGAGGCGTTCAAGGGCCTGGTCGCCTGCGGCGGTTTCTCCTACGGCGACGTGCTGGGTGCCGGCGAGGGCTGGGCCAAGTCGGTCCTGTTCAATGCGCGCGCGCGCGACGGCTTCCAAGCCTTCTTCGAACGCAAGGACAGCTTCGCCCTGGGTGTGTGCAACGGCTGCCAGATGATGAGCAACCTGCACGAGCTGATCCCGGGAACCGAGTACTGGCCGCACTTCGTGCGCAACCGCTCGGAGCAATTCGAAGCGCGCGTGGCAATGGTCCAGATTCAGGACTCGCCGTCGATCTTCCTGCAGGGCATGGCCGGCTCCCGCCTGCCGATCGCCATCGCTCATGGCGAAGGCCATGCGGAGTTCGAAAGCGAGGAGGCCATGTTGCAGGCTGATCTCTCCGGTACCGTGGCGCTGCGCTACGTCGACAACCATGGCAAGGTCACCGAGCGCTATCCTGCCAACCCGAGCGGCTCGCCGCGGGGCATAACGGGTCTGAGCAGTCGTGATGGTCGTGTAACCATCATGATGCCGCACCCCGAGCGGGTGTTCCGCGCCGTAACCAACTCCTGGCGTCCGGACGAATGGCAGGAGGACGGCGGCTGGATGCGCATGTTCCGCAATGCGCGTGTCTGGGTTGACTGACCACGCTTTCGACCCGAGCCCTGCAAGCCCGCTGATCGCCGATCAGCGGGCTTTTCATTTGGACCAATGTCTATGAACCGCGGGTGTTGCTCGGCGTCTGAGCTATGACGCGCAGCACCTTTTGTGTGGTGCGTGGCCGGCAAACTGCCATCTATCTCGTCTGGCCACGCGCCAGGCTTCATGCGCACGGAGAGGTCGATGTACAAGCTGTGTTTCTATGTTCCGGAAAGCCATCTGGAAGCGGTCAAGAAAGCAGTGTTCGCAGTGGGTGGCGGTCGAATCGGTGGTTATGACAGCTGCTGCTGGCAAACGCTGGGGCAGGGGCAGTACCGGCCGCTGGAGGGTAGTCAGCCCTTTCTGGGACAGACCGGACAAGTGCAGCTCGTGGCCGAATGGAAGGTCGAGATGGTGGTCGCCGACGAGCTGATTCACGACAGCGTCAAGGCGATGAAAAAGGCTCACCCCTACGAAACGCCCGCGTTCGATGTGTGGCGTCTGTCCGATATGCAGTTCTGATCAGGGGGTGAGCGCCCCGCCGTTATTGGATGGTGCCTGGATGGGTCAGGGCCGTATCTCGATCAGCGTGCCGTCCTTAACCAGCGACCAGATTTCCCGCATGTCCCTGTTGCTCAGGGCGATGCAGCCTTCGGTCCAGTCAAGGGTATGGAAGAACCACTCGGGATACTCTTCGTCGAGTGGCGTGCCATGCAGCATGATCATGCTGCCCGGTGGCACCCCTTCCTCCTGCGCACGTGCCAGGTCGCGGGCGTTGGGGTAGGAGATGTGCATCGACAGGTTGTATTTGTCGCTGGTCTTGCGCCAGTCGATCCAGTAGAAACCCTCGGGCGTACGCATGTCGCCTTCACGCAGCTTCGCGCCGCGTGGCTGCTTGCCCAGCGAGACGCGATAGCTCTTGAGCGTCTGGCCGGCGCTGACCAGATGAAGTTGGCGTTCCGATTTGACAACCAGCACCTTGTCAATGGACGAGCCGCCCAGGCCGGGTGTCGTGGTGGCGTAGGACATCGCGGTGAAGGCTAGGCAGAGCAGGGTGAACAGCCAGCGCATCGAAACTTTCCCGTGCAAAACTGCATCAGACCTGTATTGCCGTCATGCCGTACCGAACATCAACTTGCCCGGTCGCGCTGCCTGAGGCCGGAGACGGCTTCGTTACGTACCGGGAAGGTCTGCTGCACCCGGTCGGTGAAGAAGCATTCTAGGGTACGGCCAATGGTCGGAAAAGCCAGCTCGGACCAAGGGATGTCCTGCTGATGAAAGAGTTTCACCTCGAGACTCTCGTCCCCGGCACAGAAGTCCAGATCGACCAGCTGCGCGCGAAAGAACATGTAGACCTGATTGATATGTGGCAGATCGAACAGGGTGTACAGCTGCAGGTCCCTGACTCTTGCGCAGGCTTCCTCGAGCGTTTCGCGCGCAGCAGCCTGTTGCATCGTTTCGCCGTTTTCCATGAAGCCGGCCGGCAGCGTCCAGTAGCCGCGTCTGGGTTCGATCGCGCGCCGGCAGAGCAGCACCTGGTCGTCCCAGATCGGCACGCAACCGGCAACGATGCGTGGATTCTGGTAGTGCACGGTCTGACAACTATCGCAGACGAAGCGCGGTCGGTTGTCACCGTCCGGGACGCGGATCAGGACCGGGTTGCCACACTGGTTGCAGTACTTCATGGAAGAATTCCTGTCGATTACGGCAAATCTTGGGCCGTCCGCGGTAATTCGGCAAGGAAGCCACGAACCACCGTGAGACTGATCTCCCAGGAGCCTGTTCGTCCGGCACCATGGCTTTTTCCGAGGTCTTGGGCCGTTGCGCCTTTCATGCCATGATGCCGGTCAAAGACGAAACGAGACTATTCATGCTGGACACAATACTCCGACGGGTGCGTGGCTATTCTCCGCATCTCTTGGCGCCGGAGGGCCGCCTGCCCGAGGCGGCCGTGTTGATGCCGATCACTCGCAGCGAATCGCCGGAACTTGTGCTGACGCTTCGAGCCGCAGGCCTCTCCACCCACGGCGGTGAAGTGGCATTCCCCGGCGGGCGCCGTGATCCGGAGGACCGTGATCTGCTAGAGACGGCGCTGCGCGAAGCCGAGGAGGAGGTGGGGCTTGCTCCCGGTATGGTGGAGGTGGTCGGGCCACTCAGCAGTCTGGTTTCGGTGCATGGAATCCATGTCACGCCGTATGTCGGACTGGTACCGGATTACGTCGAGTATCGAGCCAACGATGCCGAAATCGCCTCGGTATTTTCGGTGCCGCTGGAGTTCTTCTGCCAGGACCCGCGCGAGGTCACTCACCGGATCGATTATCAGGGGCAGAGCTGGTACATCCCGTCCTACCGTTTTGGCGAATATCAGATCTGGGGGCTGACGGCGATCATGATCGTCGAACTGGTGAACGTCGTTTACGACGCCGGTATCGAGATGCGCCGCGCGCCGGCGGCGTTCGTCGATCTGTCCGGACGCAGCAGACCCTGACCCGGCCCGGTGCGGGCCGACTATTCAAGCTGACTGAGAGGTAATGCCGTGAAATACCGTCTGGGAGAGTCGCGTGTGGATGCCCATCCGCAGAGCTGGGTGGCACCGAACGCTACGCTGGTGGGCAAAATCCGGCTCGATGCCGGCGCCAGCGTCTGGTTCGGCGCGGTGCTGCGCGGCGACAACGAGCTGATTCACATCGGCGAAAACAGCAACGTCCAGGACGGCAGCGTGATGCACACGGACATGGGCCATCCGCTGACGCTGGGAACTGGCGTGACGGTGGGGCACAACGCCATGCTGCATGGCTGTACGGTGGGTGACTACAGCCTGATCGGCATCAACGCCGTGGTGCTCAACGGGGCGAAGATCGGCAGACATTGCATCATCGGCGCCAACACGCTGATTCCCGAAGGCAAGGAAATCCCCGATGGCTCGCTGGTGGTCGGTTCACCAGGCAAGGTTGTGCGGGAGTTGACCGAGGAGCAGAAGAAGATGCTCGAGGCCAGCGCCGCCCATTACGTGCACAACGCGCAGCGCTACGCGCGCGATCTGGAGCCGGATGAGTGAGTCTTCAGGAAAAACCGGTAGCCTCCCCCTGCGTCAGCCTCTGTGCGCTGGATGACGACGATCTGTGCGTCGGCTGCCAGCGCAGTTCCGATGAGATTCGCCGCTGGGGGCTGATGGACAATGAAGAGCGGCGCCAGGTGCTGCGCCGTTGCAACGAGCGGGCCCGTCTCGGTGGCCAGCTGATGTAGGACGCCGATGGCGTTGATCGACCTTCACAAACGACGAGGAACTCCATGCCAACGATAGGCACCCCGCTGTCTCCCAGCGCCACGCGCATCCTGCTCTGCGGCTGTGGAGAGTTGGGCAAGGAGCTGGTCATTGAATTGCAGCGTCTCGGCGTTGAAGTGATCGCCGTGGATCGCTATGCCAATGCCCCGGCGATGCAGGTTGCGCATCGCAGCCATGTGATCGACATGCTCGATGGCGCCGCGCTGCGTGCCGTGATCGAGCAGGAGCGGCCGCATTACATCGTGCCGGAGATCGAGGCTATCGCAACCGCCACGCTGGTGGAGCTAGAGGGCGAAGGCTATACGGTGATCCCGACCGCCCGGGCGGCGCAGCTGACGATGAACCGTGAGGGGATTCGTCGTCTGGCCGCCGAGGAGCTGGGGCTGCCTACCTCGCCCTATCGCTTTGCCGACTCGCTGGATGAGTGCCGTGCCGCGGCGCAGGCGCTTGGCTTTCCATGCCTGATCAAGCCGGTAATGAGCTCTTCGGGCAAGGGGCAGTCCGTGCTGCGCAGTGTCGAGGATATCGAGGCGGCCTGGGACTATGCGCAGGCCGGCGGTCGCGCTGGGCGCGGTCGGGTCATCGTCGAGGGTTTCATCGATTTCGATTACGAGATCACCCTCCTGACGGTGCGGCATGCCGGCGGCACCAGCTTCTGCGAGCCAGTCGGGCATCGACAGGAAAAAGGCGACTATCAGGAGTCCTGGCAACCGCAGCCCATGGCGCCGGCGGCGCTGGCCGAGGCGCAGCGCATCGCATTGGCCGTGACCGATGCGCTCGGTGGTCGCGGCATCTTCGGTGTCGAGCTGTTCGTCAAGGGCGACCAGGTGTGGTTCTGTGAAATATCACCGCGACCTCACGACACCGGGCTGGTCACGCTGGTCTCGCAGGATTTGTCCGAGTTCGCCCTGCATGCACGCGCGATCCTCGGCCTGCCGATTCCGGTCATTCGCCAGCTGGGTCCGGCAGCGTCGGCTGTGGTGCTGGTGGAAGGGGAGGCGACTCAGGTGAGCTTCGGTAACCTCGCGGCGGTGCTTGCCGAGCCGGATACCGGGCTGCGTCTGTTCGGCAAGCCTGGCGTCAGCGGACAGCGCCGCATGGGCGTGGCGCTGGCACGAGACGTCTCCATCGATGCGGCTCGGCAGAAGGCATTGCGCGCGGCAGCAGCGGTAAAAGTCGATCTCTGAGTGCGGCGGAGCCGGCCTTGCGCCGCCTCCTTAGTTTGTTTGCTGCTCGGTCGATGGCGTCGCGTTGATGGTCCAGGCGCGCACGCTTTTCACCCGATTGTCGGCCGCCTGGAGGATCTCCAGGCGATAGTCGCCGATCTGCAGGCAGATGCCGCTGTCGGGGATGTGTTCCAGTGCTTCGGTGATCAGGCCGTTGAGCGTCTTGGGTCCGTCGCAGGGTAGCTGCCAATCCAGCGCTCGGTTCACCTCGCGGATGTAGGCCGCGCCATCGATGACCAGCGTGCCGTCATCCTGAGGATGGATGTCCGGGCTGCGCAAGGCGTCCTGATTGCTGAACTCGCCGACGATCTCTTCGAGAATGTCCTCGAGCGTGACGACGCCGCGGACATCGCCATACTCATCCACGACGATGCCGATCCGTCGCTTCTGTTTCTGAAAGTTCAGCAGCTGAGTCGACAGCGGCGTGTTCTCCGGCACGAAATAGGGTTCGGTGCAGGCGGCGAGCAGGCTCTCCTTGGTCAGCTGATCATGACTGAGCAGGCGAGCAATCTGCCTCATATGGACGATGCCTTCGATCTGATTGATGTCGTTGCGAAAGACCGGCAGGCGGGTGTGTGGGGTGGTGCGCAGCTGGCTGATGATCGCTTCCAGATCATCGTCCAGATCGATGCCGGTGACCTCGTTTCGCGGGATCATGATGTCGTCGACGGTCACCCGCTCCAGATCGAGAATGCCCAGCAGCATGCTCTGGCGGTTCAGCGGCAGGTCACTGCCGGATTCGCGCACCACGCTACGCAATTCCTCGGTGGAAAGACTGTCATTGCCCTTGTTGGACAGGTCTACGCCAAGCAGCCGGAGCAGTCCATTGCTTACCCAGCCGAGCAAGGCGACCAGCGGATAGAGGACCTTCTGCAGCATCAGCAGCGGCAGGCTGACCGGATAGGCGATGATCTCCGGGCGCAATGCGGCCAGGGTCTTGGGTGTGATTTCTCCGAACACCAACAGAACGATGGTCAGGCCGATGGTGGCGATGGCGATGCCGGCTTCCCCCCACAACTGCATGGCGAGCACGGTGGCAATGGAGGAGGCGAGGATGTTGACGAAGTTGTTGCCGACCAGGATGGTGCCAAGCAGGCGGTCTGGATGGGCCAGCAGGCTGCTGGCGCGACGTGCGCCCTTGTGTCCTTCCTTGGCTTGATGCCTCAGTCGATAGCGGTTGAGGCTGAGCATGCCGGTCTCGGAGCTGGAGAAGAACGCCGAGCACAGCAGCAGAAATACCAGTAGGCCGAGCAGAAAGCCGGGATGTAGATCTTCCACGAGTTGGCCTGTTCGTCAGATGTGCAGGATGAATTCGCGGACCAGCTTGCTGCCGAAATACGCCAGCATCAGCAGGCAGAAACCAGCCAGTGTCCAGCGGATCGCCTTATAGCCACGCCAGCCGAGCTGGTGTCGTCCCCACAGCAGCAGCCCGAAAACCACCCAGGCAACCACCGAGAGCAGTGTCTTGTGGACCAGATGCTGAGCGAAAAGATCGTCGAGAAACAGCCAGCCGGACACCAGGGAGGCGGACAGCAGCCCCCAGCCCGCCCATAGAAAACCGAACAGCAAGCTTTCCATGGTCTGCAGGGGAGGGAAGTTACGGATCAGTCCTGACGGGTGCTTGTGCTTGAGATGGTGGTCCTGCAGTAACAGCAGCAAGGCCTGGAACACGGCAATGGTCAGCATGCCGTACGCGAGTATCGAAAGGAGGATGTGCGCCAGTATTCCCGGTTCTTCGGCGATCGCTGGCGCAGTGCCGGATGGCGCGAACTGGGCAAAGAGTACGGTCAGGCAACCCAGGGGAAACAGCAACAGGAGCAGGTTCTCCACCGGCATCCGGTGGAGAGCCAGAAGGATCAGCAGGATCACGGCGGCGGCAATCAGGCTCGAAGCCGTGAAGAAGTCCAGGTGCAGGCCGCTGGGGGAGATGAGCTGGACGAACAGGCTGACGCTATGGGCGAGCAAGGCGAGTACGCCGGCGGCCAGCAGCAGCCGTTTGTCCGGGACCGCACGCTGCGCCAGACGCAGACTTTGGTAACCCGCGGCGCCAGCGTAGAGAACGGCCGCAGCGAGGCTGGGTAGCAGAGGAAGCATAGGTTCCGGTAACGAGCTCGAAAGGTCGTGAGTGTGGCACAAACGTCGGGGGCACAAAAGTCGCGTCGGGGTACGGATCGCCGCAGCTGGCGTCACTGTGTCATACGCAGCAGGGTGCGGCGGGCGCCACATTATCGAAAACCGCGGCGATCGGGGTACCGGCCCGATGCTTCCACCTTCTATAATCGCGCCCTTCAGCACATCCAGCGTGGAATGGCTCATGTTCGAAAACCTAACCGATCGCCTCTCACAAACGCTTCGCCATGTCACGGGCAAGGCCAAGCTGACCGAGGACAACATCAAGGACACCCTGCGTGAGGTGCGGATGGCCCTGCTCGAGGCCGACGTCGCGCTGCCGGTGGTCAAGGAGTTCGTCAATCGGGTCAAGGAGCGCGCGGTCGGCACCGAGGTATCGAAGAGCCTGACGCCGGGGCAGGCGTTCGTGAAGATTGTCCGCGCCGAGCTGGAAGAACTGATGGGCGCCGCCAACGAGGATCTGGCGTTGAATGTCGCGCCGCCGGCGGTGGTGCTCATGGCTGGCCTTCAGGGCGCGGGCAAGACCACGACAGTGGGCAAGCTGGCGCGCTTCCTCAAGGAACGCAAGAAGAAGTCGGTGCTGGTGGTCTCGGCCGACGTCTATCGCCCAGCGGCGATCAAGCAGCTCGAGACGCTGGCGGGCGAAGTCGGCGTGACCTTCTTCCCGTCCGACACCAGCCAGAAGCCGGTGGATATCGCCCAGGCGGCGATTCGCGAAGCCAAGCTCAAGTTCATCGACGTGGTGCTGGTGGATACCGCGGGTCGTCTGGCAATCGATGCCGAGATGATGGCTGAGATCCAGGCCGTGCACGCCGCGATCAAGCCGGCCGAGACGTTGTTCGTGGTCGACGCCATGACCGGTCAGGACGCGGCGAACACCGCCCGTGCGTTCGGCGATGCGCTGCCGCTGACCGGTGTCGTGCTGACCAAGGTCGATGGCGATGCCCGTGGTGGTGCAGCGCTTTCCGTGCGTCATGTGACCGGCAAGCCGATCAAGTTCCTCGGCATGGGTGAAAAGAGCGACGCGCTGGAGCCCTTCCATCCAGATCGAATCGCCTCCCGCATCCTCGGTATGGGCGACGTGCTCAGCCTCATCGAGCAGGCCGAGCAGACACTGGATCGCGAGAAGGCGGAGAAGCTCACCAAGAAGCTGAAGAAGGGCAAGGGCTTCGATCTCGAAGACTTCCGCGATCAGCTGCAGCAAATGAAAAACATGGGCGGGCTGGGCGGCCTGATGGACAAGCTGCCCTCCATCGGCGGCGTCAACCTGTCACAGATGGGGCATGCCCAAGGTGCGGCGGAGAAGCAGTTCAAGCAGATGGAAGCGATCATCAACTCGATGACGCCAGCCGAGCGGCGCAACCCGGACATCATCAGTGGCTCGCGCAAGCGACGTATTGCCATGGGCTCCGGCACTCAGGTGCAGGACATCGGTCGTCTCATCAAGCAACACAAGCAGATGCAGAAGATGATGAAGAAGGTTACCGGCAAGGGCGGCATGGCCAAAATGATGCGCGGTATGGGCGGCATGTTCCCCGGCGGCGGGATGCCCAAGTTCTAGGTCTGTGGCTGCGATTGCGCAAGGTTGGCGCCAGCGCTGGCGCACGCCCGTGTCCGGCGCGCTGGACGGCTGCGCGCCTCTAGCAAAAGAGTTTGCAAAATTCCCGGTATTCCTTAAAATGTGCGGCCTTTCGGGCCCAGGCCCATTTTAAGTGTGTGCCTTAAGTTAGCACCGACTACAGGAACGATGTTCACATGGTAACTATTCGTCTCGCCCGTGGCGGCTCCAAGAAGCGCCCTTTCTACCACCTGACCGTGACCAACAGCCGCAACCCGCGTGATGGTCGCTTCGTCGAGCGCATCGGTTTCTTCAATCCGATCGCCACTGGTGCGGAAGTGAAGCTCTCTGTCAATCAGGAGCGCGCTGCTTACTGGCTGAGCCAGGGCGCACAGCCGTCTGAGCGCGTTGCTCAGCTGCTGAAGGAAGCTGCCAAGGCCGCTGCCTGAGTCTATGAGCGCAATGTCTGCCCCGAGCGATGATCTGGTCGTCATCGGCAAGATCGTTTCGGTGCATGGCGTGCGCGGTGACGTGAAGGTCTATTCCTTCACCGATCCGATCGACAATCTGCTGGACTATCGTCGCTGGACGCTGAGGCGAGGTGACGAAGTCAAGCAGGTTGAGTTGGTCAAGGGGCGCCTCCAGGGCAAGATCCTGGTGGCTTCGCTGAAAGGACTGACCGATCGCGAGGTGGCGCGTACCTACGCCGACTTCGAGATTTGCGTTCCACGCAGCGAACTGCCCGCGCTGGATGACGGTGAGTACTACTGGTATCAACTTCAAGGTTTGAAGGTGCTCAATCAGGCCGGGCAGTTGCTTGGTCAGGTCGATCACCTGCTCGAGACCGGAGCCAACGATGTTCTGGTCGTGAAGCCTTGCGCTGGAAGCCTGGATGATCGCGAGCGACTGCTGCCCTATACGGATCACTGCGTCTTGAAGGTCGATCTGGAATCGGGCGAGATGCAGGTCGACTGGGATGCGGACTTCTGAACGGCATGGCCGCATTGCGCGTTGAAGTCATCAGTCTGTTCCCGGGTATGTTCGCAGCCATCAGCGAGTATGGGATTACCAGTCGTGCGGTGAAGCAAGGGTTGTTGCAGTTGAGCTGCTGGAATCCCAGGAGCTACACCGAAGACCGTCATCAGACGGTGGATGACCGCCCATTCGGTGGCGGCCCCGGCATGGTGATGAAGATCAAACCGCTCGAGCTGGCGTTGGTCGATGCCAAACGCGCCGCGGGCGGCAAGGCGAAGGTGATCTACCTTTCGCCGCAAGGGCGTCAGCTGAAACAGGCGGATGTCCGCGAGCTGGCGAATGAGGATGCGTTGATTCTCATCGCCGGTCGCTATGAAGGTATCGACGAGCGTTTCATTGAAGCGCACGTAGACGAGGAATGGTCGATCGGTGACTACGTACTGTCCGGCGGCGAGCTGCCGGCGATGGTGCTGATCGATGCCGTGACCAGGTTGCTTCCGGGCGCCTTGGGTCATGCTGGTTCCGCCGAGGAGGACTCGTTTACCGACGGCCTGCTCGACTGTCCGCATTACACGCGACCTGAGGTGTATGCGGGTAAATGTGTTCCTGAGGTGCTGCTCAGCGGCAACCACGAACACATCCGGCGCTGGCGCTTGCAGCAGTCCCTTGGTCGGACCTGGGAGCGCCGCGCCGATCTTCTGGATAGCCGCTCGCTTTCTGGAGAAGAACAAAAGCTGTTGGCGGAATACATCCGCCAGCGGAACGATAGTTAACGTATCGATGGCAACCCGGTGGGTTGACCTTAGGAGCACACAGCATGACCAACAAGATCATTCAGCAGCTCGAAGCCGAGCAGATGACCAAGGAAATCCCGCCGTTCGCGCCGGGTGACACCGTTATCGTTCAGGTGAAGGTGAAGGAAGGCGAGCGTCAGCGTCTGCAGGCCTTCGAAGGCGTCGTGATCGGCAAGCGTAACCGCGGCCTGAACAGCGCTTTCACCGTTCGCAAGATTTCCAACGGCGTTGGCGTCGAGCGTACCTTCCAGAGCTACAGCCCGATGGTCGACAGCATCAGCGTCAAGCGTCGCGGTGACGTGCGCAAGGCCAAGCTGTACTACCTCCGCGCGCTGTCCGGCAAGGCCGCCCGCATCAAGGAAAAGCTGGTCTAAGACCGCTTTCCCCGCTTCGAAGAAAAGCAGCCTCCGGGCTGCTTTTTTTTTAAGCGCACTTCCCTCAGGCCGCAGTCTGCTCGCAGCGAGCGGTAACCTTCGACGGCACTGGCACTGGCACTGGCACTGGCACTGGCTAAGTGGCGTGTGGAAAACTGGTACCTCCCATTCCGTCTCGAAGTCGCCATGTCCGCTCTCGACGATCCCATTATCGACCGCTACCTCGATGCGCTGTGGCTGGAAAAAGGCCTGGCCGACAACAGCCGGGAAGCCTACCGCAGCGATCTGGCACTGTTTAATGCATGGTTGCATGAGCGCGGCGTCCGGTTGGCGACCGCGGGTCGTGAGGTCATCCTCGATCACCTCGCCTGGCGTCTGGACAATGGCTACAAGGCGCGTTCCACGGCGCGCTTCCTGTCCGGGTTGCGCGGCTTCTATCGCTACCTGCTGCGCGAGGGCGACATATCGCTGGATCCGACATTGCGTGTGGATCTGCCGCGCCTTGGGCGTCCCTTGCCCAAGGCGCTGTCTGAGGCCGACGTGGAGGCGCTTCTGGCGGCGCCCGATGTCGATGATCCGCTGGGATTTCGCGACCGGGCGATGCTCGAGGTGCTGTATGCGTGTGGGTTGCGCGTAACCGAACTGATCGGCCTGACGCTGGAGCAGGTCAGCTTGCGTCAGGGCGTGTTACGAACCTTCGGCAAGGGCAACAAGGAGCGCCTGGTACCGCTGGGTGACGAGGCGCTGCATTGGTTGGAGTGCTATCAGCGCGATGCGCGCGGCCTGTTGCTTGTCGGCAAGGCCAGCGATGTGCTGTTTCCCAGTCAGCGTGGCGATCAGATGACGCGGCAGACCTTCTGGCACCGGGTCAAGCTGCACGCCAAGGCGGCCGGAATCGCTACCTCTATCTCGCCGCATACCCTGCGCCACGCATTCGCCACACACCTTCTCAACCATGGTGCGGATTTGCGGACCGTGCAGATGTTGCTCGGGCATAGCGATCTGTCCACTACGCAGATCTATACCCATATCGCCCGCGCCCGGCTTCAGGAGCTGCACGCGGCCCATCATCCACGTGGCTAGCCGGGTCACATGCCTGCCGCCGATCGCGCATCAGTCGATGCGTGCCTCGTTTGCATCAACTGCCGGCAGGCCGGTGGGAGAAGCGGCTAGCAGTTTGAGCGCGATGCCTATGGTAGTCTTTGCCCCTTCCCTTAGATCGCCGCTGCCAGGAGTTTCCATGGGCGTGATTCGTTTGTTCGCTGCCGCCTCTATCGGCCTGGCCAGCACTCTTGCCACTGCTGCCGACCCTGATCAGGCGATTCGCCAGGCGTTGCAGAAAATTCAGCCGGACATGCCGATCGAGGCCGTAGCGGAAAGTCCGATGCCGGGTGTCTATCAGGTTCAGCTGGAAGGCGGGCGCCAGCTCTATGCTAGCCCGGACGGGCAATTCGTGATTCAGGGCTATCTCTATCAGTTCCAGAATGGTCAGGCTGTCAATCTCACCGAGTTGGCGCAGAGCAAGTCGGTGGCCAAGCAGATCAACTCGATCCCGCAAAGCGAGATGGTGGTGTTTTCGCCAAAGGAGCCGAAGACCCATATCACCGTGTTCACCGATACCGACTGCGGCTACTGCCAGAAGCTGCACAGCGAAGTGCCGCAGCTGAACCGCCTCGGCGTCGAGGTGCGCTATGTGGCCTTTCCGCGCCAAGGCATGGGTAGTCATGGTGCCAATACGCTGACCAGTGTGTGGTGTGCCAAGGATCGCCAGGATGCGATGAACAAGGCCAAGGCCCGTGAGGAGCTGCCGGCAGCCAGTTGCGAGACGCCGATCGCCAAGCAGTATCAGCTCGGCCAGATGATCGGCGTGCAGGGCACTCCCGCCATTATTCTCGCCAATGGGCAGATGATCCCAGGCTATCAGCCGGCTGCGCAGCTGGCTGACGTGGCGCTCAAGGCGGAGTAAGGCTGGCCGGCGGTCCGAATGTGCCGCCTCGGCCGGGGAAGGCAGGAACTGGACGGCATGCTGCGTTCAAAGCTTGGGGGCTCTGAACGAGGTCGTCGTGATGAAGCTGAAAGGTTCCTGCCATTGCCAGGCTGTGCGATTCACCCTTGAGTCGGCGCAGCCATATCCGTTCATGCGCTGTTACTGCTCGATCTGCCGCAAGACTGCGGGCGGGGGCGGCTATGCCATCAATCTGGGTGGCGACTATCGAACCCTGACGGTCGAAGGGCGCTAGCATCTGGGTGTCTACCAGGCGCGTCTCGTCGATGCCGAAACCGGAGAGGTCAAGGTCAGTGACGGCCGCCGACACTTCTGTCGAATCTGCGCCAGTGCGCTGTGGTTGTGGGATCCGAACTGGCCGGATCTGGTCCATCCTTTCGCTTCGGCGATCGATAGCGATCTGCCCGTGCCGCCCGAGCATACGCATCTCATGCTCGACTCCAGGGCCGGCTGGGTGGAGCCGCAGATACAGACGCAGGATCGCTGTTACGCCGAGTACCCTGATGAATCGCTTGCGCAATGGCATCAACGGCTCGGGCTCGGCGGGTCGGCGCCTTAGCCGCGCGGCCGCGGCCGATTGACTAACGGCGGCTCCCTTCGTAATGTGCGACTCTTTTGTCGACCGGCAGGTCCGGTCGTTTCGCTGTGAATGGGGAGTTCAGCTTGAAACCGGTGAAAGTTGGCATCTGTGGGCTGGGGACCGTCGGTGGCGGTACCTTCAACGTGCTCAAACGCAACGCCGAGGAGATTGCCCGCCGTGCCGGGCGCGGAATCGAGGTTGCGCAGATTGCCACCCGGCATCCGAACCCCAAGTGCGACACTGGCGCAACATCTATCACCGCCGACGTCTTCGACGTCGTGAACAACCCGGAAATCGATATCGTCGTCGAGCTCATCGGTGGTTATACCCTTGCCAAGGAGCTGGTACTGCAAGCCATCGAGAACGGCAAGCACGTCGTCACGGCTAACAAGGCACTCATCGCGGTGCATGGCAACGAGATCTTTGCCAAGGCGCGCGAGAAGGGTGTCATCGTCGCCTTCGAGGCGTCCGTCGCGGGCGGGATTCCGGTAATCAAGGCCATTCGCGAGGGGCTGGCCGGCAATCGAATCAACTGGCTGGCCGGCATCATCAATGGCACGGGCAACTTCATCCTCACCGAGATGCGCGAGAAGGGACGCACCTTCGAGGACGTGCTCAAAGAAGCCCAGGAGCTCGGCTACGCGGAGGCCGACCCGACCTTCGACGTAGAAGGCATCGACGCGGCGCACAAGCTGACGATCCTGGCCTCCATCGCTTTCGGAATTCCGCTGCAGTTCGACAAGGCCTATACCGAAGGTATTGCGCGCCTGACCTCGGCCGATGTGAACTATGCCGAGGCGCTGGGTTATCGCATCAAACATCTGGGCGTGGCCCGACGCACCGATAGCGGCATCGAGTTGCGCGTCCATCCCACGCTCATTCCGGCCGATCGCCTGATCGCCAACGTCAACGGGGTGATGAACGCCGTGATGGTCAACGGCGATGCGGTTGGCAGCACACTCTACTACGGTGCCGGCGCCGGAATGGAGCCGACTGCTTCGGCAGTGGTGGCCGATCTGGTGGACGTCGCACGGGCGCTGACGACCGATCCGAACAACCGCGTGCCGCACCTGGCGTTCCAGCCTGATTCGCTGTCCGACCACCCGATTCTGCCGATCAGCGCCTGTGAAAGTGCCTACTACCTGCGCATCCAGGCCAAGGACCATCCGGGTGTTCTCGCTCAGGTGGCGACCATCCTCTCCGAGCGTGGCATCAATATCGAGTCGATCATGCAAAAGGAGGCCGAGGTTCAGGATGGCCTGGTTCCGGTCATACTCGTTACCCATCGAGTGGTCGAGCAGCGTATCGACGACGCCATCGCGGCGCTGGAAGCGCTCGAGGACGTGGTCGGGCAGGTCGTGCGTATCCGTGTCGAACAGCTGAACTAATCCGGCATCGGCGGGCCGGCGCAGGTGGTTTGCCTGCCCGTCGCCCGCAGCCAACACCGAAGGTTTGAATCATGCGTTACATCAGCACCCGTGGCCAAGCGCCGGCCCTGAACTTCGAAGACGTCCTGCTGGCGGGTCTGGCCACCGATGGTGGTCTCTATGTTCCGGAGAACCTGCCGCGGTTCACCGTCGAGGAAATCGCCTCCTGGGCTGGCCTGCCGTATCACGAGCTGGCCTTCCGGGTCATGCGCCCGTTCGTGGCTGGGAGCATTCCAGATGCGGAATTCAAGCGAATCCTCGAGGAAACCTACGGCGTCTTCGCCCATGGTGCCATCGCCCCGCTGCGCCAGCTGAACGGCAATGAGTGGGTGCTCGAACTGTTCCATGGCCCGACCCTGGCGTTCAAGGACTTCGCCCTGCAGCTGCTCGGCCGCCTGCTCGACTACGTGCTGGCCAAGCGTGGCGAGCGCGTGGTGATCATGGGCGCCACCTCGGGTGATACCGGCTCGGCGGCCATCGAAGGCTGCCGCCGTTGCGAGAACGTCGACATCTTCATCCTGCACCCGCACCAGCGTGTGTCGGAAGTGCAGCGCCGGCAGATGACCACCATCCTCGGCGACAACATTCACAACATCGCCATCGAAGGCAACTTCGATGACTGCCAGGAGATGGTCAAGGCCAGCTTCGCCGATCAGGGGTTTCTCAAGGGCACCCGTCTGGTAGCGGTCAACTCGATCAACTGGGCGCGGATCATGGCCCAGATCGTCTACTACTTCCATGCCGCGCTGCAGCTGGGCGGTCCGGCGCGTTCGGTCGCCTTCTCGGTGCCGACCGGCAACTTCGGCGACATCTTTGCCGGTTACCTGGCGCGCAATATGGGGCTGCCGATCAATCAGCTGATCGTCGCCACCAACCGCAACGACATCCTGCATCGCTTCATGTCCGGCAACCGCTACGACAAGGACACCCTGCACCCGTCGCTGTCGCCTTCGATGGACATCATGGTGTCGTCGAACTTCGAGCGTTTGCTCTTCGACCTGCACGGGCGTAATGGCAAGGCCGTGGCGGATCTGCTCGATGGCTTCCGTGCCAGCGGCAAGCTGTCGGTTGAGGAGGATCGCTGGACCGAAGCACGCCGGCTCTTCGACTCGCTGGCCGTGGACGACGAACAAACCTGTGCGACCATCGCCCAGGTGTTCAAGGAAACCGGCGAGGTGCTCGATCCGCATACTGCCATCGGCGTGCATGCGGCCCGTGAATGCCGTCGTAGCCTGAACATCCCGATGGTGACCCTCGGCACTGCGCATCCGGTGAAATTCCCGGATGCAGTGGAGAAGGCGGGCATAGGTCAGGCGCTTGCGTTGCCGGCGCACCTTGCCGATCTGTTCGAGCGCAGCGAGCGTTGCACAGTGTTGCCGAACGAGCTCAAAGCGGTGCAGGCCTTCGTCGGCCAGCACGGCAACCGCGGCAAGCCGCTCTAGGCTGCGGTCAAACGAAAAAGGCCAGTCATGCGACTGGCCTTTTTCGTTCTGGCGTGGAGGCGGTGAGACAGGGCGTCACCTCGGCTCCTCGGGCTGGCTCTGCTATTCGTCGAACTCTTCCCAGCCGCCCATTTCCTTCCAGCGATTGACGATCCCACAGAACAGCTCGGCGGTCTTCTCGGTGTCGTAGCGGGCCGAATGCGCCTCGCGACCGTCGAAATCGATGCCCGCCGCCTGGCAGGCCTTGGCCAGCACGGTCTGCCCGTAGGCGAGGCCGGCGAGGGTGGCGGTATCGAAGCTGGAGAAGGGGTGGAAGGGGTTGCGCTTGATCTCGCAGCGGGCGATGGCAGCGTTGAGAAAGCCCAGGTCGAAGCTGCTGTTGTGCCCGACCAGGATCGCGCGTTTGCAGCCTGCCGATTTCACTGCCTTGCGCACGCTGCGGCAGATGTCCGTCATCGCCTGCAGCTCGGGAACGGCCATGCGCAGTGGGTGGTCGAGCTTGATGCCGGTGAATTCCAGCGCGGCAGGCTCGATGTTGGCGCCGGCGAAGGGCTCGACGCGATAGAACAGCGTGTCCTGCGGGTAGAGCAGACCTTGTTCGTCCATGCCGATGGTCACGGCGGCGATTTCAAGCAGGGCATCGGTCGCGCTGTTGAAGCCACCGCATTCGACATCGATCACCACCGGAAGAAAACCACGGAAGCGCCGTGCCATGGGCGAGCGGGACTTGCCGGGCAGGTGTTCTTCGAGTTCGTCTTCGAACTGCTCCTCACTCATGCGTTCGTCTCCAGGCGCCAGTGCAGGCGTTCGCCGGCTCGCAACGGTATGACGAGCTGCTCGCCGAACGGCAGGCTGGTTGGGACTTCCCACTCCTCGCGTACCAGCGTGATCTGGTCGGTATTGCGCGGCAGGCCATAGAAATCAGGACCGAAGTGGCTGGCAAAGGGTTCCAGCTTGTCCAGCGCCTGACGCTGCTCGAAGGCTTCGGCGTACAACTCGATGGCGGCATGGGCGGTGTAGCAGCCGGCACAGCCGCAAGCGGCTTCCTTGGCATGCTGGGCATGGGGCGCCGAGTCGGTACCCAGGAAGAACTTCGGGTTGCCGCTGGTGGCAGCGTCCAGCAGGGCTTCCTGATGCAGGTTGCGCTTGAGCACCGGCAGGCAGAACAGATGTGGGCGAATGCCACCGACCAGCATGTGGTTGCGGTTGTACAGCAAATGATGGGCGGTGATGGTGGCGCCGACATTGGCTCCAGCTGCCTGGACGAACTGCACCGCGTCACGGGTGGTGATGTGTTCGAAGACCACCCGCAGCGTTGGGAACTTCGCGGTGACCCGGCTCAGCTGCTCGTCGATGAAGTACTTCTCTCGATCGAAAATATCGATCTCGCCGCGCGTGACCTCTCCGTGAACCAACAGCGGCATGCCGACTTCGGCCATGGTTTCCAGCACGTCGAAGACGTTGTCGATGGCGGTCACCCCGGAGGCCGAGTTGGTAGTGGCGCCGGCCGGGTAGAGTTTGACCGCATGGACGAAGCTGCTGGCCTTGGCGCGACGGATGTCGTCCGGCGTAGTGCTGTCGGTGAGGTAGAGCACCATGAGCGGCTCGAAATGGCTGCCGGCTGGGCGAGCGGCCAGAATGCGCTGACGGTAGGCCTCTGCCTCATCGGCGGTACGTACCGGTGGCACCAGGTTCGGCATGATGATGGCGCGGGCGAACTGGCGCGCAACGTCCGCGACGGTATGCGGCAGGACGGCGCCGTCACGCAGGTGAATGTGCCAGTCATCGGGGCGCAGCAGGGTGAGTCGGTCGGACATGCGGGCTTTCCAGGCGGGTGAAACGTGCGCGAATGCTACCGGAAAAGGGCGGTCGCGGCATCTTGCCTTCGTCTGCGAGCTGGATCGCTGACTGCACCGTGCTCAAGTTTGCTGGTTGGACACCGATACCTAGTTGGAACCAGCATCCTCCCGGAGCCCACCGTGCGCCTGCGCCCCCTCGTACTGATGTGCCTGCTCGCTTCACCGGCCAACGCGCTGACCTTTCAGACGCGGCTGGAGCGTGTGCAATGGCAGGTGGAGGGCGACCAGTTCGAGTGTCGGCTGATCCAGCCCATCGCGGGTTTTGGCAGCGGCCAGTTCGTGCGTCGGGCCGGCGAGCAGGCAATTTTCAGCCTGCATTCCCCGGAACGCTGGCTGGGCGCGGGCTCGGCCACGCTGCTGGCCGCCGCCGCGCCGTGGCAGCCGTCACGCAGCGATATCAACCTGGGCGTGGTGTCGATTGGTGGTGGCGATGTTCCGTTCAACAGCACGCAAGCGCAGGCCGGTCGCCTGCTCAGCGGACTGCTCGAAGGGCGCAGCCCGGTGGTGCGCCATCGCACGCAGCATGGCGGCGAAACACTGGAGATCCGCCTGCTACCGGCACGTTTCACCAAGGCTTACGAGGACTATCGCGCCTGTACGGCGAAACTGTTGCCGGTCAACTTTGATCAGGTGCGCCAATCGCAGATCGGCTTTCCCAGCAGCGATGTGGCACTCGACGCGCTGGGACGTGCCAAGCTCGACATCATCCTGCAGTACCTGCGTGCCGACCCCAGCGTGAATCGCATCGAGCTCGACGGTCACTCCGACAATAGCGGCAATCGACTGGTCAATCGCGATCTGTCGAGACGCCGTGCGCTGGCCGTGCAGGAGTACCTGGTCGCCAGTGGCGTGCCACAGGAGCAGATCACCGTGCGCTTCCATGGCGAACGCTATCCCCTGGTGGCCAACAACAGTGAAGCCAATCGGGCCAAGAACCGGCGGGTTACCCTGCGTCTGCAGCGCGAAGCTGCGGCCGCTACGGCCTCGACCGAAGCAAGTGCGCCATCTTCCTGACTGCGCGTCCGCCGCCCCTGTAAAAGCAGCCCCGCGACCGGTAGAATCGCAGGTTTTCCGTATAACCCGTGGAGCTGATGGCATGGCGGACGTTAAGAAGGTAGTTCTGGCCTATTCCGGTGGCCTGGACACCTCGGTGATTCTCAAGTGGCTGCAAGACACCTACAACTGCGAAGTGGTGACCTTCACCGCCGACCTCGGCCAGGGCGAGGAGGTCGAGCCGGCCCGCGCCAAGGCTCAAGCCCTGGGCGTCAAGGAAATCTACATCGATGACCTGCGCGAAGAGTTCGTCCGCGATTTCGTCTTCCCGATGTTCCGTGCCAACACCGTCTATGAAGGCGAGTATCTGCTGGGTACCTCCATCGCCCGTCCGTTGATCGCCAAGCGACTGATCGAGATCGCCAACGAGACCGGCGCCGACGCCATCTCCCACGGCGCCACCGGCAAGGGCAACGATCAGGTGCGCTTCGAGCTGGGTGCCTACGCGCTCAAGCCAGGCGTCAAGGTCATCGCTCCCTGGCGCGAGTGGGATCTGCTGTCGCGCGAGAAGCTGATGGACTACGCCGAGAAGCACGCCATCCCGATCGAGCGCCACGGCAAGAAGAAGTCGCCATACTCCATGGATGCCAACCTGCTGCACATCTCCTACGAGGGCGGCGTGCTGGAAGACACTTGGACCGAGCACGAAGAGGACATGTGGCGCTGGACCAAGTCCCCGGAAGCCGCACCGGACACCCCGACCTACATCGAGCTGACCTACCGCAAGGGCGACATCGTTGCCATCGACGGCAAGGACATGACCCCGGCTCAGGTACTCACCGAACTCAACCGCATCGGTGGCGAGAACGGCATCGGTCGCCTCGATATCGTCGAGAACCGCTACGTCGGCATGAAGTCCCGCGGCTGCTACGAAACCCCCGGTGGCACGATCATGCTCAAGGCCCACCGCGCCATCGAGTCGATCACCCTCGACCGCGAAGTGGCTCATCTGAAAGACGAGCTGATGCCCAAGTACGCCAGCCTCATCTACAACGGCTACTGGTGGAGCCCGGAGCGCAGCATGCTGCAGCAGATGATCGACGCCTCCCAGGTCAACGTGAATGGTGTGGTGCGCCTGAAGCTGTACAAGGGCAATGTCATCGTGGTCGGCCGCAAGTCCGATGATTCGCTGTTCGATGCCAATATCGCGACCTTCGAGGAAGACGGCGGCGCCTACGATCAGGCCGACGCTGGCGGCTTCATCAAGCTCAATGCGTTGCGCATGCGCATCGCCGCGGGCAAGGGCCGTACCCAGTTCTGATAAGCTGGCGTACCCGAGCCTGACCGACCCCGGCCCTGTGCCGGGGTCTTGCTTTCTGCATGGCCACAAGCACTGCCGATGAGGAGAACCCGAACATGAGATTGCTGCATACCATGCTGCGCGTCGGCGACATGGACAAATCCATCGCCTTCTATACCGAGGTGCTGGGCATGACCCTGCTGCGCCGCAAGGATTATCCGGAAGGCAAATTCACCCTGGCCTTCGTCGGCTACGGTGACGAGGCGCACAACAGCGTGATCGAGCTGACCCACAACTGGGGCGTGGAAAAGTACGAGCTGGGCAACGGCTACGGGCATATTGCCCTGGAAGTCGAAGATGTCTACAAGGCCTGCGAAGACATCCGCGCACGTGGCGGCAAGATCACCCGTGAGCCTGGGCCGATGAAACATGGCTCCAGCATCCTGGCGTTCGTCGAGGACCCGGATGGTTACAAGATCGAACTCCTGTCTCCGTCCCGAGCCGACTGATCGGCAGGCATGAAAAAGCCCCTTGCGGGGCTTTTTCTTTTACAGATCGAAGTCGAAGTCGTTCAACTCTTTCTGCAGGCGTCGTTCCTCGAGCAGGTTGTCGATGATCCGGCGCTTGGTCAGATTGGTCTTGGCGACCTCGACTGGGGCTTCGCTGCCCTCGTCGTCATCTTCGGCGATGAAATCGTCTTCGATCTGAATGTCTTCTTTCTCGGCCACTTGTTCACTCCAAGGCTACGGGGCGCTCTTGGCGCACCTTATAGCGGCAAATCTGGAGGCGGTAAAAAAGTTTTTTTCAATCGTGCGGCTGGCTTTTTCGCTATCCGCTCAATCGTCAGATGTCTTGTGCTTGTATTCGCAGAGGTCTTCGATCCGGCAGCTGCCGCACTGCGGTTTGCGCGCCTTGCAGACATAGCGACCATGCAGGATCAGCCAGTGATGCGCGTCCAGCAGATACTCCTTTGGCACGAAGCGGATCAGCTTGCGCTCGACCTCCAGCACGTTCTTGCCGGGGGCGATGCCGGTGCGGTTGCTGACCCGGAAGATATGCGTATCCACCGCCATGGTGAACTGGCGGAAGGCGGTGTTCAGCACCACGTTGGCGGTCTTGCGACCCACTCCGGGTAATGCTTCCAACGCCTCGCGGTTGTCCGGTACCTGGCTGCCATGCTGCTCGATCAGGAGGCGGCAGGTTTCGATGACATTCTTCGCCTTGCTCGGGTACAGGCCGATGGTGCGGATGTATTCGCACAGGCCATCGTAGCCGAGGGCATAGATGGCTTCCGGGGTATTGGCCACCGGGAACAGCTTGGCGGTGGCCTTGTTCACGCCGACGTCGGTGGCCTGGGCCGAGAGGATCACTGCGATCAGCAGCTCGAAGGGTGTGCTGTAGGCCAGCTCGGTCTTCGGCTCGGGATTGTCGTCATGGAAGCGGCGGAAGATCTCCCGGCGTTTTTCGGCATTCATCGGAACGGGGTCACTCGATCACCCCGGTCACCCGTACTCGGCGGCTGGCAGCCGGCGCAGCTGGCTGGGCAGCACGGGCACGTTCGGCGAGTTGTTCGTCGATCCGGTTCTTCAGGGCGATCAGCAGGCCTAGGACGATGAAAGCGCCAGGCGGCAGGATGGCCAGCAGAAAGCCCTTGTAGTCGCTGAACAGGGTGATCTGCCAGTCACTGGCGACCGGCCCGAACAGCAGGTGCATGTTGGCGAACAGCGCGCCGGTGCCGAACAGCTCGCGCAGGCCGCCCAGCACCACAAGCACCAGGCAGAAGCCGATACCCATGATCAGACCGTCGAAGCCGGCGATCAGCGGGTTGTGCTTGGCGGCGAAGCCATCGGCGCGGCCGAGGATCACGCAGTTGGTGGTGATCAGCGGGATGAAGATGCCGAGGATCTGATACAGCTCGTAGGTGAAGGCCTGCATCAGCAGCTCGATGCAAGTGGTCAGCGCGGCGATGATCATCACGAACGCCGGCAGGCGCACGGCAGTGTTGACCACGCCGCGCACCAGCGATACGCCGATGTTCGAGCAGGTCAGCACCAGCATGGTCGCCAGGCCGAGGCCGAGTGCGTTGACCGCCGAGTTGCTGACGCCGAGCAGCGGGCAGAGACCGAGCAGCTGCACCAGCGCCGGGTTGTTCTTCCACAGGCCGTTGACGGTCAGTTCGCGGTAGCTGGGTGTGCTCATGGCTGGTCCCCTTGCGGCTCGGCGGCCGGCTCGGTGGTGCGCAATTCGTCGCGTGTGGCGGCACCGCCGGCGCGTGAGTGGACGGTGGCTTCGGCGGGCTCGGTGCGGCTTTCCAAAACGTCGCCAGCGGCCTCGGTCGTCGCGCCTTCGGCAGCCAGTAGCTCGGCCTTGTGTGCATCGAAGTACTGCAGGGCACGATGCACCGCACCGACCACAGCGCGCGGTGTGATGGTGGCGCCCGCGAACTGGTCGAACTCACCGCGGTCCTTCCTCACCGCCCAGCCGTCGGCCTCCGGGCTCGTTAGCGACTTGCCTTCGAAGCTTCGAATCCAGGGGCTCTTTGCGAGCTCGATCTTGTCGCCGAGACCGGGGGTTTCCCGGTGGCCAATGACTCGCACGCCAGCGACCCGGCCGTCGGCATGGATACCCACCAGCAGATGGATCGCGCCGCTGTAGCCGTCCGGAGCGATGGCCTGGAGGATCACGGCGGTGGGGCGTCCATCCTTGATGGCGACATAGGCGGGCAATGGGCTTCGGTTGCCTAGCAGGCGATCCTGAACCAGCACGCTGTCGTCGAGCAGATGGTTGTCGTAGCTACCAGCCGGGAGGATCTCGCCCAGCGCACGTACCTGGGCGGCGCGTTCAGCGGCCTGGATGCGCTCGGCAGTGCCCTGCTGCAGCAGAGTCACAGCGCCCACGGTAACGATGGCGAACAGGCCCAGCACCGTGGCGTTCTTCAGCATCGAGCGGCTGATTTCCGGAACTATCATGTCATTCGCCCAGCTTGAAGCCGCGCTCGGCCTTGCGGTGGCCGTAGGTGCGCGGGCGGGTGTAGTAATCGATGGTGGGAGCGGCGAGATTCATCAGCAGCACGCCAAAGGCGACACCGTCCGGATAGCCGCCCCAGGCGCGGATGACGTATACCAGCACACCGACACCAGCACCGAAAATGAGGCGTCCGCGTGGGCTGGTGGCGCTGCTGACCGGATCGGTGACGATGAAGAAGGCGCCGAGCATGGTGGCGCCGCTGAGTAGATGGAACAGCGGCGAACCGTTGCTATCGGAACCCGAGCCGTTCCAGAACAGCAGGCTCATCAGCATCAGCGCGCCGAGCATGCCGACTGGCGCGTGCCAGCTGAACAGCCGCTTGTGTAGCAGGAACAGGCCGCCAGCAAGAAACGCGAGGTTCACCACTTCCGAGCCGATGCCGCCGAAGTGGCCGAAGGCCGGGTTGCGCCAGAGTTCGTCGATGGTCAGGCTCTTGTTCACCTTGAGCACATCCAGGGCGGTGGCCTGGGTCCAGCCGTCGGGAAGCGAAGCGATACCGAGGATATGCTGCAGGCCGGCACTCAGCCCGACACTGTGTGGCACCGGCCAGGTGGTCATCTCCACCGGGAAGGAGATAAGTACCACTACGTAGCCGATCATCGCCGGGTTGAAGGGGTTCTGGCCCAGGCCGCCATACAGCTGCTTGCCGAACACCACAGCGCAGCCGGTGGCGATCAGCGTCAGCCACCAGGGCGAGTAGGGCGGCAACGCCAAGGCCAGCAGCAGGGCGGTGACCAGCACGCTGCCGTCGCGCAGAAAGAAGCCCACCGGCCGCTGCCGCAGGCGGAGAATCGCCGCTTCGAAGGCAAGTGCGGCGAGCGATGCCCAGGCGAGGTTGATCAGCGTGCCGGCGCCGTAGAGCCAGGTCAGCACAACCACTCCGGGCAGGGTGGCCGCGAGCACCAGCAGCATGACCCGCTGGGTACGGTTGGCGCCCTTGGCGTGGGGCGAGGTGATGCGGGGCAGGGCCATTGGCTCTCCGGTGAAGGTGTTGTCTTGGGGCGTGGCCTGGGCCACTTCCTCGAATCTCTCTGACTTGTCGAGCGACTACACCAGCACACCGGTGCAGCGGTCATTTCTCACGATTGCTGATAGTCCGCCAGCTGCCGTTCGGCTTCGCTGAGTCGCAGGCGAGCGGCTTCCAGTGTCGTTGGCTCGGTCTGTTCGTCTCGCTCCAGCTTGCGCAGATCGGCGCGGGCGAAGGCAACCTCGGTCTTCAGTTCGCGCTGGCGCTCATCGACACCGGGCTTGCTGGTGCGCACCAGTTCCGGGGCAGGCTTGTGCGAGGCTTCTTCGGCCGCATGCAGGGCTTTTTCGGCCGCCTGCAGCGCGTCGCGCAGCCGGCTGAGTTCCGCCTCTTGCGCGTAGGCCTTCTCGGCTTTCTTCAGTTCGGCGCGTTTCATCGCCAGTTCGATCTTGGCTTTTTTCAGCGCCTCGTCGCTCGCCGGCTTGGCGGCGGGAGCTGGAGCGGTGCTCTGGGCGGCTGCTAGGGCTTGTTCAGCTTCGTGCAGCTGCTGACGCAGACGCGCGAGCTCGGCCTGCTGGTCGTCGTCCGGCGCTTCGAGCTTCTCCAGCTTGCGGATCTGCGCCTTGAGCATGGCGGCTTCGATCTTGGCCTTTTTCAGCGCCTCGTCGTCCCCTGGTTTGGCGGCGGGAGCGGGGGCGGCACTCTGCGCGGCTGCCAAGGTTTGTTCGGCTTCGTGCAGCTGCTGACGCAGACGCGCGAGCTCGGCCTGCTGGTCGTCGTCCGGCGCTTCGAGCTTTTCCAGCTTGCGGATCTGCGCCTTGAGCATGGCGGCTTCGATCTTGGCCTTCTTCAGCGCCTCGTCGTCCGCTGGTTTGGCGACTGGGGCGGGCGCGGCGCTCTGGGTGGCTGCCAAGGTTTGTTCGGCTTCATGCAGCTGCTGACGCAGACGCGCGAGCTCGGCCTGCTGGTCGTCGTCCGGTGCTTCGAGCTTTTCCAGCTTGCGGATCTGCGCCTTGAGCATGGCGGCTTCGATCTTGGCCTTTTTCAGCGCCTCGTCATCCGCTGGTTTGGCGGCGGGAGCGGGCGCGGCGCTCTGCGCGGCTGCCAAGGTTTGTTCGGCTTCGTGCAGCTGCTGACGTAGACGCGCGAGCTCGGCCTGCTGGTCGTCGTCCGGCGCTTCGAGCTTTTCCAGCTTGCGGATCTGCGCCTTGAGCATGGCGGTTTCGATCTTGGCCTTTTTCAGCGCCTCGTCGTCCGCTGGCTTTGCGGTAGGCGCGGCGCTGGCGCTCTCCTGCATGGCGGCATCGAGTGCCTGCTGCGCCGCTTCGGCGGCTTTGCGCAGATCGGCAACCTGGGCTTGAAGTTCGGGCGTGTCGTGTGCGGCGAGCTGCTTTTCGGCCTTCTTCAGGGCGACCTGGGCCATGCTGGCTTCGATCTTCAATTTCTTCTGGCTTTCCGAGAGCCCCGATTTGGGCGCTGAGCTCGGGGTTGCAGCGGCGCTATCGGAGGCCGTCTGCACGCTTTCGCCCTGCGCCGCCTTGGCGCGTGCGGCGCGCTCGGCGCGGGCCTTGCGCTCGGCTTCCTTCTGTTCTTCGGCGCGGCGCAGACGCTCCTGGCGCAGTTCGAAGCGCTGCTTGGAGTGCTCGGCTTTCTGCTGCTTCTGCTCCAACTCACGGATCTCGCCCTTGGCGGCGCGGTAGTACTGCACCAGCGGGATGCTCGACGGGCAGACGTAGGCGCAGGCTCCGCACTCGATGCAGTCGAACAGGTTATGGGCCTTGAGCTGCTCGTGCTCCTGGCCGAGGGCAAAGAAATGCAGCTGCTGCGGCAGCAGGCTGACCGGGCAGGCCTCGGCGCACTCGCCGCAGCGGATGCAGGGCAGCGCTGGCGGCGGCGGAGGCAGTTCTTCGAGCGTGCTGGCGAGCAGGCAGTTGGTGGTCTTGATCACCGGCACGTCGAGGGACGGCAGGGTAAAGCCCATCATCGGGCCGCCCATGATCAGGCGGTTGAGCCGGCTCTGCTCGAGTCCGGCGAACGCGAGCAGTTCTTCGACTGGCGTGCCGATCAGCACCTCGACGTTCATCGGGCGCGCAAGTGCTTCGCCGGTGAGGGTGGTGATTCGCGAGATCAGCGGTTTGCCGAGCAGCACGGCGTCATGGATAGCAACGCAGGTGCCGACGTTCTGGCAGAGCATGCCGATATCCGCGGGCAGGCCACCGCTGGGCACCTCTTCGCCAGTCAGAATCTGGATCAGCTGCTTCTCGCCGCCGGAGGGGTACTTGGTCGGAAAGACCTTGAGCACGAATGGGCGCTCTCCGATGGCGGCGCGCACCGCGGCGACGGCCTCGGGTTTGTTGTCCTCGATGCCGATCAGCACGTCCTGCGGTTGGATCAGGTGCGCGAGGATTTCGATACCCGCCACTAGTTCGGCGGCTTTCTCGCGCATCAGCAGGTCGTCGGCGGTGATGTACGGCTCACACTCGGTGCCGTTGATGATCAGTGTGCGGATGCGCTGTGTCGGTGGCGGGGTCAGTTTGACCGCAGTGGGAAAGCCGGCGCCGCCGAGGCCGCTGATTCCGGCCTGACGAATCAGTTCGAGCAACACCGGACGCTCCAGCGCACGGTAATCGGGGTGGGGCTCGAGTTCGAGCCAGCAGTCCTCACCATCGCTGTCGATGACGATTGCGTCGACGAGCATGCCCGAGACGTGCGGGTAGGGTTGTGGGCCGATGAAGCTGACCACGCCGGATGTCGGCGCGTGCAGCGCGGCGCTGACGAAACCGCTGGCGAGCGCGATCTGCTGGCCCTTGAGCACGCGTTCGCCGAGCGTCACGCAGGGTTCGGCCGGTGCGCCCAGGTGCTGCGCCAAGGGCAGGACCAGGCGCTTGGGCAGTGGCGCAGGCTGGATCGGGGTGCGGTTGGACAACTCCTTGTGCTCCGGCGGATGGATGCCGCCGTGGATGTCCCATACCTTGAGTGAGGTCATGCCGCCTGCTCCCGGTCAGTCGCGATCAGCTGGCCGGGCGCCAGCGGCCGGTTCCACTTCCAGCTCTGCAGGTTGCTGCCGACCTCGATCATGTCGATGCAATCCACCGGGCAGGGCTCGACGCAGAGGTCGCAGCCGGTGCACTCGGAGATTATGACGGTATGCATCTGCCGTGCGGCACCGACGATGGCGTCCACCGGGCAGGCCTGGATGCACTTGGTGCAACCAATGCACTCGGCTTCGCGGATGTAGGCGACCATCTGCGGCTTCTCGCCGCCTTCGGCATCCAGCGGTTCCGGCTCGACATCGAGCAGGTCGGCCAGCGCCTGGATGGTCGCTTCGCCGCCCGGCGGGCACTTGTTGATCTTGTCGCCGCCGGCGATGGCCTCGGCGTAGGGCTTGCAGCCCGGGTAGCCGCACTGGCCGCACTGGGTCTGCGGCAGCAGGGCATTGATCTGCTCGGCGATGGGGTCGCCCTCGACGCGAAAGCGCACGGCGGCGAAACCGAGGATGGCACCGCCAAGCAGGCACAGGGCGAGCAGTGCAAGCACTGCGATGAGAACCGCACTCATAGCTTGATCAGTCCGGTGAAGCCCATGAAGGCCAGCGACATGAGGCCGGCGGTGATCATGCCGATCGCCGCGCCCTGGAACGATCTGGGCACATCGGCAATGGCGATGCGCTCACGCATGGCGGCGAACAGCACCAGCACCAGGGAAAAGCCCAGCCCCGCGGCGAAGCCGTTCACGGTGGCGGTCAGGAAGGTGAACTCGGCCTTGTTGGCGTTGAGCAGGGCCACGCCTAGGACGATGCAGTTGGTGGTGATCAGCGGCAGGAAGATGCCGAGCACGCGATAGAGCAGCGGACTGGTCTTGTTTACCACCATTTCGGTGAACTGGACGGTTACGGCAATCACCAGAATGAAGCTGATGGTGCGCAGGAATTCCAGGTCCAGCGGCTTGAGCACGTACTGCTGAACGAGATAGCTGCACATCGCTGCCAAGGTCAACACGAAGGTGGTCGCCAGCGACAGGCCGATGGCCGTCTCGATCTTCTTCGACACGCCCATGAACGGGCATAGACCGAGGAACTGCACCAGCACGAAATTGTTGACCAGAATGGCGCTAACCATGATCAGGGCGAGTTCGGTCATCTAGGGTCTGTTCCCGTTCCGTCGCGCTCTGCGAGAGCCGTGGGGCTAAAGGGCCGCTATTATCGGGAAGCGGCGGCGGGCATACAAGCTGCGGCAGCCCGTCGCGCTGATCCGGCGACATCTGGAGCAGGCCCAGACGCTACATGGCCGCCGGTTGTCCGCCGTTTCAGCAGCTGGCCGCTGGTTGTGGTCTGATGAGCTGGGGTCCATGACACCATCGGAGGTGTTCCCATGAGCATTCGATCATTATTGGTCCTGCTGTGCCTCGGCCTGGGGGCGAGCCTGCAGGCGCAGGCGGATCGGCGAGACGGCGTCTGGGTGTTCCAGGCTGAAAGCCCACGCTATTACAACCATGGTTATAGTGCCGGCTACGGCCAGGGCTACAACCGTGGCTATCGGCATGACAGCCGTCCCCGTCAGTACGATCCGCGCAGCCCTTATTCGCACTATCCTCAGTATCCACGTAACCTGCCGCCGCGGTATCAGAGCCAGCTCCCACCGCAGTACTACGATCGTCACCGCGGTTTCGAGCGCCGCGAGCACTGGCCCCCGGATCATCGTCAGCAACGCCCGCACATCATTCGCGACGGCCGCGATCATCGGCTGCGGCCTCATTACAACCGGGACGGCCGCTACCAGCAGCAGTACCGACCCTACCGGCGTTGAAACCGCATTATTCAGACAAGGCCGGTGTCGTTCAGTCGGAACGAGCTTCGCTGCCGAAGGTGCGTCATATCGGCAGCTGAACGACCTGCACAAGTCCCGCTACGGATGCGTCAGCGGTTGCGCCAGCGCGGATCGCGCTTTTCGAGAAAGGCGTTGACGCCCTCGAGCGTGTCTTCGGCTTCGAACAATCCGACGAACGCCTCGCGCTCTGCCGCCGCGAACGTGGCGGGAACCCGTAGCCGTGCTCCGTCGATCAGAGGTTTGATGGCGCGTACCGCCACTGGGCTCTGGCGTGCCACGCGGGAGGCGAGGAGCAGGGCATGGCCGCGCGACTGGCCAGGTTCGACCACCTGCTCGACTAGGCCGATGCGTAGTGCTGTCTCCGCGGTGATGCGCTCGCCGCAGAGGATCATGCGTTTTGCCCAGCCTTCGCCGACCAGCCAGGCCAGGGCTTGAGTGCCGCCAGCGCAGGGCAATAGTCCGACCGAGGCTTCCGGCAGGCCCAGCTGCGCTTGCTGCTCAGCGATGCGCAGGTCACAAGCCAGCGCGCACTCAAGCCCACCACCGAGGGCGAAACCGTTGATTGCGGCGATCGAGACACCGCGGAAATCGCGCAGCGTTTCGAAGGCTTCGCCGAAGCGCCGGGCCATCTCCCGCGCTCGGTTTCGGTCGCCGTCGGCGAATAGCTTGAGGTCGGCGCCGGCGCTGAAGAACTTCTCGCCCTGGCCGCAGATCACCAGAGCATAGATATCATCGTCGTGGTTGAGATGCTCCACCACTTGCTTGAGACCGATCAGCGACTCTCGGTCCCAGGTATTGGCCGGTGGGTGATTGATGGTGATGAGGGCGGTGTGACCGTGTTTTTCCACGGTCAGCTTGTGAGTCAGGTCGAAGACGCCGGCTTGATAGGGTTCTAGTGCGGTAGTCATATCGAGATCCTCTTGACAGGTCAGGGCTGCCGGCCGGCGCCTGAATCTGCCTCCGCGCCTGTATCCCAAGCTCGCCGAGGTTGCAGTGGACACCGGTCCCAGAAAAGTCCCGTTGGCAGCGCCTGCTCGCGTCAGGCGCTGCCGTTGCAGGTCACTGTAGCCTAGTCGGCTGCCCGCCGGCACGGCGCTCTTCCTGCCACTCGGTCAGCGAAGGGGCGGCCTGCTCGCCGGACAGACGATGGACGATCTCGAAATAGTCCTGCTTGAAGCGGTCCTTGAGAACTTCCTCGCGCGGCTTCACGCGCACTGCGTAGACCGACTGCACGTTCTGATGGTCGAACGCGCGCCATTGCTGGCGATCCTTAAGCAGGGTGTAGCTGTGGTCTTCCATCGCCGCGATGACCTGCTCGCTGCCGATGCTCCTAGCCCGTTTGGCTGCATCCGCCCATTGATGAACGATGCTATAGGCCGAGGCAGCGGAGCTCGACGGGTGGGTCTGGTAGCGCTCGCCGAAATCCCGGACGAAGGCCTTGCCGCGCTCGGAACCCTCCAGGTCTGGAACTCGCCAGGTCCAGGGCTCCGTGCCAAGAACGCCGTGCATGATGTCGGGGCCGGCCAGTTCGACCATCGACAGCGTCAGGTTGGGAACAGCGATCTGCATCCTCTTGTTCAGGCCTAGATCATCGGCGATGCGCATGGCACGCACCATGTCCTCGCCGAAAAGCACCAGTACCAGGACGTCGGCGTTACTGCTGGCGGCTTTCTCCAGTGCTGCCCGGTAATCGGACAGGCGAGCGCCCGGAAATGCCGTTTTGATACCTGGATGCCTGTTCTGGTCGACGGTGCCCGTAGCCTGGCGCAACGAGCTCTCGCTGGTATGGCCCCAGGTGTAGTCGGAAGTGATATAGAAGTAGTTCTTGCCCGGCAGGTTCTCGTTCAGATACTGCCCCAGCACGCGCGCACTCATCCAGGCGTTGTTGCACTCGCGGAACATGTAGCGGTGGCCGTCTTTGCCGGTCGTGTCGTTGGAGTACGTCAGCGTGCCGAAGTAGAGCAGCCCTCTTTCCTTGGCGCGCTTGCTCGCTGCGATAGCCACGGCGCTGGAGACGCCGCCGAACAGCATCGCGACGCCTTCGTCGGCCATCTTGTCGACATTGGCGACCGCCTTCTCGGGGCGTGAGGCCGTATTGCGGCTGATGAGTTGCAGCGGGCGGCCGAGCACGCCTCCTGCTTCGTTGATTTCGTCGATGGCCAACAGGGCGCCCCGCATCTGCGCCAGACCTTCTTCCTTGTAGCTGCCAGTGCGGGGGTAATTGAGGCCGAGTGTGATGGGATCGGCAGCCTGAGCCGTAAGACAAAACCCCAGCCCTAGCGCCAGAAGAGTAATCCGGTTCATTGCATGTTCCTTGTTGTCGCTTTTGTTATTGGTTTGTCGGCAGTTGGCTTTTTTACCCTGCGGCTGGGGTAGGCGTCACTCTTTATGTGCGCATCGGAAGCCTTGTCCGCATCAGTCCGTGAGCCAGGTGCAATTATGACTAAAGGAGGGGGATGATATTGCGGTGACGCAATGGTCGAGGCGTTTCGGCGTTGACAAGGGCGCCCGGCGTTCCTTAGGGTTCCGCCGTTTGGCTATCCAGAAACCGCTCATGACCCAGGATGATCGCATCAAGCTCGAGGCTGGCTGGAAAGAAGCCCTGCGCGACGAGTTCGACAAACCCTACATGCAGCAACTGGCCGCGTTTCTGCGTCGCGAAAAGGCTGCCGGCAAGGTGATCTTCCCGCCGGGGCCGCTGATCTTCAATGCGCTCAACTCGACGCCCCTCGAGCAGGTCAAAGTGGTCATCCTCGGGCAGGACCCTTATCACGGGCCAGGGCAGGCGCACGGCTTGTGTTTCTCGGTGCAGCCTGGCGTGGCACCGCCGCCGTCGTTGCAGAACATCTTCAAGGAGCTCAAGCGCGACCTCAACCTACCGGTTCCTTCTCACGGCTATCTGCAGCGCTGGGCGGAACAGGGGGTGCTGATGCTAAACACCTCGCTGACGGTGGAGCAGGGCTTGGCAGGATCCCATGCCAAGGCTGGCTGGCAGCAATTCACCGACCGCGTGATCGAGGTGGTTGGCGAGTGTCGCCCGCATCTGGTGTTCATGCTCTGGGGGGCGCACGCACAGTCGAAGGCGCGACTGATCGATCCGACGCGGCATTTGATGCTCAAGTCGGCGCATCCTTCGCCACTGTCGGCGCATCGTGGTTTTCTGGGTAACGGGCACTTCAGTCGTGCCAATCAGTTTCTGAGACAGCAAGGTCTTGAGCCGATCGACTGGCAACTGCCTGACCGGGTATGACCCGATGCCGGCTTGCGGCATCGGGTTCGGGCCTCAGTTCTGCTGGCCGTGCTTGGCCTGTAGTTCCTTCGCTTGCTTGAGGTGTTCTTCCAGCTTGGGCAGGGTCTGTTGGGCGAACTGCTTGAGGTCCGGGTTGTCGCCGCCCTCGACATAATCCCGGTACAGCTCAATGGTTTGTTCATGCGCGACGACCTGATTGTTGGCATAAGCCTCGTCGAAGTTCTCGCCGTCACGCAGCTGGAGAATCATCGCCTTCGCCTTGTCCATCAGTGTGGCCTCGTCGGACATCTCGAGGTTCTTCTGTTGGGCCAGTTGCGCAAGTTTTTGATTGGCCTGGGTATGGTCGTCGATCATCTTCTGGGCGAACTGCTTCACATCCTCGGACGTGCCTTTGTCCAGCGCCATCTTTGCCGTTTCGATTTCGGCGATGCCCTTGGCCGAGGCCTCGTCGACGAAGTTATCTCCTTCGGCAGCCAGCGCGATATTCGCGGCGAAGCCGAACAGCAGGGCAAGGGCGCCCGAGAAGAAGGTCTTGGTTGTTGTTCTGCTCATTGCGTCCTTTCTACCTGATTCGTGTCGGCGCAGTGGGGTGCGAGGCACGATGCGGCGAGATTGCCGTCCCTTTTTGTGACTAGGCGCCACAGGGACGGTTCCTCGTGCTCGGCGAACGGTGAGCGAGTGGGCCGGGTTAATGAAGCATCGTCATCGCTGCGTCCATCGCAGCTGACAGGTCTTCGTCTTCCTGGAGGAGCGTATTCGGGTCGAGCCCCAGCTTGCTGAAGGCGGGGATGTTGTTCCAGTCAAGCTGGGTATAGGGGTGCTGGCTGCCGAGGTGGCTCTGCAGGGTGGCGACCTGGACGATGTCCACGTAATCGACGCTATCGGAGTTGCGTTGGAAATCGGTGTACTGGCCGGCCACCGACGCGATCGAGTCGGGGAAGTCCCAGGTACGCAGGATCTTTTCGCCAACCAGGGGGTGGATCCGGTCGATGACGTGGTTGAGGCTGAACGAATCGGCAAGCAGTGCGCCGTGCTCTTCGGCATAGGTCAGTATCGGCAGGATACCAATCTGATGAACCAGCCCCGCAAGAGTCGCCTGGTCTGGCATCAGGCGCGTGTAATGACGGCACAGCACATGGCTGATGGCGGCCACTTCGGTGCTCTTGTTCCAGACCTCACGCATCTTGCGGTCGACGATATCGGTGGTGGCCTGGAACATCTGCTCCATGGCCAGGCCAGTCGCCAGGTTGCAGGTGTAGTTGATGCCGAGGCGGCTGACCGCCATCTGCAGGTCGTCGATTTCCCGGCTGGTGCGCAACAGCGGGCTGTTGACGACCTTGATGATGCGCGCGGTGAGCGCTGCATCGTTGCCGATGACCTTGCTCAGTGCCGGTATGCTGATGTCCGGGTCTTCCGCGGCTTCGCGTACGCGCAACGCGACCTCCGGGAGCGTGGGCAGAACCAGCTCATCATTCTCGATCGCATCTGTCAGTTCACGCTGGACTTTCTCTGCAAGGGTGCTCATGTCATTCCTTTAGGTGTCGGTCGGTGTCGCTCGGGCGCTTGTCCAGATACTGCTGCATACAGTCCCTATGGTGCGCCTCTTGGCTCGTGCGTGCCGGCTCCGGTTCGCACTAACGCTGAATTTCCCGATCAGGATCGAGGTTGTAAGGAAGCTCTAGCAGTTCCAAAGGCAATCCGTCCGGCGAGCCGAGGTACAGCCGCCCATCCGCGACAGCATCCTCCTGCACTACGGCAAGCAATTCGATTCTGTCTGTGCTGGTGGCGGCCAGCACCACTTCGCCAACGCTCGAGCCGTGAACGGGGGAGAACAGCTCGATGCCTGGCGCTGGCAGTTCGTCTGGCTCGCCGCGGGTCGCAAGACGGTAAAGGCGGCGCTTCAGCTTGCCGAGGTACTGCATGCGCGCCACGATTTCTTGGCCGGTATAGCAACCTTTCTTGAAGCTCACGCCGCCAAGTGCCTGCAGGTTGATCATCTGCGGGATGAACAAGTCGCGGGTGCTGGCGAAGACCTGGCCGATGCCGGCGCGAATCTGGTCGAGCAGCCAGCGATCAAGTGCTGCCTCTTTCAGCTGCGCACTCAGGCGGGACCGGACCTGTTCAGCCTCATCAGAGGCCCAGAGTTCTGCACGGCCGTCATGCAGTCGGATAGCGATCAGGCCGGTGCCTCGTACCACGCTGTCGGGACTTTGCGGCAAGTCCAGGCCCAGGCTGACCAGCGCACCGTCGCCTCCAAACAGCCCGTAACGACACCATCGGGATGACTCATCGCTGAGTCGCGACTTGGAGAAAACGGCGTATTTGCTCAGGTCCGCCTGTTGCGACTGCAGCAGCTCGCTGGCCATGGCCAGAAGAAAGCCATCGTCGTCCGATACGATGCGGAAGCTCGATTGCATCCGGCCTTTGGGAGTGCAGCGTGCGCCCAGGCTGGATGTTTCGGCATTCAGATAGTTGAGATTGCAGGTCAGTTGACCCTGGAGAAATTTGCTGGCATCCGGGCCGCGCACGGCAAGGACGCCTTCATGCGACAGAACGCAGAAATAAGCAGTGTCGGTCATGATCGGTCGCCGTCTGAATCCGGGCGGACATCATAGCAGGCCGCTGAAAACGGTTGCGCAGTGGCCGTTGCTGGCGGGTGAAAAAAGCGGCTGATGAGTGCGAGACAGCCGTTATAATGCCGGCCTTCTCAAAAGGAGCCGTTGTATGGCCGAGCAATCCGAACTCAATCGTCTGTTCTGGCAAAGTCGCCGCGGCATGCTGGAGCTGGATGTGCTGCTGGTGCCTTTCGTCAAGGAAGTCTATCCGGGACTCGATGAAGAGGATCAGCGTCGCTACCGCAAGCTGTTGAGTTGTGAGGACCAGGACATGTTCGGCTGGTTCATGCAGCGAGGCGAACCAGAAGACGAGGACCTGCGTCGCATGGTCCGCATGATTCTCGATCGTGTCCAGCCCAAGTAGCCAGCACTTCGAATGTCACTGGCGGCCGTCGCGGCTGCTGTTCGCCTTCTACCTGCTTGTTCAGTCGTTCGCACTGATGGCCATCGCCCTGTCCGGCCTGCCTGGCTGGGCGTCGCTGGGTTGCTGGCTGTTGTGCGGCGTACATGCCTGGTACGTGCTGCCAAAGGCCATTTTGCTGTCGGCGGAAGGGGCCTGGCGTGGCCTGCGCCACGACGAACACGGTTGGCAGTTATGGAGTGCTGGGCAGGGATGGCAGCCAATACAACTGCTGCCGGACAGCCTGGCGCTGCCGCTGATCATAGTGCTGCGTTTTCGTGTGCCGGGACGCCGTTTTGCCGGCAGTGTCTGCGTGCCCTGCGACGCGCTGCGGCAGGATCAGCATCGTCGCCTGAGGGTGCGTCTTAAATTCAGTCGGCGTAGGTGGGCGGTACCAGGATAGTGTCTGCGGCGTGGGCGAGCAGCTCGGGATAATTGAGGGTGTAGTGCAGCCCACGACTTTCCTTGCGCTCCATTGCCGAGCGGATCATCAAATCCGCCACCAGCGCCAGGTTCCGCAGTTCTAGCAGGTCGCGGCTGACCTTGTAGTTGCTGTAGAACCACCCTCGAAGAGGCTCAAACCCACTGGAATCAAGGGTTTCAGCCGATGAGCCAGCAACACGAAGCCGCTACTGTTAGAAAACTGTTAGAAACATCCCTCGCCAAACCGTGGCACTACCGCCGATCCGGTGTGTATTACCTTCGGGTCCGTCCTCAGGGCTCTGTGGCATCCTGTACCGTCTCGCTCCGCACTACCGACCGACCTACCGCAATGACCACCAGTAAGCAGCTCCAGACGGCTCTCAGGGCCTTCCACCTCGACAATCCCGACTCAACATGGCCTGAGCTACGCGACCACCTCCGGTCCATCGCTGAGGACCTTCTGGCGACTCCTACGGAGTGGGAGCTGTTGGATGTCATGGGCCTGACTTACTCGGACCTCAATGATGACCTGGGGCGAATCGCATCGACTGCCGCCCTGACTGTCCCTCAGGCTAAAGGCGTATCCATGGCGAGGCAGATCATGCAGGCGGCTGAGAGGAGGCTGGGAGGTGACCCAAGGCAGTTGGTGAAGTTAATAGACGAAATAGATAGCCAGGAAGTCTCTGATAGCCCCAGAGCATCGTCCGTTTCCCTATCTGTAAGTCCACCTCAGGGACAACCTCAAGCCGTCCACCAGCCACTCACCTTCGAGGCCCTGGCGGCGCTCTACATCGCCGAGCAGACTGGCAACTTACAGCCCAGCACCATGCGCGACATAAAGTCGTCCTGCGGCGTCCTGGGGGATGCTCTGGGGAGCTTGGACATCAAGGCTCACACCCGGTCGGACCTTGTGGGGCTCAAGGAGAAGCTACTGGAGGGCAGAGCGCCATCTACGGTTAACAAGCTCCTGGCTCGCCTATCTACTGTCCTGCTTTGGGCAGTCAACACGGGGCACCTTGAGCGAACTTATGACAAGGGCTTGAAGATCACCGGCAAGGCGTCCCAGAGCAAGCGCAAGGCGTTTTCCCCAGACCAGATACAGTCGATCATGGCCTATGCGAACGGCCTTCCAGCGGCTTCCTGGGAGCGATGGGCGCTATCTCTTGGGGTTATCGCTGGGCCGCGCATTGAGGAGCTACGCCAGTTGACCAGTGGTGACGTTAAGCAGGTTGGCAATGCCTGGGTTATTGACATCAACGAGGGGGACGGAAAGAGCATCAAGAATCGTCATTCGGTCCGAGTGGTCCCGCTGGTAGACGGTGCCCTTGGGTTTGACCTTGAGGCTTTCCTGGGGTTTGTCCAGAGCAAGTCACACCCAGGTTTACTTGAGCCTGCCGACACCACAAAGGCTGTTCCGATGCGGCTTTTCAATGTCGGTACAGGGCAATTCTCGGCGGTCCTAAATGGTGCCCTCCAGTCTGCTGCCGGTTACGAAGCGCGCGGGAATCTTTCGTTTCACTCGCTGAGACATTCCATTGCTTCACTGCTGAAGGCTTATGGGGTCTCGGCTGTGATTGCCCAGGCGATCCTGGGGCACAGCTCGCAGTCGATCACCTTTGACCTCTACGGAGGAGGGCAACAGGTCGGAGTGGAGAAGATGAAGGAGGCGCTGGAGACGGCCCTTGAACGGTGAAGCAACGGAGGGACCATGAGGCCCCCTGCGTGCTGTGTGAAAGCGGCCACCAGCTTTATACTCGGCTTCGGAGTTTGAGCTTCCGGCTTACGGGGCCAAGAGCGGAATCGAACCGCCGACACTGAGGTAGGAAGCTGTCCCCTGGGTTTCGGCGTGGATTGTAAGCTTAAGCCAGCCTCATGTGTGACCGTTCACGATTATCTCATTGGCCGATACAGTGTTCACTATCAAGCGCGAATAAGGATCTCGATTTTATCGACGCCAACCCCGAGGCCGATAGCCAGCCTTCTTTTGGCTTGGTCAATCGTCAGCCCTTCCTCATCGTCTTCTAAGGCATTCAATTGTGCCTCGTTCTCATCATCGTCTTCGTAACGGCCGTCAATCCTCATGGTTTCTTGCGCTGAGCACACCGGTTTGAATTCAAGTTCGTCCAATGTCAATCCGAGCTCGCCGAGCTTCATATAAGCAATGGGATTTCGTCCGTTTTGCCATCCGCAAGGGATGTTAACCTCGGCGTACTCGCTTATTTCTACAATCTTTCTAATAACGCCTTTTGGCGAAACGCTGACCTTCCGGATTTCAGATATCTTTCCGATAAGGAATGCCGACCCGTGTGGGTGGGACGCATTTCCCCAATCGAGGTTTCGGTTCTGGATGCATACGATATAGCGCATTTTTCCGGCATGGCTCGACGAAATGCGCCACGCTTGGCTGCCGCCTTCTCTCAAGATTCGTTCGATTCCTCTGCAGGTATAGACGACGAGGCACGGGGTAACGTCGGAAGTGGCTGTGATACTTTTCATTTTTTTCGGCTCCTAAGATGGATTTATTCCTCCTCACAATAGCATTTCTACGTAGAGAGTCAATAGAGATTGATTAGATATGGAGATTTTCGGCTATTTCTAACGAATCTCTAAGAGCGCTGCGCTTGGGTTGTGTCTTGCAGAGCGTCTGTGAGCTGTTGTTATCTACGAGTAGCGAGGCCTGAAGGGGTGGAGTGGTTACAGTGCGTAGAACAAGCACGACTGAGGTGTCGATTTCGGTATACATCAAAGGCCACACCGGGACCCAACCGAAACCGTGGCTCTTGGGTGTAGCGATAATGCCCGTTGACTATTCTTTTCGATGCACATAATGTAGCTACATCCAAATCGCTACAGGGCATCCCTCCATGCTGATCCGCGCTTACCTCCGAGCTTCCACTACTGAACAAGACGCCACCCGTGCAAAGGACCAGCTTCGCGAGTTCGCCCAGGGCTTCGGGCATCGAGTGGCTGGCTACTACATCGAGAATGAATCCGGGGCCACCCTCAAGCGTCCCGAGTTGTTCCGCCTGCTGGCTGATAGCGAACCTGGGGATGTTCTGCTGGTTGAGCAAGTGGATCGGCTGGCCCGCCTGAATGAATCTGACTGGTCCAAGCTGCGGGCCGAACTCCAGGGGAAGGGCGTTCTTGTGGTCGCACTCGATCTGCCGACATCCCACCAAGCCATGAGCGCCAACCGAGCGGCACCGGATGACTTCACCGGGAGAATGCTGGCGGCTATCAATACGATGCTACTTGACATGCTGGCCGCAGTTGCCCGCAAAGATTACGAAGATCGACGTAGAAGGCAGGCCCAGGGAATCGAGAAGGCCAAGGCCGATGGGGCGTATCGAGGAAGGAAAACGGACGAGGGCCTTCACAGGCGCATTCGGACGCTACTCGATGAAGGGAAGTCGATCCGGGCGGTCGCGAGCCTCTTGGGCTGCTCAACAAATACGGTCCAGCGGGTCCGGGCGACGCTGTAGAGCGTTCCTGGGTGAAATCTGAGGCGCTCGCTGGATGATTCCCTTGCTGCGTAAAC